>CAJOMS010000088.1 GCA_905235795.1 uncultured Clostridia bacterium | reverse complement strand
ATGTTGGGCGACGCCATATCTATCTTGGCGCGGATGACCTTTTCGCCGTCCTCAAACTTTCCGTCGCGCATGTCGTAAAACAGCTGCAGGTTTTCTTCAACGGACCTGTTTCTGTACGGGCTTTCCTGCCCGGGTTCGGTTAGGGTGCCGCGCATTTCCCTTATTTGGTCGGCGGAAAGGTCGCAAACAAAGGCTTTTCCGTCCTTTATAAGTTTTACTGCAAGTTCGAAAATATTATCGAAAAAGTCCGAAGCGTAATGTATCTCGTACCACTTAAAGCCCAGCCATTCGATGTCCTTCTTTATTGCCTCCACGTACTCAGTCTTTTCCTTGGAGGGGTTTGTGTCGTCGAAGAACAAATTGCACACGCCGCCGTACTTTTCCGCCGTGCCGAAGTTAAGGCACAACGATTTTGCGTGGCCTATGTGCAAATAGCCGTTCGGTTCGGGCGGGAAGCGGGTGTGAACGGTCTCCACCTTGCCCTCGGCAAGTTCTTCGTTGATGATATCTTCTATAAAATTCTTTGCCTCTACCATTTTATACTCCTGTTTATACTCCTGAAAATACGAACGTTGCGATTATTTTTTAATAAGTTTTTCAAGTTCCTTCATAAAGGAAGAAACGTCTTTAAACGAGCGGTAAACGGACGCGAAGCGAACGTAAGCTACCTCGTCGATGTCCCTGAGCCCTTCCATTACCATTTCGCCTATCTGTTTGGAAGTTACTTCCTGATCGAGGCTGTTGTATATCTGCTTTTTGATATCGTCGATGAGCTTATCTATCTTGTACATGGGAACGGGGCGTTTTTCGCACGATTTGATAATGCCGTTTTTGATTTTGTTCTCGTCGAAAACTTCCCTCATTCCGCTGGATTTGATAACGAGGATGGGCGTCGTTTCGATAGTCTCGTACGTGGTAAAGCGCCTGCCGCATTCGCTGCATTCACGGCGGCGGCGAATAGAAAGGCCGTCCTCCGTAGCTCTTGAGTCAATAACTTTGCTGTCGGAACAGCCGCAATACATACACTTCATTTTCTTCCTCCGCGAAACATATATTTTATTTTATCACATTTTTCGGTTTTTGTATAGAATTTGCCGCAACTTTTTAAATCAATCAGCCTTTTTTGCCGTATCTTTTCGCATTTTTTGCGGTTTTGTTCGGTTTGCCTTTCCCCTTTTGGAAAGAACGTGCCGCCGCGCCGTCGGAATCGAAGCGGAACTTGCCGGCAATTTTATACGCCTTTTCTACGAGTTGCCTGTTTTCCGGCTTGCGGTACTGCAAAAGCGCGCGCTGCATTCTCTTTTCTTCGGGGTTTTTGGGAACGTACACCTTTTCCATAGTGTCAGGATCGATGCCCGTGTAAAACATGCACGTAGAACGCGTTGACGGGGTGGGGTAAAAATCCTGCACCTGTTCGGGCATATAGTGTATGGATTTGAGATATTCGGTAAGTTCCACCGCCTCTTTTACTCCGCATTGGGGGTGAGAGGAAATGAGATACGGCACTATGTACTGCTTTTTGCCCGCCTTTTCGTTGAGCACCCTGTACTTTTCGGCAAATTTTTTATATACCGAAAAGTCCGGCTTGTTCATACATTTAAGGACTTTTGAGTTACAATGTTCGGGCGCCACTTTAAGTTGCCCGCTTACGTGGTGAGTTATCAGTTCTTCGAGCACGGCGTCGTTTTCGTCGTACATCAGATAGTCGAAACGTATACCGCTGCGTATAAACACCTTTTTAACTTTGGGTATCTTGCGAGCCTTGCGCAAAAGTTCTATAAACCCGCTGTGATCCACCTTCAAATTCTTGCACGGCGTGTAGCCTATGCAATATTTGTCCTTGCAGGCGCCGTATTTTTTTTGCTTTTCGCACGCGGGCTCTCTGAAATTTGCCGACGGGCCTGAAAGGTCGTGTATATATCCCTTAAAATCTTTATCGTGGGTGAGCTGCTCTATTTCGGAAAGGATGCTCTCGTCGCTCCTCTTTTGCACGATGCGCCCCTGATGAAAGTTTATTGCGCAGTAAGAACAGCTGCCGAAACATCCCCTGTGCGAAGTTACGGAAAACTTGACTTCTTCCAAAGACTTGATTCCGCCCTCCTTTTCGTACATGGGGTGATACGTCCTCTCGAAGGGAAGGGCGTAGATAGCGTCCATCTCCTCCTCGGTAAGGGGCATAGAAGGCAGGTTCTGAACGACGGCGAATTCGTCGTTCTGCCGCTGAATAAGCACGGTGGCGTTGATAGGATCGGTATTTCTGGACTGCTGTCTGAAAGCCTTTGCGTAAAGCGTTTTATCCGTCTTGCACTCGGTAAAGGTGGGCATTTCCGCAGCGCCTTTTTCTATAAGGTTAGCTATATCGGAAACGGGGCGCAAAACGCACGTTCCGCGCACGTCCTTTATTTTATTTACGGGCACGCCGCGCTCTACGAGCGACAAAATTTCGCGCAAGGGGCGTTCTCCCATGCCGTAGATCAAAACGTCGGCTCCGCTATCGGCGAGAATTGAGGGCATTACTCTGTCCGCCCAGTAATCGTAATGAGCAAAGCGCCTCAGGCTCGCCTCTATACCGCCGATAATTACGGGCACGTCGGGGTAAAGCCTCTTTAAATTGCGGGTGTAAACGGTAACCTGCCTGTCCGGCCTTTTGCCCTGCTTGGAAGGGGGGCTGTAAACGTCGTCCGTGCGGCGGCGCTTGGCTACGGTGTAATTGTTTACCATAGAATCCACTACCCCTCCGCTCACCAGAAAGGCGTATTTCGGCTTGGGAAAGGCGGTATATTCCTCGTCTGTAAGCGGTTGCGGAACGATGCCGACCGAAAAGCCCAACGACTGCACCAACCTGCCTATTATGGCGTGGCCGTAGGTGGGGTGATCGACGTAGGCGTCGGAAGAAATCAGCACGAAATCGACTTCGTTCGGGTTATTAAGTTCCTCTCTCGATACGGGTATAAACATAATTTGAATAAACGGCACCGCGCCGCGCATAATATTTGTATGTTGGTACTTATAAGAATTTTGTTGATAGTTTACGTGCTCTCGATAAACGTATATTCCTTTCTGCTGTTGAAATTTCAAAAGGACGCTAACGACGAGGGCGAATGTGAAAACGCCGTGCACGACGGAAAGCTGTTCGTAACCGCCATACTCGGCGGTGCCGTTGGGATCTACGCCGCCATGTTCGCGTTTAAATACAGGCTGAAAAGCATGTTCCTTATGGTGTTGATGCCTGTAATAATAGTGCTTAACGTTTACCTTATCGTTCTGGCGTTTACGGGCGACTACGGTCTGTACCCCGAATATCGCATCGGGTATTCGGCATTTTTCATTTAAACGGGCGAAAAATGCGGGCAAATACGCGCTTTGCGGCGCTCTCAACCTTTCTGCCGGCAGAACAATCTACCCGTTCCGAAAAAACAATTAACTTTCAATAAATCAACAAAGATACAAACGAAATATAAATACCGGTTAAAATAGTCAAATCAAGCATTATATCTTTTTTTCGCAGTTAAAAAAGATTTATATATTTCTTCTCCTTTTTCATCGGTAAAATCGTTTCCGTGTAGTTTCGCCCTGTTGATTATTTCGTCAATAATTTTTATACGTTGCTTCTTTGAATACCAATTAACATTTATGAGTTCTTGTTTGTTATCTTTACAATTTAATACTATATATGGCATAGGCAAAACAGAGCAATCATAGCGATTTAAAGAATCCTTATGGCTTTCCGCAAGAAACACTTCAACTATAGTCAAATAATCTACAACAGTTTTGTATTGAGTTTTTTCTCGTCCCTTGCCCCATGATTCCGGAACATAAATGTGATTTTCTTCAAATACAATTCTGTTTCTTGCAAATTCAACAATTAAATAAGTCCACAGTATTGCTCCTATAACAAAGATAACAACTAATAACCATATTGGGAGTGAAAGCACAGGTGGAACTTGTCCAAAAATTAATCCAAATGGCATATATAAAATGCTAATTTCTATAATCATTTCTATTGAAAAATAAAAGATAAAAAGACCTGAACCACGAAAAAAAATTTTTCTTTTCATAACACTCCTTAGATATTAAACAAAATTTGCCGGGACTATTTCATGGTTTTTATTATGTTGGTTATTATACACTTGCCAAGCATCAACGAAACCGCTTATTACGGAGCCCATCAACGCCCGACTACGCTTATATCTCTTTAATTTTAACACATAACCGTAAAAATGTAAATTGTTTATTGCAAAAAAACGAACGGGACGGTCGTTCGCGCTAATACAAACCGTTTATTTCAAAAACGAACGGTGCGGCGCTTCCGGGTAACCACCTCGTCTACTATCCGCCTTTGCTCGCAGGCGGTCTTTCTGAGATAAATGCGGGTGGTCTCTATGCTCTCGTGCCCCATAAGGTCTGCAAGAAAAGCTATATCGTTGTACTTTTCCAAAAAATTTTTTGCAAACCTGTGGCGGAAGGAGTGCGGATACACCACGTTTGGGTTTACGCCGTACTTTTCGGCGTACTTTTTTAATTGAAGGGAAATGCCGCGCGGAGTTATTCTTTTGCCGAATCTGTTTAAAAAAAGATACCCGCAGGTATCCCCTCTGCTCTGCAGCCATAATTCGGTTTCTTCCCTCAGTGCCTTGGGTATGTAAAGGCGGCGCATCTTTCCGCCCTTGGAGTACACGTCGAAATGCCCCGCGTAAACGTGTTCCGCCTTGATCTGTATCAGCTCGCTTACCCGCGCGCCCGTGGCTGCAAGATACCTGACCACAAAATACCACTGCTTGTTTTTATTCTTTTTCAACTTGTTTTTAAAAAAACGGTAATCGGCGTCGCTTATCACGTTTTCCAAAAAGTTTTTCTGCCGGACCTTTACCGACGACAGGCGCAATTTGCCCCGCTTGGTAAAATCGAGATACTTGTTTATCGCCTGAATCCTCAAATTTACCGTTGCGAGCTTGTAAGTTTCAATTAAAAATCCCTTCAAAGCAAGCAGATTTATCTTTGAAAATTCCCCCGCGGTCTGCATATACATCCGCACCGTAAAAAGGTATGCGGAAATGGTGTTTTCGGAAAGATTTTCTCTCCTCAATTCTTTTTCAAAAGCTTCTAACATTTTACTTTACCTCCAAAATAAGATAAGTATATTATACTTTTTTAAAGGTAATTGCGCAAAAAATAAAACGTTTAAGCAATTTAAAAATCCCGAAACGAAAGTTCGGGATTCTCGTGTTTTTTACGTTAAATTTAAAAATCTGTGCTTTGGTTTTTTATTCGTAGTCCTCCTCGTCCAGCCTCAACTCGTCACGCAAGGACGCAGGCGGGTAAGGTTCGTGCCCCGGCGGACACGGATCGTGCCTCGGTGGGCATGGCGGAACGTCCGGCGGACACGGATCGTGCCTCGGTGGGCAGGGCGGAACGTCCGGTGGACACGGATCAT
>CAJOMS010000087.1 GCA_905235795.1 uncultured Clostridia bacterium | reverse complement strand
CCCGCAATCGGTACATGCTGGTGGAGGAGGGCAAGCTCCACATCCACAGCTTCACCTATTCCGCGAGCGGTGCGACCATCACGGCGACCTGCGGCAATGACGGCTGTGATTTAACGGAAGGCAAGGTTTCGTTTACGCTTACTGCTCCTGCGGCAGGAGAATCCGGTCTTGTTTATGACGGCACCGATAAAACAGCAACGCTCACCGGCGTTGATGCATTCAATGCCGCAACGGGTATGAACGTTTCCGCAAACGATATAGTTACAGAGGGCTTGATAGACGTTACGTATGGATATAATATCGGTTCATTAGTCGGTGGGATTAATGCTAATTCTGTATCTATAACAAATTGCACGAACTATGCCGACGTAATATTAAGGTCGAGAAATGTTCACAACATAGGCGGATTTATAGGAGACATAGGCGGATATACAGGAAAAATAGCGACTGTCAAATTCGAAAATAACGTTAACTACGGCAATATTACAGGTTCGAATTCCGCCGGTCTCATTGGCTGGAGCTATGTCAATATCACCCTTAAGAATTGTGAAAACTACGGAACGATTTACGGCACGAAACGAGCAGCCGGCTTTATTTCGGAAAATAACGTTACAGTTACCATTGAGGATTGTATTTCTGGCGGAACGCAGATAAGCGAAGGCACGGTCGACGATTACGTAATAGGCGGAACTACTCGGTTTGCCGTTACAGTAACCGATATCAACGGCGCCGTAAAGAACTTGACGGTATATCATTATAACGGTCACTTCTACACCGCTGTTACCACTGCTATGACTTGGTTCGACGCCGAAGCATACGCCGAATATATTGGCGGCCACCTCGCTGTTATAACGTCTTCCGACGAAAACAGCTTTGTAGCGTCTGTAAGGGGCAGCAATTCAAGTCAATACTATTACGTCGGCGGAAACGACTACTTTAAGGAAGGCACTTGGGAATGGGTAACGGGCGAGCCGTTCAATTTTAAAAGTTGGTATTCCGGCGAACCGAATAACGGGTACGGAAATCAAGACTTTTTGCAGTTATATTATAATGGACGGTGGGACGACGTCGGTACGGATGGCACCGCGGGTTGTTCCATTATAGAATGGGAGTCTTTCGAGGATATCGGCACGCAGGCTTATTACTACGTAAACCGCAGGCTTTACACGGCGGAAGACTTGTTTGCCATGCGCAACCATACGTCTGTTTACAAGTTCTATTTAATGAACGATATCGACCTTGCGGGCGTCGAATGGTCGCCCATTGCGTTTGCAGGCACGTTATACGGCAACGGCTACACCATAAGCATTTTGAACGACGAGCTGTTTACAAGCGTTAGCGGAAAGATAGAGGATCTTAATGTAAACGTGCACGCGCACAGCTGGTCGGAATGGAACGTCGTTAAAGCCGCTACTTGCACGGCAGACGGCAAGCGGGTACGCTATTGTCTTTCCGACGCCGCGCACACTCAAACGGAAGTTATACCCGCTCTCGGGCATAATTACGTTAACGGCGAGTGCACCCGTTGCGGGGAACACAACGAAAGTTACGGAATTATCCCCGAAGATCATTACGTAAAGGACGGTAACTACGTGTATTTCGGAAATTACCCGCAGAGCGAGGTTACAGACTCCTCGTTAAAAACCGCGCTTAACGGTTTGGCGGGCAAATTGCCCACGAGCGGCAATAGCCAAAGCTGGACGAGCTACGGCTACTACGTAAACGGCACGGTGCAGAATTATATGTGGTATATAGACGTAACTTACGGCAGTAACGCCTATCGCGGCGTGTATTTTACGAGTTACAGACCTTATTGGACGAATATTAACAGCAACTCGGGCAATACCCATCAGGACGACAACGGTTATTATACGGGCAACGTTTACTGGTTTAAATGGGAACCGATAAAGTGGAGGATCCTCGAAACTACCACCGAAAACGGAGAAATTTACGCTACTATTCTTTGCGATATGATAATAGACGCGCAGAATTATTCGCTTTCGACAAACAACTATGCGGAAAGTACCGTTCGCGCCTGGCTTAACGAAACGTTTTATAATACGGCGTTTGACGCGGCAGAAAGGGCGCTTATACAAACCGTAACGCTCGATAACAGCGCCCGCAGCACAAACCCGGCAAATAATGCTAATTACTTGAATAACGGCGTAAACGGCAACGTCTGCGCCGATACCGCAGATAAAATTTGGCTGCTTTCTTTGCAGGAAGTAAGTTCTTCTGCATACGGATTCAGCACTTCGATTGGTAATGCGGATGAGGCAAGAAAGAAAAGCCCTACCGATTACTCTTTGTGTCAAGGTGTTAATAAGCAAAACGGCTACTGCCGCTGGTTATTGCGCTCGCCTTATTATGGCAGCAATGACGAAGTCTTTTACGTTTATTTTGCGGGTGATTGCACATATAACAGTTCTATTAACGGCAACGGAATAAACACATGGGATCATAACGTTTACGGCACCAACAGGGGCATTGTTCCCGCGCTTAAAATCAAGCTTTTTAACGCTCACGATCACGAGTTCGTAAACGGAACGTGCATAGTTTGCGGGGAAAAACTGTACTTTTTGAACGGTGACGGAACGATCGATTTCGGCAAGTACCCGCAGAGCGAGGTTACAGACTCCTCGTTAAAAACCGCGTTGAATGCGGCGGCGGGCAAATTGCCCACTTCGTCTGATAGCGCAAGCTGGACTTCTTACGAATATTATATCGAAGGTTCGGTAAGCGACTATATGTGGTATATAGACGTAACTTACGGTAATAACGCCTATCGCGGCGTGTATTTTACGAGTTACAGACCTTGGAATATGGAGAGTAGCAGTTCTGTTAACAATTCTGTTCAGGACGACAGCGGTTATTATACCGGAAGCGTTTACTGGTTTAAATTTGAGCCTATAAAGTGGAGAATTTTAGAAGAGGAGAACGGAACCGCGACTTTGTTATGTGAAATGATAATAGATTCGCAAAATTTTTCGCTTTCAACAAACAATTACGAGTACAGCATGATTCGCGCTTGGCTTAACGAAACGTTTTACAATACGGCGTTTAACGACGGGCAGAAGGCGATAATAAATACCGTTACCGTAGATAACAGCGCGAGGAGATAATAACGCAACTTATTGGAATAGCGGAAACAATCAATACGCATGCGACGACACTAATGATAAAGTGTGGCTGTTGTCCGAGCAGGAAGTTACGCGTGCGGCATACGAGTTTGATACGGGTACGGGAAGTTCAACTACGCGTTACAAGAAATCGACGAATTATGCCCATTGTCAGGGAGTATGCATACACGCAGCAGGCGGAAGTTATGACGGAAACAGTTGTTGGTGGCTTCGTTCCCCTAAATATGATAGTAACATTAGTGAGATAATAGTTTACACTGATGGTAAATTATTACAGCAGGGTGCCAGTGTCTATGATACCGGTGGCGGTGTTGTCCCCGCGGTGAAAATTACGCTGTAAGCGTAACAATTAAAACAAAAATCTTTCAATTTGTATAAGGCAGTGTAGTACGCAGCACTGTTTTATAAGACCGACTTTCCGCCCACGATTTTTTCGCGTGCGGGGGGTCGGTTCTTTTCGTTTATTTGGCTTGTAAATATTCTGCGGATATGGTATAATCTTATTAAATAAAACAAATCACAAAAAATTATTAAGGCGCAATATGAAAAAATTGTTAAAATTAACACCGACTTGCAAAGATTATATTTGGGGCGGTAATAAATTGAGAAATTACGGCAAAATATCTTCTGCCGACAAGATTGCCGAAACGTGGGAAATTTCCATGCACCCCGACGGGTTATCTCTATCTGAAAACGGTCAAAATATTGCCGAAGAATTCGGCGCCGAAGGGCTTGGCAAAAACCTTAAAGATTTTGAATTTTTCCCCGTGCTCGTTAAACTGATAGACTCCGCGGACGACCTCTCCGTTCAGGTGCATCCGAGCGATGAGTACGCTCTTAAAAACGAAGGAAGTTACGGCAAAACGGAAATGTGGTACGTTGCCGATGCGGACGAGGGCGCCGGCATATACCTCGGCTTTAAGGAAAACACCGAAAAATCTCGTTTCGTTTCCGCGGTTGACGACGGCAGCGTTACGGACCTTTTAAACTTCTACCCCGTAAAAAAGGGTGAGGCGTATTTTATAAAATCCGGAACGGTACACGCTATCGGCAAGGGCGTTACTATTTGTGAAATTCAGCAAAACAGCAATTTAACGTACAGAATTTTCGATTATAAACGCAAAGATAAGGACGGCAAAGAAAGACCTTTGCACGTTGAAAAAGCGCTTAACGTAATGGATTTTTCGGCATTCGCGCCCAACGCTTTGAACGTGGATATGGGCGGCAAAACCCTCATAGGGGCAAGCAGATATTTTACCGCGTATAAAGTTGTGACGAACGGCACGGAAACTTTCCGCGCAGACGACGGCTCGTTTAAGGGCATTACTTGCCTTGAAGGCAGCGGCGAAATAGAGGGGAGAAAGATATCCCGCGGGGACACTTTCATCATTTCCGCCGGATACGGCGATTTTCAGATAAAGGGCGACGTCGAACTGATAATGATAGAAATAAGGAAGTATTATATAGGTATAGACCTTGGCGGAACGTACATTAAAGGCGGTTTAGTGGACGATTTGGGCAATATAATCGTCGAGGATAAAATACCCACGGAAACCGAATTCGGGGCAGAGCGAGTAATGGATAATATTGCGGCTTTGGTTAAAAAATTGCTTAAAACCGCAAATATGTCGCCTTCGGACGTTGAAGGGGTAGGTATGGGCGTTCCCGGAATGATAGACAGCAAGAGCGGCACCGTAATTTTCTCCAACAACCTTAATTGGAAAGACGTAAAAATTGCCGAGGGCGTATCCGAGAGAACGGGCATAAAAGTGAAAATTGCAAACGACGCAAACGTCGCGGCACTCGGAGAATCCGTTTTCGGCGCGGGCAATTCGTACGACGATTGTATCCTTATAACTCTCGGAACGGGAGTCGGCAGCGGAATCATCGTGGGAAACAAACTCGTTGAAGGAAATAAGTCGGCAGGAGCGGAACTCGGACACATGGTCATAGTTGACGGCGGAGAACAATGCACCTGCGGCAGAAGGGGCTGTTTTGAGGCTTACGCGTCCGCTACCGCGTTGATCAGGGACACTAAAAGGGCAATGCTCGCCCATAAGGACAGCAAAATGTGGGAGATAGGAGATATCGAAAAAGTAGGGGGCAAAACCGCGTTCGACTATTGCGAAAAGGACGTTTACGCAAAGCAAGTTGTCGATAATTATATAGAAAAACTCGGTTGCGGCATTGCCAATATTGCAAATATTTTCCGCCCGAACGCCGTAATGCTCGGCGGCGGAGTTTGCGGACAGGGAGACAGCCTCATCAAGCCCTTGCAAAAGGTCGTTGACAGGGAAATTTTTGCGGGAGATTTAGGCCCCGCGTGCCCCGTGGTGATTGCAAAACTCGGAAATCGCGCCGGAACTTTGGGTGCGGCGGCACTTTTAATGGAAATTTAATCAATTTTGGAGGGGCGTGAAGTTTTGTTATGTTGTTGTTTTACGTAAGGCACGGGGATCCGATATATTCCCCCGACGGGCTGACCGAGCAGGGCAAAGCTCAGGCGGAAGCCTTGAAATACAGATTTAAAAAATACGGGCTGGATGAAATTTACAGTTCTACGTCTAATAGGGCGTATCTTACCGCAAAGCCCACCGCCGATTATCTCGGCAAGGACGTAACCATGCTCGAATGGTGCCACGAGGGCCTGTGTTGGAAGGAATTGACCGTAGAAAAGGACGGCGAGAGGCATTGGCTGTTTCACAACGCCGAATGGGTTAAAAAGATGAACGAGGAAATAATTAAAAACGGCGGCGAACGCTGGTACGACGCCCCCGATTTTAAGGACCATTCCTTTAAAAATTGCATAATGCGCATAGAGCGCGAAACGGACGAATTTTTAGCTTCTTTCGGCTACGTGCACAATCGTCAAGGCAAGTTTTACTCCGCCGCAAAGCGCAATGAAAAACGCGTGGCGTTGTTTGCTCATCAGGGGTTCGGACTCGCCTTTTTAAGCGCAGTGCTCGACGTTCCGTATCCCGTTATGTGTACGAGGTTCGATTTGGGACACAGTTCCGTTACTACGATTGATTTTACGGAAGAAGGGGAGTTTATAATTCCCAAAGTGCTGCAGCTGGCAAACGATTCGCATTTGTACAAGGAAAATTTGCCCACCAAATATAATAACAGAATTGAATTTTAACGGTAAAAATATTTAATCGATATTGCCGCCTTAACGGGCGGCTTTAATTTTGCCCGAAAAAAAGCAAAATAAAAAACACAATATACCGCGCTTTGCTCGCAATATATTGTGTTTTGGTGTGAAGAATGGGACTTGAACCCACACGGTGTAACCATACGCCCCTCAAACGTACGCGTCTGCCAATTCCGCCATCCTCACGTGCCATATTATTTTATTACATTTTAAAATAAAAGTCAACAATATAAAACGAGTTTTTTTAAAATTTCTTTAAAATATGTAAAGTATTTCTAAACGATTGATTAGAGGTCGAAAATGTGATATACTATATAGGCAAAATTCAAATGGGGGTGTAGTATGGAAACACCGTTAAATGAACGCAAATATCAAAATCAGTCGGTTCAAAATCTAACGGAAACTCCGCAGGAACCTGTACAGGACTCTCCCGCTCAAAACGAGCAGGTTTCCCAAAAAAAAGATACCGCGCAAGATAAATACGAAGCTGCTGTTGAAAAGGATAACGCCGCAGGCGGCACTAAGGCGAGAACGGGGTTGAATCTTTCCGTTATAGGTTTAATTCTTTCCGTATTTGCGGGCATAGGCTTGTTTTTCGGCGTTGCGGGGATCATCGTTGGCGCGGTAAATAAAAAGAAGGATCCCGTTTCCGCAAAATACGCCATTTGGTTGGGAATCTCGGCGGTTGTTTTGTCTGTGATATTCGGCGGACTTATCGCCATAATGTTAGTTATCGCCTTTGGCGGCATTGCCGTATAAGAATTAATTCTCGCATATTGGCAATAATATGCGTATGACCGATAACAAAAACGAACTTTTATTACGTACACTTTGCGACGTTTGCCCCGCCGATAAATACGTTGTTGTTTCTTTTGACGAAGTAAATGCGCGCATTTATCCGCCCTTTGCAGGGGAATCCGAATTGGAGGCTTCGCTAAATACCCTTAACGAGTTAAAGCTTATAAACGTAAAGTTCGCAGGGGGCGGGGAATATTGCATAAGCGTGCCCGAACCTTGGCGCAACTTTTATTCTTCAAACAAAAAAACCGGCTTTTTTGCGCGAAATAGGGGACTTTTCGCTACGACTACCGCTGCCGCGTTGGGCGGTTTGTTAGGCGGACTTTTGGCGAAATTTATCTTTTGATATGCTTACGAAACACGAGCGCGTCGTACTTAAAGCCGTTATTGACGGGTGTGGCGAAAAATCTTCCTGCTTGGTTTCGCCTTCAAATTTGCTTTGCCGCATTCCGCACGGGGCAGGGATATCCGAAAAGCGTCTGAGCGAAATTTTAAATTGCCTTGAGTACGACGGGTATCTTAGCGTTATTCTTTCAGACCGACACGGAGAGATAGTTTACTGTATAACGCTTCAGCAAAGGGGCAAGGGCTACAAACGAGAGAGCTTGCAGGAAAAAAGATACGTTGCGTCGCGCGTGTTGCTTGCCGTAGCAAGCGCTTTTATTACTTTTACTATAGGCAGATTGTTGTACTTTTTAATAAAATAAATCAAATAAAACAAATGGAAGACAAAAAATTCGTTTTAAAAAGTAAATACAGCCCGACGGGCGATCAGCCGCAGGCAATTGAAAAATTGACCGAAGGCATCCGCGACGGACTAAGGACGCAAGTGCTTTTGGGCGTGACCGGCAGCGGCAAAACTTTTACCATGGCAAACGTAATAAGCAACATTAACAGGCCCGCTTTGGTAATTGCGCACAACAAGACGCTTGCCGCACAGCTTTGCAACGAATTCAGAGAGTTCTTCCCCGAAAACAGAGTTGAATATTTCGTTTCTTATTACGATTATTATCAGCCGGAAGCCTATATTCCGCAAACTGATACATATATAGAAAAAGACCTTTCCATCAACGACGAGATAGATAAACTTCGCCACAGCGCCACGTGTTCGCTCGCGGAGAGGAGAGACGTTATCGTCGTCGCTTCCGTTTCGTGCATTTACGGGCTGGGCGCGCCTGAGGAATATTTTAAACTTGCATTGTCGCTTCGACCGAATATGCAGATGGAGAGAGACGAGCTGATGCGTCGCCTCGTCGATATACAGTACGAGCGCAAGGATATAGATTTTACTCGTTCGTCGTTCAGAGTGCGCGGCGATATCGTTGAAATTTTCCCTGCGTCTAATTCGGAGATCGCCGTGCGCGTTGAGTTTTTCGGAGACGAAATCGACAGGCTTTGCGAGGTCGAAGTAGTTACCGGCAAGGTCGTTTCCGAATTGAAACACGCCGGTCATTTTCCCCGCGAGCCACTACGCCGTCGGCTCCGAAAAGCTTCGCAGCGCAATTGCGTGCATTACGCAGGATATGTATGCGGAAGAGGCGATTTTGCGCGAAAAAGGCCACTTAATAGAGGCACAGCGCCTTGGTCAGCGCACGCGTTACGATATTGAAATGATGCAGGAGATAGGCTTTTGTTCGGGCATAGAAAATTACAGCAGGTACTTTGACGGGCGTTCTCCCGGCGAGCCGCCGTTTACTTTGCTCGATTATTTTCCGGAGGATTTCGTGCTTTTTATCGATGAAAGCCACATGACGTTGCCTCAAATACGCGCCATGTACAACGGCGACAGGGCAAGAAAGACAAATCTTGTGGAATACGGTTTTCGTTTGCAGTCGGCATTTGATAATCGCCCGCTTAAATTCGAGGAATTCGATGAAAGAGTAGGGCAGATGATATGCGTTTCGGCAACTCCCGCCGATTACGAGCTGGAGCAGGCAGGGCAGGTCGTGGAACAGATAATAAGGCCTACCGGGTTGTTGGATCCGGAAGTCGAAGTGCGCCCCACTAAGAACCAAATTGACGATCTTTTAAAAGAGATTGCGCGAATAACGTGCGAAAAAGGCCGCGTTTTGGTTACAACGCTCACCAAAAAGATGGCTGAAAGCCTTACAGAATACCTCAAAGAAAATTCGGTAAAGGTCAGATACATGCACAGCGATATAGATACGCTCGAAAGGATAGATATAGTTAACGGTCTGCGCCGCGGCGAATTTGACGTGCTGGTGGGCATAAACCTTTTGAGAGAAGGGTTGGACCTTCCGGAAGTAAAGCTCGTCGCCATTCTCGACGCCGATAAAGAAGGTTTTTTGCGCAGCGATACCGCGTTGGTGCAAACGATAGGCAGGGCGGCGAGAAATGCCGAGGGCAAGGTAATAATGTATGCCGATACTATTACCGACAGCATGAACAGAGCCATAACCGAAACCAACAGGCGCAGGAAAATTCAAAGCGAATATAACGTCGAGCACGGAATCGTGCCTAAGACGATAATAAAAGAAGTCGTAAACTCTCTTGAAATTACCAAAAAGGTCGACAGGGCTGCCGAGGTAAACGTTAAAGACATCCCCGAGGAGATAGAAAAACTTAAAGCACTTATGAAAGTCGCCTCTAACGAATTGGACTTTGAAAAGTGCATAGAGATACGCGACACGATAGCCAAATTGAAAAAGAGAATGAGAAAATAGCCTGTTTTTCGCACGTTATCAGGCAGTACCATGGTGAAATATGAGTGACAACAAATACATCAGAATAAAAGGCGCAAAGGAAAATAACCTTAAAAACGTCAGCTTGGATATCCCTCGCGACAAGCTCGTGGTCTTTACGGGCGTTTCCGGCAGCGGGAAATCCACGCTTGCGTTCGATACAATTTTCGCGGAGGGGCAACGCAGATACGTAGAGAGCCTTTCGAGTTACGCAAGGCAGTTTTTAGGGCTAATGGAAAAGCCCGACGTCGAGTCCATAGACGGACTTTCGCCCGCTATATCCATCGATCAAAAGACGACGTCGCACAACCCTCGTTCCACGGTGGGCACGGTTACGGAAATTTACGATTATTTCCGCTTGCTCTACGCGCGCATAGGCGTGCCGCATTGCCCTAAATGCGGTAAAAAGATCGACCGTCAAACGGTGGATCAGATAGTGGACAGGATTATGGAAAAGCCCGTCGGCAGCAAAATTTTGGTCACGGCACCCGTTGTCCGCGGGAGAAAGGGCGAATTTACCAAACAGCTTGAAGGTTACAGAAAAAGCGGATTTGCCCGCGTTTATATAGACGGCGCCGTTTACGACCTCGGCGAGGAAATAAAGCTCGATAAAAACGTTAAACACTCCGTTAACGTGGTTGTGGATAGGCTCGTCGTTAAAGAGGAAATAGAAAAACGCCTTACCGACAGTATAGAAACGTGCTTAAAGCTAAGCGATGGGCTGGTTGAAATAGTAGAAAACGACAAGGGCGAGCTGTTTTCAACGAGATATTCCTGCCCCGATTGCAATATCAGCATAGAGGAGATAGAGCCGAGGCTGTTTTCGTTTAACAATCCTTTCGGCGCCTGTCCCGAATGTAACGGCTTGGGCTTTAATAACCGCATCGACGTAAATTTGCTTATGCCCGATCCCAAAAAGTCGCTCAGGCAGGGCGCGCTTACCGTTTCCGGCTGGAATTTGGACAGCGCAAAAACCACGCAAATGTATTTCAGCGCACTTTCAAAAAAATATAATTTCAGTTTGGATACGCCCGTCGGCGAATTGCCGGAGGATATTTTAAATATATTGCTTTACGGCAACAACGGCGAAAAAATGCGCATAGATTACAACACTTATACCTTTCAGGGCAGCTATCAAGGTTCGTTCGAAGGCGTCGTGAATAATCTCGAACGCCGTTACAGAGAAACCACCAGCGACTTCACAAAGGCTGAAATAGAAAAATTTATGACCGTAGTTCCCTGCGGTACCTGCCACGGACTTCGCCTTAAAAAAGAGGCGTTGGCGGTAACCGTCGGCGGCAAAAACATAGCGGAAGTTTGCGATATGTCCGTCGTGGAACTTTATGATTTTATAGACGGGCTTCAGCTTACAGAAACGGAAAGGCTAATCGCTCAACTTATAATAAAAGAAATAAAGGCAAGGCTCAACTTTTTGAAGGACGTGGGGCTTGGGTACCTTACGCTTTCGCGCAGTGCGGGCACGCTTTCGGGCGTAGAGGCACAGCGAATAAGACTCGCCACTCAGATAGGCAGCGGGCTTACGGGCGTGCTGTACATTTTGGACGAGCCGAGCATAGGTCTGCATCAGCGCGATAACGAAAAACTTTTAAACACCCTTTTGCACCTGCGCGATCTCGGTAATACGCTCATAGTGGTTGAACACGACGAGGATACCATGCGCGCGGCGGACTTTATCGTAGATATCGGCCCGTACGCAGGCGTTCACGGCGGAGAGGTGGTCGCGACGGGCACGCCCGAAGAAATCTGCAAAGAGCCGCGCTCAATAACTGGCGATTATCTTTCAGGCAGAAGGAAGATCGAGGTCCCCGCGATACGTTACCCGAAAGACGGCAGAGAATTAAAGGTGATAGGCGCAACGCAAAACAACCTTAAAAATATAGACGTGGCGTTTCCCGTTGGGCTGATAACCGCGGTTACGGGCGTTTCGGGCAGCGGAAAGAGTTCGCTTGTCAACGAGGTGCTGTATCCCGCAGTTGCGGCAAAACTCAACAACGCAAAAGTTCGCCTCGGCAACTGCAAGGACGTGCTCGGGCTGGAATATTTCGACAAAGTTATTTCCATTGATCAGTCGCCCATAGGCCGCACGCCGCGAAGTAATCCGGCAACTTACACAGGCGCGTTTAC
>CAJOMS010000086.1:3625-13111 GCA_905235795.1 uncultured Clostridia bacterium | reverse complement strand
GAGGAAACGAGAACTTGCTCGCGCAATGATGCCACCGAAACTCGTGAAATTGCTGCGCTCGGGCATGCTTGGATGAATCCCGAATGGACGTGGGCGGCAAATTATTCCACCGCAACCGCTAAATTCGTTTGTACGCACGACAGCGAAAACAACCATAATAGAAATATATCTGCCGAAAATATTGCACATCAAACAACGGTAGACAGCACAACCGTAAAGGAGATTTATACTGCAACGGTTGAATTTAACGGCAGCACCTTTACTGACACAAAGACCGAAGAAACCGCCAACACAGACGAAGCATTTGAAGCGGCTATCAGAGCAGGCGTAAAAGTAACTCTTAACGAAGATATTAAAGTTACGGACTCGCTTGAAGTTCCAAAAAATGCTGATATAGATTTTAACGGTCATAAAATCATTGCCGAAGCCTCGATTGAAGGTGATGACGCAGTTACTTATTATTCTTCTTTAAATGCTACAATCGACGCTGCGCAAGAGGGCGATACCGTATCCGTTTTAATTAACCTTACTCTTTCCGCACCGGTCGAGATTTCAGGAGATAAGAACTTAACGCTTGACTTAAACGGCAAGACTTTAAACGCCGGAACAAAAACCGCTATTATAAACAACGGCTCTCTTATCCTTAACGGTAACGGAGGCATTATAGAAACCAAGGAAGGCGTAAGCGATGAACCTCTTGTTAGCAATCTCGGAACATTGACTGTCAACGGCGGAACGTATAAACTTTCCGATACTGCAAACGCTAAGCGTTATGCTTTCTGGAATGGTATAGATTCTACCGGCAATCTTACCGTAAATGGAGCTACTATAAACAGTACTTCGGGCGGTATCCGCGTTTCGAGCCATTATGGTTACGTGAATAATTGTACTATCAATGTCAGCACGACTGTTACAACCAATGCGCACGGCGTGTATTCCGATAGTGGCGCTAACGTGACCATTGACGGCGGCACTTATACTTATCAAGGGCCTGTCAGTCAGGATTGCGTTCAAGTTGCAAAAGACGGCTCCATTCTTACTATAAAGAGCGGTACTTTTGAAGCTAAACCCGATGAAAATACTACAAACGCCACCCCGAAAGTTCTCAACAATAACGGTAACGGTGCCGTTATGTACGTTCAAGGCGGCACGTTCTCAGGTGATTTAGGCGGCACCAATGGTGACGTTTATATCAGTGGCGGCAACTTCGATATTACATCTGCATTCTCCGACAAATGTGTGCTTACCGGTGGCACGTTCAAGGTTCAAATCGGCGATCTTAAATCCAAAGTAGCCGACGGCTATAAAGCGGTTGACAACGACGACGGCACTTATATGGTAGTTAAGGAAGACGTCAGCGTAGTTAATAATAATAACGCTACAAATATAACAACTAACGGCGGCAAGTTCGTTCTTGCGAATGACGTTGAACTCACCAGCAACTTTACCACAACCACAGCGACTGAAATCGAACTTAACGGCAACGCTATTATACCGACGAAGGAAATAGAAGCCAAAGGAGATTTGACTATTTCCAACGGTACTTGGGAAGCAACCCAATCAAGCGGTTACATTGACGTTCGTCCTGCTGACGATTCCAGCGTCACGATCAAATTCGAAAACGTTGATTTCGTTAACTCGTATCCCAGAAGTACTGCAGGTTCTTCCTCTCACTCGCAACAGAACGTTGTAAAATTTAACGGCGGCAATTCATGTAATGCAAAGATCGTGTTTGTAAACTGCACGTTTACCAATGCTACGGTAGAAATTAATCCATTTAATACTGGTAATGCCAAAAAATGCGAAGTTTATTTCGATAACTGCACGTTTAACTGTGAAGAAACCAACGATGCAATAATCTATCTTAGAGCCTACGCTACAGCTATCGAGGCAAAGATTACCAACTGTACGTTCAATCTCGGCGTTACGAGTAACGTAAATGTTATCAAGACAGATAGCGCCTCTGAAACAAACACTATTAAGATTTCCGGTTCCGGTAATACCGTAAACATAGGTAAATCTACGGTTGAAGGGGCTAAATACTTCCTTAATACCCTTAACTGTAAATTTGTTTACATTACAAATTCGTATGTTGACGCATCGGAACTCGAGGCTGCAACCGTTAACGTCAGCGGCACCGGTATCAATTGGAGTGATAGATAAACCGTCAATTAACGTATTTAACAACTTTGTTAAATAGAGATTGAGTATATTCCAACAGCAAAAAAGTCGAGAAGTTTTTATTCCCGACTTTTTTGCATTATTAAAAAACTTTTTATGTATATCCTATAAAAACACTTGTTTTTATTTGAAAAACAATATATAATAGAAGTATATAATTTATGTAAATTAAAGCAAATTATATAAAATAAAGCAAAAGGCGGGCTATTTTATGGTTGACGATTACCTTATTGTTCACAGATCCGTTTTACCCGAATTTTTCGAGCTTGTTTTGCAGGCGAGAGATTTGATAGATAACGGGGGGTACAGCGTAAGTGCCGCGTGCGAAGCGCTGAATATAAGCAGATCTACCTTTTACAAGTATAAAGATTGCATATTTTATCCGTCCAAAGAGCTTGGCAGAAAGGCCATTTTTTCTTTCAAGACGAACGACGAAAAGGGTGCGTTGAGCCATATCCTTAACGTTATTTTCGAAAACGGCGGCAGCCTTATTTCCATACAGGGTACTCCTATAAAAAACGTTGCATATATTACGCTTACGGTCGATCTTAAGGACTTTCAAGGCCCGATAGACGAGCTGGTGGCAAAATTCAAGAAGATCAAGCCCGTAAAGAACGTTTCCGTTTTGGCGATAGATTGATATGAAAATAGGTCTTTTGGGTTACGGAACGGTCGGCAGGGGCGTTTACGATATATTAAAAGAGGGCGGTGCGCACGAAGTCGTAAAGATTTTGCGGCGCAAACAAAACGTGCCGGAAGGAGACGGACTTTTTACCGCCGATCCTAACGAAGTATTGCTCAGCGACGATATCGACCTCGTGGTTGAAGTTATGGGCGGGGATGAACCTGCCTTTACTTACATGAAAACCGCCATGCAGGCGGGCAAACACGTGGTTACGGCAAACAAACAAGCGGTTGCCGAACATCTGCCCGAACTTCACGAAATCGCCCGTAAAAACGGCGTTAAATTCGCGTACGAGGCGTCTTGCGGCGGCGGCATACCGTTTTTAAAGGCTCTGTGTTCTATAGCTGAATTCGATACGATTCATCGCGTTAACGCAATAGTAAACGGCACGACGAATTACGTTTTGACCGAAATGGGCAGGGGGCAGACTTTCGACGGCGCGCTTGAATCCGCCAAGTTGAACGGATTTGCCGAGGCGGATCCCTCCGCCGATTTGAGCGGTGCGGATTCCGTTAGAAAATTAGCAATAATGGCGTCTTTGGCATATCATACCTACGTGGAGCCTTCGAATATTTACGCTCGCGGGCTTTACGGGGTAAGTAAGGAATTTACCTCCGCGTTAGCGCAAAACGGTTACGTGCTTAAATATATGGCGCAAGCCGCGCTGTACGGCGATGAAGTTTCGCTTTCGGTACAGCCCGTGGCAGTTCCGTCGGATAGCCCGTTCGCATCCGTAAACGACGAATTCAACGCGGTGGAAATATCGGCAGAGCGCAACGGCAGGCTGTTTTTCAGCGGCAAGGGCGCGGGAAGGTATCCCACGGCTTCGGCAGTCGTTTCGGATATAGTTGATATTTCACGCGGGGCGGACGGCATGGAATTTACCGCCAAAAAAGGCGTTACCCCCTCGAAAACCGTTGAAAAAGGGGACTATTTCGTTTTTATGGACGGCTCGTGCGTAAAGACGTGCGGCGTAAGTTGCGCCGAGGCGTGCGCGCGCGGGTTCGCCGCAAAAATACTTAAATAAACTTTGGAGGAAATATGAGAAGATATAACGTTGCTGTGGTAGGAGCTACGGGACTCGTGGGAAGGACCTTTCTTCAAGTAATGGAAGAATACGGCTTTCCCGTGGGAAATTTAAGACTTTTCGCCTCAGAGAGATCCGCCGGCAGCAAAATTAATTATTGCGGACAGGAATTTACCGTAGAGGAGCTTAGCGAAAATTCTTTCGAGGGCGCAGATATAGCGCTTTTCAGCGCCGGAGGGGCGGTTTCCGAAAAATACGCGCCTATTGCCGCCGCGGCGGGGGCTGTCGTTATTGATAATTCGAGCAGGTGGCGCATGGAAAACGGAATTCCGCTTATCGTGCCGGAAATAAACATCGGCGACTTTTCGGGCGGCGGAATAATCGCCAACCCAAATTGCTCTACGATACAGTCGGTCCTGCCGTTGTACCCGCTTAAAAAATACGGATTAAAGCGCGTTTGCTATACGACGTATCAAGCGGTGAGCGGTAGCGGCCAAAAAGGGAAAAACGACCTTTTTCGCACGTTAAACGGCGATTCTCCGCAATTTTATCCTCACGATATTTCCAAGACTTGCATACCGGAAATAGACGTTTTTCTTCCTGACGGCTACACCAAGGAAGAACGAAAAATGATAGACGAAACGCGCAAGATTTTGCATATGCCGGAACTTAAGGTTTCCGCAACGTGCGTGCGCGTGCCCGTGCCTAATTCTCACGCGGTGGCTATTGCGGCGGAGTTCGAAAATGAGATAACCGTTCAAGACGTCGTAACTGCGCTCGAAGGGCAGGACGGCGTAACCGTAACGAACAGACCGCAAGAGCACGTTTACCCCGTTTCCACCCTTGCCAACGGACAGGACGAGGTGCTCGTGGGAAGAATAAGGAAGGATCTTTCGTGCGAGAACGGCATTTTGATGTACAGTGCGGCTGATAATATAAGAAAGGGCGCCGCGGCGAACGCCGTTCAGATTGCCATGCGCCTTATCAAAGAGGGAAAAATCTGATGTTGAAAATCGCTAAATTCGGAGGTTCTTCGGTTGCCGACAGCCTTCAATTTAAAAGAATAAAAAAAATAGTCGACGCCGACGAGGGCAGAAAGGTGATAGTCGTTTCGGCACCCGGCAAGAGGTCGCCCGAGGATAACAAGATAACCGACCTGTTGTATTTAACGTATTCGCACGTAAAATACGGGGTGGATCCCTCTGCCGTGTACGATATGATAAAAGACCGTTTTTGTGAGATAAACGGGACTTTGGGGCTTTCTTTAGATTGTGAAGGAGAGCTTAAAGCCATAAAAAACGCGCTTAGCAAAGATACGCCGGAGGACTTTTTAGTGAGCCGCGGCGAGTATTTTACCGCGCGCCTTATGGCAGAGTATCTGGGCTATACTTTCGTCGACGCGTCAGACGTGATAGTTTTCGATTACAACGGAAAGGTCAATTACGTCGCGTCAGGCGAGCGTTTGCAGGAAAAATTCGAGAGGTACGAAAGGATAGTTGTTCCCGGCTTTTACGGCGCTTATCCCAATCAATAAAAGGTAAAGTCGATAATCTATCTGGTTTGAAGGAGAACGTCATAATAGCCAAACTTCTTCATGCGGACGTTTACGAGAATTGGACGGACGTTTCCGGCGTTATGATAGCAGATCCTAAACTCGTGCCCGATACGCGACGCGTTACGGAGATAACTTACGACGAGCTCAGAGAATTATCTTACATGGGCGCAGGCGTTTTGCATGAAGAAACCATATTCCCCGTGAAGGACGCGGACATTCCCATAAAAATTTTAAATACTTACGCCCCCGAGGACGGCGGCACTCTTATATGCGCGCATTGTAAGGACAACACCCAACTTATAACGGGCATAACGGGTAAAAAAGGCTATGCTTCTATAACGGTAGTAAAAAGAAATTACGTTCAAAAAATAAAAGTTCTGCAAGAGATTTTGAGCATACTGAGAAAATACAGAATAAACGTAGAACATATCCCGACCGGTATAGACAGCATTTCCATTATAATCGAAAAAGAGTCCGCCCGCCACGATATAGCGGAAGTCCTCGAGGAGATAAGGGGGCTTGACAGCGTGGTTAGCGTCAATTACGACGACGATATAGCGCTTCTCGGCATCGTGGGAAGGAACATGGTAGGGTATCGCGGCGTTGCGGGCGCTATTTTTAACGCGTTGGCTGAAAATTCCGTAAACGTAAAAGTTATGGCGCAGGGCAGCTCTGAGTTAAGCATAGTTATAGGCGTAGTAAACGCGGATTTTGAAAGATCGATTCGCGCGGTTTACCGCAAACTTATAAAATAATATTCGGAAAAACGAAAAATGATAATTGTAATAAAGAACGGAAGCGAAAAAAAAGAAGTGGACAGGCTTGTGGAAAAGATAAACAGTATGGGGCTGGTAGTAAACGAGCTTTGCGGGTTCGGCGCGACGGCGCTTAGCGTTATAGGCGACACGTCGGCTATCGACGTCGATCTTATCAATTCCTCTGCCGTAGTGGACAAGCTTTATAGAATTCAAGACCCTTACCGCATTGCGGGCAGAAATTTTCACCCGCAGGATACGGTTATTGACGTGGACGGCGTAAAGTTCGGCGGCGACAACTTTCAAATCATTGCCGGTCCGTGTTCGGTTGAGTCTGAAGAACAGATAATTCGCATCGCAAAAGCCGTTAAGGCGGCAGGGGCTACCGTGTTGCGCGGCGGCGCATACAAACCGAGAAGTTCCCCGTACGCATTTCAAGGGCTTAAAGAGGAAGGCATTAGCTTTTTACTTTCGGCAAAGAAGGAAGTCGGTCTGCCCGTAATCACCGAGATAGTAAGCGTGAACCACTTGGAACTGTTCAAGGACGTGGATATTATTCAGGTTGGCGCGCGCAACATGCAAAATTACGAATTATTGCGTGAGCTTGGCAGGTCGGATAAGCCCGTACTTTTAAAAAGAAGCATGGCGGCAACGATAGAAGAATGGTTAATGAGCGCCGAATATATCATGAGTGAGGGAAACAAAAACGTCATTCTTTGCGAGAGAGGCATACGCACGTTTGAACCTTCCACCCGCTGTACGCTCGACCTTTCCGCCGTGCCGCTGGTCAAAGGAAAAACTCATTTGCCGGTTTTCGTCGATCCGTCGCACGCGGCGGGAAAGACGGAGCTTGTCGGGCCTATGGCGCTCGCGTCGGTCGGCGCGGGTGCGGACGGAATTATGGTCGAAGTCCACGACGATCCGCTGTGCTCTTTGTGCGACGGCGCGCAGGCACTTCTGCCGGAAGACTTCGATAGCGTAGTTGAAAAGATAAAAGCGATGCTCCCCGTAGTGGGTAAGAGCATACAATAGGTGAACGTCGATATGAAGACCGTGCACGTAAATACGGGCGCACCGTATAACGTATTTATAGGTAAAGGAATTCTTCGCGGCGGCTGTGCCGAAATAATAAAAGCCATGACCTGCGAAAAATATTTGATCGTTACCGATAGCGGCGTGCCGGAAAAATACCGTAAATCCGTGCTTGCGGAAATGAAAGAACGCGGCGCCGATTGCTCGGTTTACGTTATGTTGGCAGGGGAAGAAAATAAAAATCTTCACGCTGTGGAAGGGATAATAAACCGTCTTTCGTCGGACGGTTTTAACAGACAGTGCGGCGTCATCGCGTTGGGCGGCGGCGTCGTCGGCGATACGGCTGGGCTCGCTGCGGCGCTTTTTATGCGAGGGATACCTTACGCCCAGATTCCCACGACTTTACTTGCGGCGATAGATTCGTCTGTAGGTGGAAAAACCGGCGTCGATACGCCGTTCGGCAAAAACATGATAGGCGCTTTTTACCAGCCGATGGTCGTGCTGTGCGACGTAGAGGCGTTTTATTCTCTCGATAAAAAACAGACGCTTTGCGGTATGGGCGAAGGACTTAAATACGCGTTTTTGCAAGGCGGAAAAATTTTTGAAGAAGTAAGTCACACAACGAACGATGAAACGAAAAAGTGCCTTATTTCGTGCAAAAACGGCAAAATTGAAGATTTTGATTACGAAGGTTTCGTGGCTGCGTGCGTGGAGACGAAGGCTGAAATCGTTGCCGAAGACGAACGGGAAAACGGCACGAGGAAATTTCTTAATTTCGGGCACACGTTCGGGCATGCGATCGAAAAGCTTTCCGGCTACTCGCTCGCCCACGGCGAGTGCGTGGCTAAGGGCATAGTAAAAATTGCCGAAACTTTCCCCGAAAAATTCCCGCGCGGCTTTTCGGAACTTGCAAAAGAAATATGTTGCAATATCGGGCTCGATCATTTGTGCAAATATTCGGCAGAGGAACTGTCAGCCGCCGTTTATTCGGATAAAAAATCCTCGAATGGCGGTGTTTCTATGGTGTTTTTGAAAGAAATAGGCGAGCCGTACGTCGAAAATATTTCGTTTGAAGAAATTTACGCCCGCTTACAGGGCGAAATAAAAATAAATAAAGGTAAACTTTTTGGCAGCGTGAATGCGGTGCCCTCTAAAGCGTACCTTCATAGGGCGCTTATTTGCGCGGCGCTGTGCGACGGCCCGACGGAAATTTTCGGCAAGCTCGGTTGCGATGACGTTTTTGCCACTTTAAGTTGCCTGCGCGCGCTAGGTGCCGAGATAGAGACAGAAGGGGAGATTTACAGTATTACCCCCATAAAACGCGCAAAAACAGCGTATTTTAACTGTAACGAAAGCGGTTCTACCCTTCGTTTTTTGTTGCCCGTAGCCGCGGCGCTCGGCGGCGAATATATATTTGACGGTTGTGGAAATTTGCAAGATCGCCCCGTTTTGCCTCTGCTAGAAGCGCTTGAAAAACACGGGATAAAATGCGATTTTTGCAACGATTCAAGACGTTTGCCGCTTAAAATTTCGGGCAAACTTACCGGCGGCGAATTTCGTTTGAGCGGCGGCATCAGCTCACAATTCGTTTCGGGGTTGCTCCTCGCGGCGCCGATAGTGGGCGAGGACGTAAAAATCACCCTGACAGACGAGTTGAAATCTAAAAATTACGTCGATATAACCATAAATTTAATGCAAAAATTCGGCGTAGACGTCGAAGTTTCAACCGACGGCTTTTTCGTAAAAGGCGGGCAGCGTTTCGTCTCGCCGAAACGGTTTTCGGTGGAGGGCGATTGGTCTTCCGCGGCGGTATACATTGCGTGCGGGCTTCTGTGCGGAAACGTTTCCGTAACGGGGCTGAATGCTGAAAGTTTGCAGGGCGACAAGGCTTTTTTGAAATTTGCCAATGACATGCACGGTGATATAGAATTTAAAGAAGGCGCCTTTATCGCACGGGAATCGCAACTTTGCGGCGGAAATTTCAATGTGGAAAACGCCGTTGATATCGCTCCCGTGCTTGCCGTTACTTGTGCGTTTGCAAGCGGAAAGAGCGTAATTTCGGGCGTAAACAGGTTAAAATTAAAGGAGAGCGACAGGCTCGCCGCTACCATAGATTTGATAAACGCTATTGGGGGCAGGGCAGTTTTGCAGGGAGATTCTCTCGTGATCGAAGGCGGTGTAAGCAGAGAGTTTACTTATAAAAGCAGCGATCACAGAATGATTGCCGCTGCAGCCGTTGCCGGCGCCGATG
>CAJOMS010000086.1:0-3597 GCA_905235795.1 uncultured Clostridia bacterium | reverse complement strand
GTCAAAAAGTCCGAGCCGCAATTTTTTGAGACTTTTAAAAGTTTAGGGGGTGACTTCGATGCCGTATGAAAATAAAATAAAGTTCGACGTCTTCGGTTCGTCACATTCCGAGGAGATAGGCGTTCGTATGGAGGGCGTGCCGTTTGGCGAGGAGATCGATCTTGCCGAACTTCAAGCGTTCGTTAACAGGCGCCGATCCGTCCTTGCCTTTTCAACCAAGCGCGTTGAGCCGGATGAAGTTATAATTGAAAGAGGCATTGAAAACGGCGTGACTACGGGCGGCGAAATCGTTGCAAAAATAAAAAATACCAACGTGAGGAGAGGGGATTATTCCGCGTTTAAAAATTGTCCGCGCCCGTCTCATTGCGATTACGCCGCGCTTAAAAAATACGGCGAAGATTACGACGTTTCGGGCGGGGGAGTTTTTTCCGGACGCATGACTGCGCCCATGTGCATAGCCGGCGGAATTGCCGTACAGATGTTGCGACATAGAGGCGTGTCCGTGTGCGCATATATTAAAGCGATAGGCGGAGTGGACGGAGAAGGGTTTGACGGCACGTCAACAAAAAGAAAGATAATTGAAAATATTCACAACTCGTCTTTCCCCCTTATAAACGATGATTATAAGGCCGATATGGAAAGGGAGATAACGTCTGCGGCTGAAAGCGGAGATTCTTGCGGCGGAGTCGTCGAGTGTTGCATATTCGACGTTCCTGCGGGTAGCGGAAATCCGTTTTTGGGGAATTTGGAAAGCGAGATTTCCCGCAACGTTTTTGCAATACCCGCGGTAAAGGGCATAGAATTCGGTAGCGGGTTCGCCCTTGCCGCGATGCGCGGCAGTACCGCAAACGACGAGTTTTACTTTGACGGCGACGGGCAGGTAAAAACTTATACCAACCACAGCGGCGGGATCAACGGCGGACTTGCCAACGGTATGCCCATAGTTTTCCGCGTGGCGTTCAGGCCCGTGCCTTCCATTTCAAAACGCCAGCGCACGGTCGACCTTAAAACGGGTGAAAATACCTTTATCGAGATAGGCGGCAGGCACGACGCTTGCGTGGTTCCGAGAGCCGTGCCCGTAGTAGAGGCGATGGCGGCGCTTGCGATGGTCGAAAATTTGGTTTTTTAACGGGTAACGGCATGAAAAAGTTGGACGAATTCAGAAGGAAAATCGACGATTTAGACGAGGAACTCTCTCGCCTGATCAACGAGCGGCTGAAAGTTGTTGGAGAAATCGGCAAAGAAAAGAGTAAAAATTCAACGCCCGTTTTCGACGGTGCCAGAGAGCGCGAAGTTTTGGCTCACGTGGAGGGGCTCGTTGACGGCGACAAAAAGGAGTGCGTAAAAAGGATATATAGAACCGTTTTCTCGGTAGGGCGGGAATATCAGACGAACGAGAACGAACGTGCAAATCCCCGTCGATTTCGCGCGGCGCTTTTGGGTGAGTCGCTCGGGTACAGTTATTCTAAGATAATACACGAGAGCTTGGGGTATAAATACGATTTGCTCGAAGTTCAGCCGTACGAGATACCCGATATTTTGTTCAGCGGTGTGTACGGCGGTTTCAACGTTACCGCTCCCTACAAACAGACTGTGATAGAATACCTTGACGAGTTAGATGACGCCGCCTTGCAGACCAGAGTGGTAAATACGGTAAAATTTCAGGACGGGCGTGCCGTTGGGTACAATACGGACGTTGTCGGCATGCGCGCAATGATTGTAAACGCGGGCATTGACCTTAAAGGTAAAACCGTGGGCATACTCGGCACGGGCGGCACTTCCAAAACGGCGCAGTTCGTCGCCGCGCAGGCGGGGGCGAAGGAAATAGTAACGGTGGGTAGATCTTCGCGGATAAATTACGAAAATTGCTATGAAATACCCTTTGACGTTATTATCAACACGACTCCCGTCGGCACGTACCCGAATACGGACGAAACCGCGTTGGATCTTCGCAGAATCAAGGGCGTGCAAGCGGTGGCGGACGTCGTTTACAACCCATTGCGCAGCAAGCTGATTTGCACTGCAAAAGAGATGGGTTTGAAAGTGGCGTACGGGCTTGAAATGCTCGTTCGTCAGGCTACCGCCTCGTGCGGGATTTTTTTGGACGAGAGTATAGACGAAAATGAAAATGCGCGAATAATGCGCGATTTACGGCACTTATGCTGTGGTGTAACGTTCGTGGGAATGCCCGGCAGCGGAAAAAGCACGCTGGCAAAAGCTACGGCGCAAATGCTCGGCAAAGACTATATAGATACCGACGCAGAAGTCGAAAAGCTGTTCGGCAAGACGGTTGAAGAAATATTTGATGAGAACGGTGAGGCCGTGTTCCGCGCTACGGAAGAACGGGTAATTGCTTCTGCAATGAAAAAAAACGCCGTAGTATCGGTCGGGGGAGGGGCCGTGCTCAGCGAGCGTAATCGTTTTGCCATGATGCAAAACTCCGTTATAATTCACGTGGAAAGGGACTTGAACAATTTGGCTACGGACGGTCGTCCGCTTTCGAAAAGCAAGGCGAAACTCATTGAAATTTACAACGAAAGAATGCCGATTTACCGCGATTTAGGGGACTTTTCGATAAATAACGACGGGGATATAAACTCTGCGACAGAGCAGATAAAAAAGATTTTGTTATGAAAATATTAGTTATAAACGGGCCTAACTTAAATATGTTGGGTACAAGGGAAAAGGAAATTTACGGCGACGAAAGTTACGGCGAGCTGGTGGCGTTTATTAAGGTTACGGCAAAAAAAGAGGGCGTAAAAGTTAAGGTCGTACAGTACAATTGCGAGGGGAAGATAGTTACCGCCATTCAGCGGGCACGCGGGCGTTACGACGGAATTATCATCAACGCGGGTGCGTATACGCATACGAGCATAGCTATCCTCGACGCGCTCCGTGCAGCCGAAGTTCACGCCGCAGAAGTCCATCTTTCGGATATTTATTCGCGCGAAGAATACCGCAGGCACAGCTATATAAGCGAGTACGCGTTTGCGTCGTTCGTCGGGAAGGGGAAGGAAGGCTACGCCGAGGCATTGCGCGCTCTTAAAAAAGGCGCGGTTTCGCGATAAATAGGCGATTTGCAGGATGTCTTCAGGCTATTTGCTTGACGGTATTCCCTTTAAAATGATATCATAAATAAAAGACCTACGTCGCGGAAGTTTGTGCTAATTATAAGGGAAAAAAATTTTATCTGCAATTATTGAAATAAAGGTGAAACATGAATAAATTTGAAAAAATTTTTGAAGGTGCAAATCTTAACGATTACGCCCCCATACCATTTTGGAGTTGGAATAATCGTTTGGAAAAAGACGAACTTATTCGCCAGATTCACGATATGAAGAAGGTGGGCATGGGCGGTTTTATCATGCACGCGAGGACGGGGTTGACCACTCCGTACCTTAGCGACGAGTGGTTCGATTGCATCGAGGCATGCTTGGACGAGGCGGCTAAGCTCGGCATGAACGCTTGGATTTACGACGAAAACGGCTGGCCGAGCGGCTTCGTAGGCGGCGAGCTTTTAAAGGAAAAGGAAAACCTCGCAACCTATCTCGTCCTCGAAGAAGGTCCGTTCGATCCTTCGGCATATGCGGTGTTTAT
>CAJOMS010000085.1 GCA_905235795.1 uncultured Clostridia bacterium | reverse complement strand
TCCCGCCGCACCCGAAAAGGCTGCAGATAACACCTACACCTATACCTTCAACGGCTGGAACACCGCAACGGTTACGGGCAACGCGGAATATACCGCGTCGTACACTCCCGTGTTTATCGATTACACTGTAACCTTCAAAGCAGAAAACGGTGAAGTTATTTCGACGCAAACCTATCACTACGGCGACGCTATCGTTGCTCCCGCGCACAGCGAAAATCCTGCCGGCTACACCTACGGCTGGAATGCCGAAATATCGGCAACCGCTACCGCCGACGTTACCTATACGGAAGTAAGAATCGCCAATACCGATACCGCTTATTCCGTAAAGATTTTGGCAGTTAAATATGATTGGGACTATGCAGCCGGCTATTATTTCCCGAAAATTGCTTCAAAGACTTACGTCGACAAGACTGCCGACTACGCGAATTTCTTAGGTCTTGACGAGGAGTACAAATTATACGGCACGACCGATACCACCGCCGACCTTACCGAAAAACTCGCCGCTTTACCTGCGGGCTGCAAGGTCAGCGCCGATTCCGTTATTACCGGAAATATAAGCGGCGACGGAACGCTTGAATTGACCGTTAATCTTGACTTTGACGAAGAAGCGCTCGGTTTCGGGTTGGACAAAATCAAGTTAGGTCAATATAGTTGCTATATCGTATTTGCGCTTGAATATATCGACGGCGTATGCGGCATGACTATCGACGGATCTATCGATAACGGTAGAGAGATAATAATTGACTTGGGCAACGTAGATTTGACCAGTTACGGCCAGTTTACTTTTAATTACTATGAAAAATCCGCAAACGTCAACAGTAAGATTGCCATAGTTGACGGAAACGATACCGTAAGCGCTTATACTGCGTTAGCTACCGGCAGCAATCCTACTGAATATATTAAGGCTCCCGTTTATATTACGACTAAATATCCCACGACTACGGCGATCAAACAGATCAGGGTACAACTTCTCGGCGGCGGCACGAAGAACGTATTTATTGCCGGCATCACCAAGGCGGGATATACAAGAAAAACCGTAACTTACAGCGTAGGAAACAAGAATTTAACAGACGTCGTTGCGTCGTTAGGCCAAGGAACTGTAATAATCATACTTTCGGTAGCGTAAACTCAAGCGCTCTCCTTTACAAATATACCGGCGACGCGTTAACCGGAGACAACGTGGGAGTAACTATCGATTTGGGCAATATCAAACTCAGCGATTATAAAACCTTCAAGATCACTTTCCAAACACAAGCAGGTGGTGCCACAACGTACATTTATTTAAATGGCGTTTTGGTCGATTATGAGTACGGCGGTGCTCACACCGTCGATCTTAAAGCCGTTGCTGAAAATAAAGGTCTTACCGCCGCTTCTACGCTCGAGCTTTCCTTATCGTCTGGGACCAACGTAACGAGTTGCGAGATTTATATAGCGTCGATAGAATTGGAATTACAGGAAGAATTAGAAGAATATACAAAACAAACCGTAACTTACAGCGTACAAAACGGAAACTTGACAGATATCGTTGCGTCGTTAGGTTACGGAACTGTAAGTAATCATACTTTCGGTAGCGTAAACTCAAGCGCTCTCCTTTACAAATATACCGGCGACGCGTTAACCGGAGACAACGTGGGAGTAACTATCGATTTGGGTAATATCAAACTCAGCGATTATAAAACCTTCAAGATCACTTTCCAAACAGTGGCAACTCCAAGTAACGCAGGAACGATCATTAATTTCAATGGCAGCGTTGACACGGATACTTTGTGGGGCGGCGCTCATACCGTCGACCTTAAGGAGCTTGCCGAAGGGAAGGGCCTTACCACCGTTTCTACGCTCAAGCTTTCCTTATCGATTTGGGCAAACGTAACGAGTTGCGAGATTTATATCGCGTCGATAGAATTTGAATTAGCCGACTGATAATTTAAGAAGGTTAAATTACGGCAAAAAAGGCCCTTGGGGTAATTCCCAAGGGCCGATAACCGCCGTTAAACGTCGTTTTGCCGTAACGTTATCCGTTAAATTTATCGTTGAATTCGTCAAACAATGCAACGTAATTCGAGTGTATTTGTTCAAGGGTGTATTTCCCGAGGACTTCATAATTGAAAACGCCTTTGTAGTTTACGCGTTTAAGCGCGCCTATTATCGCGTTCCAGTCGTTTTTGCCCTCTTTGGGCAAAAAGTGACGTTCTTTTACGAAATCGTAATCGGATACGTGTATCGTGCCTATCCTGTCGCCGTATTTCAATATGGCGTCTTGCGGTTTTTCGTAATAGAAGTGGTTTACGTCAACGCAGGTGTAAGCGTGTTTGCAGTGGGATAAAAAGTCGAGCATTTTGTCGGAAGTATCCAAAAAATATTTCCCCGCCATATTTTCTATGCAGATTTTTTTATCCGTTTCCTCGGTTAAAACGTTGACCGATTTTATAAGGCGAGAGGTATATTCTTCGTAATTGCTCTCGTTTACCCCGAACCCGCACGGATGAAATACGTATGCGGAGGGGTGATATTTATCAAGTTCTCTTATGAGCTTGACGAAAAGTTTAACTATTTCCTTTCTGTCGTCCTCGTATTGGCACGCCAGATCCGCCCATTCGTTGCTGAACGGCATGTGGATAGCATTGAGTTTGAGAGAGAGGGAATTTATCAGTTCGTAACCCTCGTTATAAACGGGGAGATCGCTCGGTACGTACAAGTAAACGCAATTTACGTCAACGCTGTCAAAACCGAGCCGTTTGGCGGTCAATAGATCGTCTTGCAAATTTTGCCTGATGCCGTAGCGGTAATTTCCGTCTTTAAAGCCGAGCGGCTTAACGGTATCTATGGCGGTACCCAATGGAAGTTTATACATAAAAATCTCCTTTGGCAGTATTATAAAACTTAAAATCCACAATGTCAAGTCATCGACCTGATATGAAAATATTTCGAAAAAAACAGCAAATACAATGGAAAAGGAGATTGTATAATGAAGCTGACAAAACATAAAATAAATCCCGTATTGTCGCCCGAACCTAAACACGGGTGGGAAAATTTTTGCGTGTTGAACCCTGCCGTTATCTACGACGAGGAAAGGCAGAAGTTCGTTATGCTTTACAGGGCGGCGGGCGACGACGTAAGGCACAAAATAGCTTTCGGCTTGGCTGAGAGCGACGACGGCGTTAATTTTACGAGGATGTCCGATCGCCCCGTGTTCAGCCCCGCAAACGAGGAGCCGGACGGCGGTTGCGTGGAGGATCCGCGCCTTACCAAAATGGGCGACCTGTATTATATAACTTACGCTTCGCACGCTTACGCGCCCGGTCAATACTGGCTGGAACCGTACGTAGAGGGCGTAACGAAACCGCCTATGTATTTGGACGAAACGGATATCCGCGGCGAAATAATGCCGTTTTACGCAAAGGAAAACATTACCGTTTCGTGCTTGGCGGTAACCAAAAATTTCAAGACGTTTAAAAGATTCGGGAGGATCACCGAGGCGTGCGTAGACGACAGGGACGTCGTGCTGTTCCCGCAAAAAATAGATAATAAATTCGTTTTGCTTACGCGGCCTAAATTCAAAGGCGTGCCCGGTATTAAAATGCCGTCTATTTGGATATCTTTCAGAGAAGATATTTTGGACTATAAAGCGCCGGAGCTGCTCATCTCGGGCAAAGAATGGTGGGAAACGCAGAGAATAGGCGCGGGCACCGTTCCTATTTTGACCGATTACGGCTGGTTTTTGTTGTACCACGGCGTTGACGATAACGGAATATATCGCGTAGGCGCGCTCGTGCTGGATAAAGATCACCCGCAAAAAGTTATAGCGAGGACTAAGAACTTTATTATGGAACCCGACCTTAAATTCGAAACGGAAGGGATATATAACGGCTGCGTATTTCCTACGGCAACCGTGGTAAAGGACGGAACGCTGTACGTATATTACGGCTGCGGGGATAAATACGTGGGGCTTGCTACGGCGGATTTCGACGCGTTGGTAAAAGACGTGATGAAGGAAAAAGTTTAAACCTATCCGCGCATATTCGCCAAAAAACAAAAACGTCAACCAAACGGCTGGCGTTTTAATATGAAAAAAATTAATTCGGCGGGCAATTTTGCGCTCAAACGGCGCTTTGCCCGTATTAAAAACGGAAAGATTTTTCGGGAGTAAATTATGACGAACTATCATGAATGGCTTGATAAAGCAAAGGATAAAGACGTAAGGGCGGAACTTTTACGCATAGAGGGGAACGACGAGGAGATTTCGGACAGGTTTTATAAGGACCTGAGTTTCGGAACGGGCGGACTTCGCGGGGTTATAGGCGCAGGAACTAACCGAATGAACGTCTATACCGTGGGAAAGGCGACTTTCGGGCTTGCGGAATATATACTTAAAAGCGGAGTTGCAAAAAAGGTTGCCATCGCTTACGACAGCAGGCATAAATCGCGAGAATTTGCCTTTCGTGCGGCGGAAATTTTATCGGCAAAGGGCATAGACGCGTATATTTTCGAAGAAATTATGCCTACGCCCGTCTTGTCTTACACGGTGCGCAAATTAAAAGCCGGCGCGGGGATAGTTATTACCGCGAGCCACAACCCCAAAGAATATAACGGCTACAAGGTCTATAACGAGCGCGGTTGCCAGATTACCGACAAAACCGCCGACGAGATACTTGCGGAGATAAAAAAAGCCGATTATTTTGCGGAGATAAAGCCCGTTAACGAAAGGATACACCTTTTGGGAGAGGAAACTTTGAACGACTTTTTGACGGCAGTCAAGGCATATTCGCTTAATAAGCCCGCCGCGCGGTTAAAGGTCGTTTATTCGCCCTTGCACGGAACGGGCAACGTCCCCGTAAGGAAGCTTTTTGCGGAAATGGGCGTGGAGACGATAGTCGTTAAAGAGCAGGAACTGCCCGACGGGGATTTTACGACCTGCCCCTATCCCAATCCCGAAGAAAAAGCGGCGTTATCCCTCGCTATAGAATACGCCGAGGCAAATAGCGCCGATTTGGTGCTTGCTACCGATCCGGACGCGGACAGAGTGGGTATAGCGGTGCGGAAAGAAAACGGCGAGTACGCGCTTTTAAACGGCAACCAAACGGGCGTACTTATGATGTCGTATATCCTTTCGCAAAAAAAGGAAAAGGGCGTTTTAGGTGCCGAACCCACGGTAATCAAAACCATAGTTACAACGGATATGGCGTTCGATATAGCCGAAACCTACGGCGCAAAAGTAAAAGAAGTTTTAACGGGCTTTAAGTATATAGGCGAGGCGGTCGACGCGACAGAAAACTACGTTATGGGCATGGAAGAAAGCTACGGCTACCTCGTAGGGGCGCACGTCAGGGATAAGGACGCCGTCTCCGCGGCAATGATTATCGCGGAAATGTGCGCGTATTATAAGGCGCAAGGCGAAACGCTGTTGCAAAGACTTGAAAATCTGTATGAAAAATACGGATATTACAAAACGGAGCTGCAGTCGATAACTTATCGAGGTCAAGAAGGCATGGTTACTATGTCCGAGATAATAGATAAAATAAGAAATGATCCGCCGCGGGAGATATGCGGGGAAAAAGTCGTTTTCACCGATTTTTTAAAAGGCGTAAACGGGCTGCCGAAAAGCAACGTCTTGCGCTTTAAGAGCGAAAATATCCGCTTAATCGTTCGACCGAGCGGAACCGAACCAAAGTTGAAAATATATTATCAGGTAAAAAGCAAGGAAGAAAAAGACTTGCCGCAAAAGATGAGGGACCTTAAACTCTTTGTCGCTGAAAAGTTAGGCGTTTGCGCGGCGAAGTAATTTGCCTAAGTCAGCGCCGAAAAGTGCGCCGTTTTGAATTTTCAGAGAAGATCGTGCCCTTTTGCTTAGTACGGGAACCAGATTTTCAAGTCCGAACGTCCACGGTTTGCCCAGGCAAAGTACGGTATTAGTTTTAAGGTTACGTCGCTCTCCTCGGGGCGCTCGTATGCGTAAAGCCGCTTTTGCGGTTTAAGGCGCTTTGCGTTTACTGCGGCGGAAAGCGCGTAGGGGCTTTCCCGTTCGGCGGTTACCGTGATTTTTTCATCCAAAGGCACGCACACAGAGCAAAGAGGCCCGTTATCGCAGCTTTCGGCGCACAAAACGCTGGGACCGTACGTCAACGCCGCCCTCTTTACGTTTTCCGCAACTCGCGGATCGGCAAAACACCGCTTTGGCTGCATCGAAAAGTCGATTTCTATCTCTTTGCCGTCAAATACGCCGTCGTACACCAAAAAACCGTCGCGCTCGTTTTCAAATTTCACGTCGCACCATTCGGGCTTCCTCAATTTTATTACTACGTTTTTCCCAGCCGAATCCACGTTCAATTTAACTTTTCCGCTGTACGGAAAGTCCGATTCCACGCGTATTTCGGCTTGCGGTACGTCAAGTACGGAAGTTATATATTGACAGAGTATCAGAGTATTTCCGTCAATATTCCATATATATTCGGGTAGATCCGCAATAAATCTGCAAATATTCGGCGGGCAGCACGAACAGTCGAAGACCTTAGCCCTCGTTTGAAGGGGAAGTTTCCTTTTTTCCTCGTCGGCTAAGCCATCGTTATAAACTATTCTGTCGGTAATTACTTCGAGGGGGTTTACGTAGAAAAACGCCGTTCCGTCAAGCGAAACGCCCGAAAGTACCCCGTTATACAGCGCCCGTTCGATAACGTCGGCGTATTTTTTTTCGCCCGTAAGGCGGAACATTCTGTCCGCAAAAAACACCAAGGCTATCGAGGCGCACGTTTCGGCGTAAGCGGTTTCGTTGGGCAATTCGTAAGGGGTTGAAAACCTTTCGCCGAAATACACGCTTCCCGCACCGCCCGTAACGTACGTTTTACCGCTCAATACGTCGTCTGCGAGTTTTTCTGCGGCGGCAAGGAGAGAACCGTCCTGCGTTTCGCGCGCGAGGTCGGCTACCCCGCATAAATAGTAAAGCGCGCGTACGGCGTGCCCGTCTGCCGATTTCAATTGCCGTATGGGCGCGTTGCTCTGGTCGTAAATCTTATTTTTTTCACCGTAAAGCCCCTTGCCCCTGTTTTCAATGAAAAAGCGGGCGAGTTCGAGATACTTTTTATCACCCGTTACGCGGTATAACTTTATAAGCGCAAGCTCTATTTCTTCGTGCCCGGGAGTGGCAAAGGCTACGTCCTTTTTTTCCGTAAAACGATACCTTATATATTCCGCGTATTTTTCCGAAATTTACAGAGGCGGAATA
>CAJOMS010000084.1 GCA_905235795.1 uncultured Clostridia bacterium | reverse complement strand
CCGCCTCGCCCGTAACCATTCAATGCGGCACCGCAAACATCATGGGCGTCGACGTGCCGTCTATTTCCATCGACCAAGCGGAGAGGACGGTAAAATTCCCGTACTCCTTCGCGGGGCTGACGAGCGAGGCGGACGCGTCCGTCGATATGCTCGTGGATTTGATGCCCAAGCTCGTCGAACTTGCCGAAACGGAAAAGACCGTAAAGATGCTCGCCGACGAGATAGAGCGCAACAAGAGGCGCGTAAACGCCCTCGAGTACGTCATGATCCCGCAGCTTGAGGAAACCATAAAATATATATCCATAAAGTTGGATGAAAACGAAAGAAGCGCACAGACGCGCCTTATGAAAGTTAAAGAAATGCTTGCCGACGAAAAATAACCTTTCGTCGCAGGCATTATTATTTTTAGGGAAATTCGTAAGGATAAACGGGTGAATTGTAATCAGGCAAGAACTTTAAAAGGAGAATTTTTATGAGCAAAGACATCAGGATACTTACTATTCAGGATATTTCTTGCGTGGGGCAATGTTCGCTTACCGTGGCGCTGCCCATACTTTCGGCGTTCGGCATAGAAACCGGCGTTTTGCCCACGGCTGTGCTTTCAAACCACACGGGCGGATATTCCGGCTGGACTTTTGCCGACCTTACAGAAGAAATTCCCAAAATCGACGCTCAATGGCAAAAGGAAGGCGTTGATTTCAACGCGTTTTACACGGGTTATCTCGGCTCGGCAAAACAAATAGAATATATAAAACGGCTGTTTAAGGACGTTTCTCGCCCGGGCGCCGAACTTATCGTCGATCCCGCCATGGCGGACAACGGCAAACTTTACGCCGGATTCGACGAGGCTTTCGTCGAGGATATGAAAACGCTCGTGGCTCAGGCGGATATAATTCTGCCAAACATAACCGAGGCGTGTTTCCTTTCGGGCGTGGAGTACCTGGACGGCTGTCAGACGCCCGAATATATTGAAAAGATAATGCAGGGGCTTAGGAAAATAGGAGCAAAGAAGATAGTTCTGACCGGCGTGGGCTTCACCGCGGATAAACTCGGCGTTGCTGTAAACGAGGGCGGAAGTACCGAATACCGCTTTGAAGATTACGTGGACAGGCGTTCTCACGGCACGGGCGATATTTTCGCGTCCGTATTTACCGGCGCGTATATGCAGGGCGATTCCATTGCGGACGCCGCTCAGTTCGCCGCGCAGGTGGTTATCGAGTCCATAAAGCAGACTATGGGCGACGACGACCATTGGTACGGCGTTAAATTCGAAAAGGCGCTTAAAATGATAACCGAAAGGAACCGCTGATAGCCCCGAGACAAAAGTGGGGACTTTTGCGGCGCGTTTTTGTGCAATATTTACAGTTTTGGCTTAAATATTTATGTAAAGTGCCCATTGTGATTATTTTAAAAAAAGTGTATAATAGATATAACGATATATGTGCCCGTATGGGTAAAATTAACTTGGAGGAAAATTAAATGGCAAGCCTTAAGCTGAAAAACATTTATAAAGTTTACGGCAACAACACTACGCCTTCCGTAACGGACTTTTCGCTCGATATCGAAGATAAAGAGTTTATCGTTTTCGTCGGCCCGTCCGGCTGCGGTAAATCGACCACGCTCCGTATGATAGCAGGTCTTGAGGAGATAACCGAAGGCGAACTTTATATCGACGGTAACCTCGTTAACGAAGTTCAACCGAAAGACAGGGATATAGCGATGGTTTTCCAGAACTACGCGCTTTACCCGCACATGACTGTTTACGACAATATGGCGTTCGGCTTAAAGCTCCGCAAAATGCCCAAAGCAGAAATAGACGAGAGAGTTAAAGAGGCGGCGAGGATCCTCGGTCTGGAACCTTACCTCACGAGAAAGCCTAAGGCTCTTTCCGGTGGTCAAAGACAACGTGTCGCGCTCGGCCGTGCAATCGTCCGCGAACCTAAGGTATTCCTTTTGGACGAACCTCTTTCCAACTTGGACGCTAAGCTCCGCGCACAGATGAGAACGGAGATAACCAAACTTCACCACAGATTAGCCACCACGTTCATTTACGTTACGCACGATCAGGTAGAAGCTATGACGATGGGTACCCGAATCGTAGTTATGAAGGACGGCTATATCCAACAGGTAGACGCTCCGCAAAACCTTTACGATTACCCCGCAAACCTCTTTGTTGCAGGCTTTATCGGCACCCCGCAGATGAACTTCTTCGACGCAGTTCTTACCGGCACACCCGATAACGTTTACGTAGAGTTCGAAGGAAACAAAATTAAAGTTCCCAACGCCAAGGCGTCAAAGATAATTAACCTTAAAGATTACTTAAATACCGGCAGACCGATCATATTCGGCGTCCGTCCGGAGGACTTCCACGACGAAGCCGCTTATATAGCTAATTCCAAGGAGACCACCGTTAAGGTAAAGGTCGACGTCGTTGAAAAACTCGGCGCCGAAACCCTCCTTTACTGCGTGTTCGATAAACCCGAAAACGACGATCCCGATCAGATAAAGAGCCTTGTCGACGGCGCAACTCAGTTGGTTGCAAAGGTTGACTCCCGCTCCACTACCGACAGGGATCAGAGGGTTGAGATAGCTATCGACATTATGCACACACACATGTTCGATAAGGAGACCGAATTCACTATCCTCGAAGGTGAAGGTCAAAAGGCTTACGTGCCCGAAGTGGAAAACATCCGTAAAAAGGCACGCGCCGCAGCCGACGAGCAAAAAGCCGCCGAGGCAGAGGTAAAGGCAGCGCAAAAGGCTTACGACCTCGCCAAGAAGGAAGCGGGCAAACACCCCGAAGATAACGAAAAGGCTCAAGCCGCTCAAACGGCAGAACAAGCTCTTGCCGCAGCTAAGGATGTCGCCGCTACCGCTAAGGAACGCGCCGCCGACATGGCTAAAGAGGCTGAGGAAGAAGAAGCCAAACTTAAAAGCAATAACTAAAATTTAAGTGAATGATGCGTGCGGATATACGTTGGATATATCCGCGCGTTCGTTTTTTTAAAAAGTGCTTTTTTTGTCCGAAAAAGGGCACTTTTTAATTTTTTGGGCGTGGCGCGCGCGTTTTGTCAAAATTTACCGCCGCGCCGTAACGGCTTTGCTTTTTCGGATTCGGCGCTGAAAAATCGCGTGTTTTGCGCCTTGATCGGGTAAAAATCGCGCCATGGCAAGAACAAGGGCGCATATTTGGCAAATAATTAGCTATAATGAAAAAAGTTGTTTGACAAATAACCGCGCCTGTGTTACAATAAATCAGTACGGACAAGGGAGGGGCGAGTTATGGAAGGATATAAATTGAACTTCGAACTTGTGCCGGACAGCTGTTGGTACAGCAATTTGCGCAGCCTTTTGCCGCCTGCCGCGTGGGACGTGATTCGCCGCCGCGCGTATGCCGCAAACGGCGGAAAATGTGCGATTTGCGGGGCTAAACCGCAACGGCTCGAGGCTCATGAACAATGGAGTTACGACGAGGAAGCCAAAGTTCAAAAGCTGGTAAACGTAATTGCGGTGTGCCACGCTTGCCACAGCGTGATACATATTGGCAGAACTCAGCTTACGGGTGGGGAGGATGCCGCAATAAAACATTTTATTAAGGTCAACGGTTGCACTTACGCCGATTATCGCAAGGCGCTCGGCAAGGCGAACGAGGACCACGCCCGCAGAAATAAAATCGACGAGTGGGCGTTGGATCTGACCTTTCTTAAAGAATTTTTGTCGGACGAACAGACTTGACTGAAAAAGTTTAAACGAAAGAGTAACGCTTTTTCGGAGGCGGAGAGTTGAAAAAATCATTAGATGTTACGTGCAGGATATTAAGGATAGTAGGCGGCACATTTTTTTATTCATTGGGTACGGTGTTTCTCATAAACCCGTACAACCTTGCTCCGGGTGGGTTTCCGGGCCTTGCTATCATCATAAACAGGGCTATTGCCCTTATCAATCCCGAATGGAACGTGCCGATAGGCTTAATCGTTTTTATTTTGAACATCCCGTTGCTTATAATCGGGCTTATCAAATTCGGTAAAAACTTTTTGGTGGGCACGGTTTTCGGCACGGTCCTTCTTTCATTATTTATTTACCTGCTTGAAATTGCCCGCGACCAAATGCTGGCGGCGGGGCAAACTTGGTTTATTATAGATAACACTTTGCTCGCGGCTATATTCGGCGGCGTTTGCATGGCGATAGGGATGGGCATGGTGTTTAAAGCCAACGCCACCACGGGCGGCACGGATATAATTGCCAAACTTTTGCGCCTCAAATTCAGGTACGTTGGCATAGGCAGGTTGATACTTATCGTAAACACCGTAATCTGCCTTTCGTCTTTGCCGTTCGTCGGCTATAAGGTGGAAACCGTTCTGTACGCCTTCGTCGCCATGTCCGTAAGCAGCTTTATGCTGGATATCGTTCTGTACGGCAGAGACGGCGCAAAACTCGTGTATATCGTTTCGGATAATTCCGAAAAGATAGCTCAACGCCTCTTGAACGAGCTGCCCATAGGCGCAACTATTTTGGACGGCGTCGGCGCTTACACCCACGAAAAGAAGGAAGTTTTGATGTGCGCCGTAAAAAAACACACCTATCCCATGCTTAAAGATATAATAAAGCAAGAGGATCCAAAGGCTTTCCTCATAGTCGCGTCCGCAAGCGAAGTGTTCGGCGAGGGATATAAAGACCAGTTTAAAGAAGAAGTTTAATCGTTTTCAAATCGTTCAGCTCGGTTTCTGCACGCAAGGAGACATTATGGATAGCCAAAAAGAAAAATACGTTTCACCGCTTTCCACCAGGTATGCAAGCGACGAGATGCAGTATCTGTTTTCGGAAAAATTCAAATTCACCACCTGGCGCAAGCTGTGGGTAGCCTTGGCAAAGGCAGAAAAACAGCTCGGGCTGGATATTACCGACGCGCAGATAGCTGAAATGGAGGCACACGTCGACGATATAGATTTTTCCGTTGCCGAGGCGCGCGAAAGGGAAGTGCGGCACGACGTTATGTCCCACGTTTACGCTTTCGGCAAGGCTTGCCCCACGGCAGAACCGATAATTCACCTCGGCGCTACGTCGTGCTACGTCGGCGACAATACCGACGTTATCATCTTGCGCGACGCCACCAACTTGATACTTAAAAAGTGCGCGCAGGTTTTGAGGAATTTGGGCGATTTCGCCATGAAATATAAGGATATGCCCTGCCTCGCTTACACGCATCTGCAACCGGCGCAGCTAACCACCGTGGGTAAACGCGCAACGCTTTGGGCGTACGAGCTTGCTCAGGACGTGGAGGAGCTGGAATTCCGCCTTTCAAAACTTAAAATGCTCGGTCAAAAGGGCACGACGGGCACTCAGGCGAGCTTTATGGAGCTTTTTAACGGCGACGAGCAAAAGTGCCGCGAGGTGGAAAGGCTTATTGCCGAACAAATGGGGTTCGACGGCGTCGTTCCCGTTTCCGGTCAGACGTATTCGCGAAAGGTCGACGCGTACTTCCTTTCCGCGCTGTCCGGCATAGCGCAAAGCGCGTATAAATTTTCAAACGACCTAAGGATATTGCAATCTTTCGAGGAGATGGAAGAACCCTTCGAAAAAAGCCAGATAGGCTCGTCGGCAATGCCGTACAAGCGCAACCCCATGCGGTCTGAAAGGATGGCGGCGCTTGCAAAATACGTTATAGTGGATTCGCTCAATCCCGCGATGACGGCGGGCACGCAATGGTTTGAGCGCACGCTGGACGACAGCGCAAACAAGCGCATTTCCGTTGCGGAAGCGTTTTTGGCTACCGACGCGATACTCAATATATATATCAACGTAACGGAGGGGCTGGTCGTTTAC
>CAJOMS010000083.1 GCA_905235795.1 uncultured Clostridia bacterium | reverse complement strand
GTTTTCTCCGAGGTTATATGCCTCTATAAAACCGCGCTGATACGCAAAACGCTGAACTTTGCGCAATTTTCCGTTATTTATATAGGCTTTGAAATCAAAAGAGTCCGCAACGGTATTCCCGCCGCAAACTATCTCCGCCGCAAAAAACGGCTGTTGGTTTACAATATAAAAATTATTTACCCTGTAGCTGCAACATTCTACGGTTATCTCGACAGTTTTACCGATATACTCATTAAGCGGGTAAATATTTAACGCCGCCTTTCCGTGAGCCTTTCTCCTCGGCCCATACCCGACAATATTGCCGTTTACCGATAAGCGAAAAGAGACGTTGCCAGCAATTTTTAGGAGCGTTTCTTCTTTTACCGTCAAACTATATTTAAATACTAACGCAACGTTCAGCTCGTCGCGCAAATTTTCTGCCCAAATTTGTTTCATATCAATCGTTAAACGGTTTTAAACAGTAACCCTTCGCCCTTTTTGAACGTAACCGTTAAAATTCCGTTTTTATAATCACATTTTTTATACTTTTTTTCCGTGGGATCGAAAACGTAAATTTCGTTAACGCCCGAAACGTAAAATTCCGACTTTCCGCTAAGGGTAAAGCTGTTGTTGAATATCATAAATCGATCTTTATCCTCGTGTTCGGTTATAACGAACTTGCGGTCTTTATCGACGGGTGTGACATAGTAGCCTTCCGGCAACGTCTCAACTACGCCCTGTGCGTAATACGTGGAAATATCGTGCGTGTGATATGCGTGAACGGTTTGCATATTCAACATTTCGTTGCCAACAGCGCGCAACTCGAAATTGAGTTCGCCCGTTGCGGCAAGCAATTCGGGATTTGGGATGCTACCGTCTTGCATTATAAGCCCTTCGGTAAACGATCCGCCGTTGTTTCTTGGCGAAACCATATTAAAATAAGAAAGAGCTTTAAACCCGTACGCCATATAAGCGTACGCCTGCCACCGAATTTCGTCTATCGTTGGCATACGGCAACTATTGCCGCCGTACGCTTGCAAAAAAGCATGTGTGCGTATCTTTCCGTTGTCATACGCCGCCTTGCGTATGTTTTCCATATCGGCAAAGATATACTCTTTAAACGAACCGTCGCGCATAAACGGATAAAAGTCGCTACTTAAAAAAGCGACGTTTTCTGCTCCTGCCGCGTCGATCATAGCCTGCAAGTGATCTTCGTAACTCGTTTGCAATCTTCTTACGGAAACCGACGAAGGATTGAGGTTGAATATAGGCCATACGTTAGGGTTCTCCGCGCGATATCTGCGCACCCAATCTCCAAGCATTTTAACCTCGCACCCCATAGGTTCGTCAAAAATATGAAATACCGCCAGATTTTCGCTCATCTCTTTTGCTATTTCAATATGTTTTTTGAACGCTTCTTCCGATGTTCCGCGTTTATCGTTATAACATTCCAACCCGTACAAAACGCCGTACTTTTGGCAGAGTCGATCCGTTTCCTTCCAGTCATCGAGATCGTCGTGAGTTTCCGGATCGTACCATGAGAATGGAAAGGGGTGAAAATTCACCCCTAATTCCACAAGGCGTTTCATCTGTTCTTCCTGACTCATTATACCGTAATCGAAATACGTTACCCACGAGCCGATAAGAAACTCGTCAAAAAGTTTATTTCTCATATATTCCTTTTCTTCTCTTTACCATAAAGAACGCAAGGCAAATCAACGCCAACGCGCCGATAAAGCCGGCGCCGACGGCAGATCCGCAGCCCTTTCCTTTGGACGTATTGCCTGTCGTAGCTTCTGCCTCTATAACCACTTCTTCATTTCCAACGGTAAACGTATAAGTCCCGTTGTTGTTTTTGATCGTTACGCCGCCGGAAACGACTTTCCAACCGGTAAACTCGTACCCGTTTATTTCACGGAAAGAAATAGTTACCGTATCGCCCTCAGTGTACTTACCGGAGCCGTTGCCGCCGAGAACGGATACCGTTACGTTTGCAAGCGGCTTTTCGTACACGGCTGTAAACTTCGTGTCGCCGGAAATGCCCATGGTAGGTTTATCCCAACCTACGAAGTCGTAACCTGCCTTAGCGGGTATTTCTCCGCCGAACAAAACGGTGGAATTATATTCCGCGTCTTGTCTTTCCAAAAGCGTTACGCCGTCTTCCGCGTAAAATTCAACGGTGTAAATCTTGCCGCCCCATACAGGGTACAGAGTTTTATTGTTTGCGTTAAGAGAATACTCTCCTGAGAATTTAACGTAGCCGCCGTCCTTTACGTCCGTCCAACCGATAATTTCATAATTTCCATATTCGATCGTAGGCAACTCAATAGTCTGCCCGAAAATGCCCTTTATCGGAGCAATGGAATCCTCTATTTCAAGGAAACCGAATACGCCTTCGGACGTATCGAAATTCAACGTGCAGTTTATCCAGTTCATGTTGGCTTTAACGGTTACGTTGCCGGTAACGTTCATCAAATCGTCCTGCGTTTTATCCCAGTTTACGGTGCCGATAGTACCGTTTACAGTGTCGGGCAAAAATACGTTGCCGCCGTCGTAAACGTGCACTTGAGATACGTTTCTGCCCGTCGTTTCGTCGGTAAACGTAACGATGTTGTTTTTCGGCAACGAAACTACGGACGCACTGCCCTCTACTATATAATAGTTGTTGTAGATGCCCGCGGCAAAGTTGTCGATGCCGTCGAAATTTTCTTCATAGAAATTTTCACCGTCGTAACTGATCGTATACGTATCGAACACGACGTTGCCTCTGAATTCAACCGATACCGACTTTGAGTTCAACCCTGTCTGCGCAGAGCCTGCGTAAACGTATTTATCGGAATTGATATATCCGTTTGAAACGGTTATATTTCCTGCATTTGTTACCGCTACTTTTACGCGGCAACCCTGTTTAACGTACGCGGTAACGTCTTTATCCATCACTGTTATCTTAGCCCCTTGCGGCAAGGATACGAGATCGAACGTTATTTCGACCGTAGATGCGGAGTCGCTGCGCTCTCTCGTCAATTTTAAGCTATCATTTACGGAAAGAGCCTTGTTTGCGGCATCGGTATCGCCGGCCTCTACGAATTGCGCTACCAAAGTCTGATTTTTGGAAGGAGCAATTACTTCCGACCAACCTGCAAAGATGTAGCCGTTCTTCTTGGGCGTTGTGCCCCTGTAATACGGAACTTCTCCGGGTTTGGTGGTTATCGAATCAAGTTTAACTTTACCGGAATAATAATCCGTTTGGAAGCTCTTTAATTTCCAAACCGCGTAAAGCGTTTTATCGCGGCAGTTCATATTGACGATTGCTCCTACGTCGTACTGAACGACGGAGCTACCCTCTGACGTAGTAAAGCCGAGCAAGTCGTAATCAGGACGGACTAAAATGTCTTCGGCTATCTTGTAACTATCCTCTACGGAAATGCGGAGCACCTTGTCGTTTATATTCTTCACTCCGCTTATCAGCGAGAGGGTGAAATACGAAACGGGCGTGCCGTACACTACAAGATCTTCGTTTACGGACGAGAAATCTATACTTGAATAATCGAATTTGTAAACTTTACTTCCGGAATAAATTTTCGTTGCCGAAAAATCAAGACCTGTGCAGGTTTTGGTCGTACCGACGGTTTGGCCGGTAGCGGCGTCTTTGAAAGTTACGTTGAACAGCTCGCTCTGCTCAACACCCAATTGAGCCGTGGTTTCTTCGGTTTTGCCGATAGCTTCGCTGTAATTTACCGCATTGAAACGAATACCGCTTGGCAATTCGAGATAATTCTCTCCGTCGAACTTACAAATATTTTCGCCGGTCTGCATCAACGCCGGCATTGCAACGTCGTTAGCGGTTATCGTTTCAAAAGTTTCGTAATAACGTTTTTCGGCTTCGTCGTAACTCGTGCCGTCGTAAATTTTTAAATTGTCAATCTCTACGTTGACGGAATGTCCTCTGCCGTCGCCGGAAGTAGCTGTTCCCGCGATGTTAGCTCTCGGACAGAGACCCTGTATTTCCATACCTGCCATCGTGCCGTTGGTATATCTCTCGCCGAATCTTGCGGCGTCGATCCTTTTCTGGAAGGCGAACAACACTTCGAAAGCGGAATCGTTTTCGAAAATACCCTTCCTCTCGACGACGAACCAGGCAGAATTTCCGCCGTATTTTTGTCCATTATAGGTAAACGAATCGTAAGTAAGGCTTACTTTATAGCTGTAGCCTTCTTCCATAAATTCATTGGGTGTGCCGACGAAATCGGTAATAAGCGCGTAGTTGCCCCTATCGGACCATTCCTTTATTTGCCCGTTGCAGAAATATTGAAATCCGCCGAAGTTGAATTCGGTAATCTGATAAATATGCCATGCGGGTATATGCGGTGATTTTGTGTAAGGGAATTCTTCAACTTTGCCGAATACGAAGTTGACCGAAGCCATACCGCCGCTCGTGCCCGAAAGAGACATTACGTCGTAAGACTTGTTGTAGTTCAAACTTTTAAAGTCGCTCTTGTAAAGATCGAATTGTACCGATGCGCCCAAATAGTCGAACAACGGCGAAACGGGGGCAAGGAAAGCGGATTCGTAACCGCTTTGCACTGTCAACGTTTTGTTGTAATTATCGGTTGCGGCTGAAGCGGGCGTAACGACCGTGGTCATGCCCAAACAGCCAACGGCAAAAAATGCCAACAAAAATAAACTTAATAATTTATACTTCATACTCGGTACCTCACTTCAAAGCGATAAATGCAGCCTCGCCGGCAGCAAGATTGAGAACGATTTTAGAGCCCTTTACGTTAGCCGTTTGTCCTCTTTGAACGACTTGATAACCGTACCTTGCGTCAAAGTCTAAATTTACCTGTGCGTCTTTATACATATCGTTGTTTACCACGTAAAGACAGGTTTTTCCGTAATAGTCGAAACACCCAACCGTGGCGGAATCGCCGGAAACCTTCTTCAATTCGCGGAAGGTTCCGTCTGCTATGACTTCGCCGTAATCGAGGTATTCTTTACCCTTCAATTCGCCGTTTACTATAACGCCGTGATTGGAAGCTTTCATCAGATATTGATCCACCGCAAGCAGTTGTTTGTTTATCTCTTTTACGTAATAATAAACTTCGGTTTTGTTGCCGAGATAGTCAAACATAGCTACCACGGCTCCGTTCTCTACGTAATTAGAGAATGAAATCGGCGAGTTGATCGGGAAGTAGTCTATGCCCTTTGCGCCGAAAGCTATATACTCGTTGACCTGCCAGGATAATTCACCTTCCTTGGGCAAGAGGTATCTGCTTTCTGCGGAAACGGAAACGAACGGCGTCCAGGCGATATTCAAGTCATCTGCAACGTGCTTTGCCAAAGTAAGGTTTGTAAAGTACCATTCGTAATCCATACCGCTTTCCTTTAACGGGTATATATCGTACGCCAACATCTGAGAACCGGAATTTTTGAATATCGCGTTTAAAGAATAAACGTAGTTCTCTTTTGCATTAGGCGCAAATTTCGACGACCAGTATGGATCGATGTTCATATAACCCTGAACGTTAATGCCTACGTTTTGTGCGGCTTCGTAAAGGGTTATAAGGCTCTTGTTCATTTCTTTTTCGGTGCCCGCCGCAGGTTCGTCCCTCAAATACAGACCTGCAAAACCGGTATGTCTCGAGGCGTAATCTGCCAAAGCGGCTTCCATCGTGGGAATGGATGCTTTAACTGTACCCGAAGCGACGAGAGCGCTGTTGGTAACGTAGTAGCCCAAACCGTATTTATCGCAGTAATCGAGCGTCATTTCAACGTCGTCGTAAGATACCGTTGCGTCGTCGTTTGCCTGAACGAGCAAATTTACACCGGACTCTTTAACGGCGCTGAAATATTCGTCGTTTTTCATATCCGGATAGTATTGACCTTTACAGGTAGCCTCCGCAGGAGCGCTCCAGAATCCCAAAATTGGCATAACTTCGCCGTCGCCGCCAAGGCAATCGAAAAC
>CAJOMS010000082.1 GCA_905235795.1 uncultured Clostridia bacterium | reverse complement strand
TACCACGAACTTCATCATGATAAGCGGGCCTATGGTGATAATCATATCGAACTTTTCGCCCGCGTCCAACATTTCTTTGAGCGGCACGGTAACGTTGCCGTGACGGCCGTAACTTCCGTCGTCCGTCATAACGACTACCCTGTCGGAACAGGCGTTGAATTCGTCCTCCAAAATCAACAGATCTTTGTTGCGGAAACCTATTATGCTCGTAACTTCCGCACCGTTTTCGCGCAGGGCTTGAGCCACGGGCATTGCGATTGCACAACCTACGCCTCCGCCCACTACGCACACCTTTTTAAGCCCTTCGATATGCGTGGCAACGCCGAGAGGTCCGACGAAATCCTGTATATACTCGCCCTCTTTTTTGCGGTTGAGTTTTTCCGTCGTCGCGCCGACTATCTGGAATATTATCTTTACGGTTCCTTCCTCTTTGTCGGTTCCTGCAATAGTAAGCGGAATGCGCTCGCCGTCCTCGTCCACGCGAAGGATTATGAATTGCCCCGCTTTTGCCTTTTTTGCTACGAGCGGAGATTCTATCTCCAACTGCGTTACCGTGGGATTGAGAGATTTTCTTCTTACAATCTTATACATCTTTGTTCCCTCGTATTTATTTAAAAGTTCGATTTTAATGATTATATCATAAAAATATATTTTTTTCAAGAAAACGCAATACGAATCGCACTTTTCAACCAAACAAAATTTCATAGGTAGGCAACCTGCCACCGAACATTTTTAACGGGTTTCAGCATTGCGCCGTAGTAATAACGGAGAATCGCCTTTTTAACAAAATATGCGCATACGACTTAAAAAGCGACGAAAAAAGTGCCGACCTTTCGAACCGACACTATTTTGAAACTCATTTTTAATTCGTTTTTTAATTTGCTAAATTATTTACCGGTACTTAAACTTTCAAACGTTTTATAATACCTTTTGCCTAATTCGCGCACGGATTCGGCGCAGAAATGTATATCGTCGCCGTTGCCGATCGCCTCGTCGTTGGATTTAAGCCCTTCGGACGAAACGTACCCCGAATTGCCCAATTCGTTTAAAACGTCGCTCGTAGCGGTGTATATAGCCTCTATTTTTTCTTTATTTTGCGCACCCCATTTCCAGGACGACGCAAATTTGCCGGCTATTATGGGAAAATCAAACGCGGAATAACGCTCTCTTACGGCGTTTAACTGCTCAAACAGGTTTTTATGGTAAAAATCGTATCTTTCCTTTTCGTTAAGATCGACGTTTTCAAATGCGTCGTGTTCACCCTGATGCCACAAAAGCGCAACTATGCGATTCTCGCCGTTTAACGAAAGGGCGCGATCGACCATTTGGAACAGCCTGTCTGAAAGGGGCTTGCCAACTCCCCATTGTTTTTTTGCAAAGCCCGTGCCGCCTACCGCCGCCTTGACCAAAAGCACGCTCCTGCCTTCCTGCAAATTGCCGCCCTTTATATATTCGTCGGCAAACGTTTCGGAAAAATCCGCGGCAAATCTATCGCCGACCTTCCTCTCGTGCGCCACTTCCAACAGCGTTTCAACGGGCATTTTTATATCGAGAACGGTCTCGCCCTTCTCGTTATCGTGCAAAGACACCGAATTTTTATCTATCAGATGAAACACGTTGTCGTTTATTGTTTCGCCTGCGTCTGCCTCCCTCACGCCGTTACCTTCGGCGTTGGATTGCCCTGCAATTATTATGATATCAAACTTTTTATCTTCCATAATATCTCCCGTAAATATTAAAAAACTTTTAATTAAATTTTATTATATTACGCAATAATTCACGCGGAAAATCCGTAATGCCAAAGCGGTTTTATTCGATACGCTTAAACGAATCGGCTTCTCTGTCGATAATAAACATACTCATCGTTCCGTTTTTAACTCTCTCGGCAAAATCTTTTTCGTCGGATATCGGCGTTTCGCTCTCCAATCCTGCGAGGATCCTTTGATCTTTCCCCATGTGATTATCAGTACCTGCCGTCTTGTAAAATCCGTATTCGTTTGCATAAATATTTGCCATCTTGTTTTCCAATTCCGTTCGGTTGGCGTTAAAAACTTCAACGCCGTGAACGCATCTCGGAAAAAGCCGGATGTGGTCTATATACTTTGCCTCGCGAAACGGGTGAGCCTGTATTACGAAACCGCCTTCGTTCATAATAAAAGGCAACTCAACGCTCTTTTCCATTTCCATTATCTCGGGATGCGCAATATACCATTCTGGATCTAACCCGTAAACCAGAAAATCGGTGCCCAAATACGATAATTCCACGCCAAAAAAGACGCGAAGGCCAAGTTCGTTTCCTATTTTTACGCCTTCATAATAATCGGAAAGATATATTTCCATCTTTTCTTCATACGAAAGATCGGCATCATACCTTTTAATGAAGTTCCCATCCAAAAAATGGTTAGTAATAAAAACGCCGTCGTATCCCAGCGACTTGTAAAACTCTATATTTTCGCGCACGGGCTTTTTTGCGCATGAACTTACAGGACTTGTGTGTAAATGTGTTTCGTAACGATACATAGCAACCTCTTAAAGACGCCATTTTTGCGCCATGTTTAGATTATATATCATTTTAAAAATAAAATCAAACGGAAAGTACCCCAAACAAAAAAATCCGCCGCAAATAAACGGTGGATTTTTAAAATGTTGTTCTTATAAAATTTCGCAAATGAAAATCTTATCCACGCCGAACGGCACCAGATTGTATTTCCCGTCGTAATTGGGCGAAACGCCGTTAAGCCACGTTCTGTACATGGTGAACGTATCGGGGCCTACCCAGTCGTTTTCTTTAAAGCGTAAGAAGTGATGCGGTCCTAACAGGTTGCGCAAACTCGATTTTACGGTAATTTCAATTTCGTTTTCGCCAACTTGCAAAATATCCGTAATATCAACGCTGTTTTTATAAATCAAATTCGCCTGTTTGCCGTTTGCTCGGACGTTAAGCACCAAAAACCTTCCGCTTGCGGAAAGCTCCCTTTTCCCCACGCCGTTATAATTATAACGCCCCGCAAGGGTTACTTCTCCGTAGAAAAACGGATAACCTTCCTTGTACATTTGAGATGAAATTTCAAGCAATGCCGACGGCTTTGAAACAGAACCGTCCTTTTCGACTACGAAATCGCCTTTAAGATAAACGTTTTCAATATACGTGTCGTAATGCAGGCAATTTCTCACCGCCTCGGTTGCCGCGGGATTGAAAAAGGCGAAATACACCTCGTCCCTCTGCGAGTAATGGATGCTGTAAACGTATTCGTTTTCGCCCCGTTTGATAAGGTGGCTAACGTCGGCTTCGGCAAAATTTATATCGAAGTCCGAACTTTCGAATTTCAAAGGCACACCGTTGAACGTAGCCGAAAGAAAGTCGTATTTTTCAACCATCAGCTTAGCCTTTATAGGTCCGTTTACGGTAAAAGTATGTTTTACGTATATTACTCCGTCGAATTTATCGTAGAGCAAATTTTCGAATATCTGCTGAACAGGCTTTAGTTGAGAATAATTTTTTCCGTCCAAACTAAACGACGCGGTATCCGAAACGAGGTAGTTTTCGCTTATATTTTTTACGCGGAAATTTTTTGTTACTTCTTGCGGAGAAGGTTTACTCTCGACAGGGGCAACGAAGTCCTCGCCCGCGTCCGTCAAAATCAAGCTCTCCCTCGCGTTTAATACTATTTTTTTACCTACGGCGGAGCATGCCGCGCCGTCGATATCGAATGCTACGTAATTCTTGCCTTTTCCGTCAAAGCTACATACCAACTTTTCGGTAACGGACAGGTTTTTTATAAACGCAAAATCACCGAGCTCGCCCGTGCGAACGGTTATCGCGCCCTGCCCTTCCTCCACGCGGAAACCGACGATAGACGACCTTTCAATTTCGTCTAAGGAAGTATTCGGTTTTATATCTACGGTCGCTCTTTCCCCGTCGATATATTCGGGAACGGTCTGCATACAGAGTCGACCGTTGAATTTTTTAAGCAGATCGACGGTCGTTTTTGCTATGCTCGGCATATTAGGCACGATAATTTTATCGTAAACGCAATTACCTATGCGCAAAGCACCGTTTTCCACCTCTCCGTACTTTGCAAGCAAAGTTTCATCGGCAAGGTGATACGTTACGCCGCGCTCGTTAAGCGCGTTTAAAAGGGCGGAAAAGCTGTCTTCAAGCTCTTTTATGCTATCGCCGTCAACTTCTCTTATATAGGTCAAATATGCGCTGCGCATGGGGTGAACGACCAAAACGTCGTACAGCTCACGCGTATTGGCTATAATATACCCAAGGCGGGTGAAATGTTCGTTAAACTCTTTGAATTCCGCCCACCAGTTGTTTTGCTTGTAAAACACGGGCGGATAATCCTGCTTGCCCTGCCCCGCAACGGAATATGGCAGCAGGTGCTGACACATGAGATCGACGCCGTTAAAATACTGCATTTCGGCTAAATGGCACAGCTCGAACGGCGTTACGTCGTAGCCGCTGCAACCGAAAGTTTCGGTTAAAACCATCTTTTTGCCGAGCTGAGCCGCCGCACTGCCCACCTGTTTGAAAGAAAGGAAATTTTCGCCCGTCCTCGTCAGGCAGTCAACGCCCGGAATATGCTCGTAATCGTAAACGGGCATAACGCCCGCGCATCCCCACATCTGAGTGTATAAACGCGGTTCCTCCACCGAGTGCCCCGTAAGTTTGCAACCGTGGCTTTCGCACCATTCGTAAATGCGCTTGAAATAATTTTGCAAATACATTTGGCTCAGAGCGCCGTAATAGCGCGTTCTGAAGCCGTAACCTTCCTCGTCCTGTACGAACAGATAAATAAGTCCTTCTCTTACGTCCTCGCCGAAGGTATCGTTAAAATACTCGCTTATCTTTACGGGAAACGGAGTCGCCCACCTGTAAAATTGCGGTTCGTCGGTAAAAAATCCGGCTAATTCCTTGCCGAAGCTGTCTTTAAACCTATCAAAATATTTTTCGTGCGTTTCGTTTATAAAAGCCGTAACTACGTCGGGATTTAAAATATCGGTATTAGAAGGGCTTACGCGCAGATATACGCAATGATACTCCTCTACCCCCGTTTGAGCTTTAAATATCCTTACGAATTTTTTGCCCTCTCGAATATATACGCAAAACGCGTTTTCGTCGAAACGGGAAGTGACGGCGTACTCTAAAAAACGAGCGAGAAAATTCTCGTTCTTTAAAAGTTTGCCTCCCACGAAGCCGCTCGGCCAGCCGTTTTCATCGTATATCCAAACGCGCATGTTCAACTGCTTTGCCTTTTTTAGGCACGCCTCTACGCATGAAAACCATTTTTCTCCGAGGTATTCCGTTTTCAGTCCCGTCCTCGCGTGGATGATAAAACCGCCCATACCGACGTTTTTCATTTCTACTATCTGGTCGGTAAGCGCTTTTTCGTCAAGCTCGTTATTCCAGCTCCAAAATGGTATCGATCTATAATCCACCGAGTTTTCGTAGATCGTGGCAAAATTCAGTTTTTCGGTAAGATCAGCAATTTTTTGTCCCATAAAAATCTTCAAATTTTTCGCCCAAAAGCGTTTTTAATATTACTTGAGCGTAAATTCTGCCTATAAAGTCGTTAGGATGATTTATGTTGTTTGCCGTTGCGTCGCGGTATCTTTTGCGTTGAAGTACGTACGCGTGCATGGTCGTCATATCGGCGACGCCGAACGAGCCGAACTCCTTTTCAAGTTCGTTTAAAACGTCGATAGTGCGTATCTGGTTCAACACCCAAGCGCTGTCCGTATTAGGCCACATGGTGGCAACCGCCAAAACTTCTCCGTTAGGATTTACAGCCCTGAACTTGCGTACCATCTCTGCGTACATACTTTTAAACTCGTCGAGCGGAGTGTGAAGGTCGTTCATGCCGAAGCCGAGGACGAGCAAGTCCGGCACGGTAGGCAAAATGCGCTCGTCAAATGCGGCGAAACCTTCGTAAGTGTTCCACCAACGTTTGACATTTCGACGTCGGCGTGAAACGCTCCTTGTAAAAATTCTTTTATTAGCACGGGAAAGGCGTCCATATACGGCGGGATATTTCCGCCCATAGGCGTGCCGCTTGCGTTGCAACCGGTCATTATGCTGTCGCCGTAAAAAGTTATTTTCAACCTTTCGCCCGTTGATATCTTATTTGTGAAAACAGGAAATTTTTCCTGCTTGTCGAGCGGGATCGGGCCGCCCCATTTTTCTTTCGTTTTATACGTTACGGCAATCTGATTTTTAGTGAAAGTATCACCCTCGCCGTAAAGCAAATATTTTTCCCCTTTAAGGCCGTATTTTTGTACGGTTGCGGGAGCAACGCCGATGGAAAAAATCCCCCTATCGTCCGTAAAATAATCTTCGATTTTATAAAACGGAATAGCGCTGCCTGCCCTGCGGATCTTTCCGTTTACGATATCGTAATCGGTGCCGCAAGCAAACTCTTTATCGAGTCTGTAATTTTTTACCGCGAGAATTTCGGCAGGCTCGTATAAAAACGGAGCCTCGTCGTCCTCGCCCAAAAACATAAAAGTTTCGTTTTCGATAATATCGGTATTCCAAATAGGTTTAAGATACCGATAAAGATCGTATCCTTTCATATTTCACCTAAAATATGCGGTTTTGCCCGACTGCTTCGTCGGGCAAAACCTCGATTTTTATTCAAGAAGAGCTCTGCCGCGTCCGGAAACGTAAATATCCATTACGCCCCTTTCTCTAACCAGATCTCTCGTGTGCATTGTCTTTAAAGTTGCCGAGTTAAATCCGGAACCGCCGTTGTTATCATAAATCCACATAACAGCGGGATACAGGCAAACCTTCATCTCTTTTATCGTGGAATAAAACAGATCGGTAACGCCGTTTTGTCCGTGGTGCGACATCTGTATAACCGTGCACGTTTCTACTTCTTTTTTCACCCATTCGTCCTGAAGATAATAATCGCCGCGATCTCCCATATCGCCGATAAACAAAATATCTTCGCCGGGGGTCTCAACTTTGTACATAACGCCCGAGTTGTTGCCGTAATTGTTATTCTTTTCGAACCAAGCGTCGTTAAGAGCTTTAACGGTTACGGTTTCGCTCACGTTAAATACGTCCTTAGCCTTAGGCTCGTAAACGTTTTTAACTTTTTCGGGATGATTTGCAACTGCTTCATCAATTGCGTCGCACAGCCATGCGTCGGCGTCACCGCTAAGACTTTTTACTGTTTCCGTATCGGGGAAACTGTAACACAAGTTTTCTATCGCTATAGATTGAGCGTCGAGTATGGTGCGCAAAGCGCCTGCGTGGTCCGTGTGGAAGTGAGTTATAAACCAATAATCTACCTTGTTGGTAAAGGTCCTTATCAAGCTAATCAACTTACTGACGTCCGCGGTATTTCCGCCGTCAATAACCACTACCTTACCCTCCGGAGTGACGAGCACGTAACCCTGCATAAGGCCGCCCGCCTCCATAGAATACAACTTAACTCCGCCGAGCAAAGGTTGTTCTTCCGGCGCGATCTCAACCGAAATATCGGAGATATTAACGGTTTTTCCCTTGCCGGTATACAAGTCAAGCTTTACGAATTTAACGCCGTTTTCGACGTAGACCTTCGTTCTGTACTTAACCCTGTTCCAAACGCCGCCGGGCAGACCGTAATCGATCAGATCTCCTTCAGCTTTATACAGTTGGAAATCCCCGTCGTACCCCGTGCCGGAAGTTTTCAATCTCATCTCAACTATTACGTCCTGAAAGACTTCATAGCTCTGTATGGTTTCGTTGGCGAAAGATATGCCTGCATCCTTTTTAGTAAGGGTAAGCTCCCAGCCGTCTTTATTTCCGCCATAGCTTTCCTGAGAAACTACGGCCGTAACGCCTTTGGTTGAAATCATATCGAAAGAGTTAGCGCCGGTATCTTCCGCGGAGACGGAAACCGCTCCCGCAAGACCGACGGAAAGAGCAAAACAGCAAATAAAAGCCATAGTTCTTTTTAAAAAACTCATTACATTACCCTCCTTTTGCGTAAAGCCGCAACCGCCGCAAACAGTCCCAAGGCGCATATAGGCGTAGCTATAACGCCTCCGCAACCTTTCTTTTGAGTACTTCCGGACGTATCGCTTCCGGTCGTATCACCTGACGAAGAAGGCTCGCTATCCGACGGCTCGGTTCCTTCCGCAAGTTTATATTTGGGATAAATAACCGTATTTTTGCTTATTCCGTTCAAGCTCTCGCTCCAACTGTCCAAAACGTAACCTTCCTTTTCGGGAACTTCGGGCGCCGTAGCGCTGCCGTAAAGGCAAACTTTCTGTTCGGAAACGATCTCGCCGTTTTCGCTCATAAATCTTACGGTGCACATCAAATCTTTATAAAGCGCTACCGTACCTACACCGGAAGTAAGTTTTGCGCCCGTTTCGGGGTTGGTACACAAGGTAACCATATTTCCGTCCTTGACGGTTGCGTTGCCGTTAAAGGAGTTATTTACGTAACTTCTGCCCTTTAAATCGGCAATTTGCAAATTGTCTATTATTGCAGTTGAAGACGCGGTTCCGTCGGAAAAAGAAGCAAGACCTACCGTGTTTGAGGACGCAAAAGTCGCGTTGGCGGTAAAGACGTTGACGTAAGTCGCGTCATCGGCGCCTATCTCCTTGTAATCGAGAGAAATCTTTTTTTCTTTTGCGTTAAACGTTGCCCTGTAAGTATTGCCGGAAGCGAACTTAAAGTCGATATTTCCGAGGTTGAGCGTCGTTTTAACGTCTTTGCCGAACAAAGCGTAATCCTTGATATCGGCAAGTTT
>CAJOMS010000081.1 GCA_905235795.1 uncultured Clostridia bacterium | reverse complement strand
TCCTTGAATTTAGCCGCCTGAAACGCCTTCTTCTGCACGCCGTACTCACTCCAGGCAGTCTTTTTGACCATACCGTTTTTGGTGAAGAACAGCAAATTGCCCTCGGGCAAACTATCCTTATAAGCAAAGATTTTTATCGGCTTTTCATTTTTATTCGCGTCAGGCACTGCGTCGGCAAACGAAACGCCCTTTTCTTTAAATTTACAAGCGTCTATCTCGTCAAGTTCTATTTTATAACAATTACCCAAATTTGTAAAGGCTAAAACGGTATCTTCCGTGGTTACCGGCAAAGAAATTTTCATTATTTCGTTCGGAGAAGACGAGGACGACAGCTTCCTATCGGACATCTCGTAGTTCTTCTTCGGCACTTTTTTCAGATTTCCCGCCGCCGTGTAAACCAAATTGAAGTATTCTGTCGGTCTTACTACCGCTACGGGTTCCGCGTCCGCGTCGACGGGTGCGCTCACTATTTCGCTCCTTCTCGGCGATTTGTACTTCTTTTTTATGGCGGTTATTTCCTCTTTTACCACGTTCATCTGAAGTTTTTTGCTCTCGATAATAGCCTGCAATTTTTGCATCAGCTCTTTAAGCTGTTTTAATTCTTCTTCGAGTTTGTAAACTTCGAGTTTAGTCAATCTGGCGAGGCGCAAATCGAGTATTGCCTGCGCCTGCGCGTCGGAAAGTTCAAATCTCGTTCTCAAGGTCTGTTTTGCCTCGGTGGTGTTCGCGGCGGACTTAATTATCTGTATGACCTCGTCTATGTTCCTTATCGCAACGATAAGTCCCTCTAAAATATGCGCGCGTTCCTTTGCCTTGCCGTAATCGTATTTCGTGCGGCGAAGTATTACTTCCCTCTGATATTCGACGTAATAGTTTATTATTTGCAAAAGTCCGAGCTGTTGAGGCTTACCGTCGGCGATTGCGACCATGTTGATGTTGAAAGCACATTGAAGTTGAGTGTATTTGTAAAGGTAGTTCAAAATCTGTTGAGGATCTCCGTCCTTTTTGACCTTTATCACCGCTCTCATGCCGTTACGGTCGGATTCGTCCACTATATCCGCAATGCCGGCGAGCAGAGGATCGTCTTTATGTTCGTCTTTAAGGTCGGCTATTCTTTTTAGCAACGTAGCCTTATTTACCTGATACGGTATTTCGGTTATTACTATGTTGTGTTTGCCGCCGTCGGCGTTTTCGATGTTGACTTTCGCACGCATTATAACTTTGCCCCTGCCCGTCTCGTAAGCCGTGCGAAGTTCCGGCCCCGCTATCACGTAGCCGCCCGTGGGGAAGTCTGGCCCCTTAATGTACTTCATCATCTCGTCCAGCGTGATCTTCGGATTATTGATATACTGAACGACGCCGTCTATCACTTCTCCGAGGTTGTGCGTGGGTATGTTTGTAGCCAAACCTACGGCTATACCGTACGCCCCGTTTACCAACAAGTTGGGGAAACGCCCGGGCAAAGTTTCCGGCTCGGTCAGCGAGTCGTCGAAGTTAAGCTGAAATTTAACGGTATCTTTATCTATATCCGCAAGCATCTCCATGGCGAGCGGTTGCATTTTAACCTCGGTATAACGCATTGCGGCGGCGCCGTCTCCGTCGACGGAACCGAAGTTTCCGTGCCCGTCCACCAGCGGCATACGCATATTAAAGTCCTGCGCCATTCTCACCATAGCGTCGTAAACGGAAGTATCCCCGTGCGGGTGATATTTAGCGAGGCAATCGCCCACGACCTTCGCGCTCTTTCTGTAACCTTTATCGGGCGTAAACCCCTGCTCGTACATATTATACAGTATTCTTCTTTGCACCGGTTTTAATCCGTCCTCTACTCGCGGCAACGCGCGGTCGAGAATAACGTACTCCGCGTAAGGTATCATTGAAGAATGCAGAACTTCTTCCAACGAACTCGTTATAATTCTATCTCTGGTATTTTCACTCACTTTAATCACCTCTTACAGTTTAACTTCCTTCATAAACGCGTCCTCTTTATTGAATTGCGCGTTTTCCGAAATATACGCCTTGCGCGCGTCTATCGCGTCGCCCATCAACGTGGTAATAAGTCTTTCCGCCTCGGCAGCGTCCTCCAAGGTAACCTGCATCATCACCCTCGTTTGCGGGTTCATCGTCGTTTCCCAAAGCTGTTCGGGGTTCATCTCGCCCAAGCCTTTGTATCTCTGTATCTGATACCCTCTGCCCACTTTCGCCTTTTTTGCTTCGAGTTCGGCGTCGTCGTAAGCGTATTCTTCAATGTCCTTTTTATAAACCTTGTACAGAGGCGGCATACCTATATAAACGTGCCCCGTCTGCACGAGTTCGCGCATATATCTGAAGAAGAAGGTAAGCAAAATCGCCCTTATGTGTGCGCCGTCCTGGTCCGCGTCCGAAAGGATGATAACCTTGTCGTAATTGAGCGATTTAAGCGAAAAGTCGTTGCCTATGCCCGTGCCCAGCGCGCTTATTATGGTGCGTATTTCCTCGTTTTTCAGCACTTCGTCAAGTCTTTTCTTCTCGGCGTTCAGCGGTTTGCCGCGCAGCGGAAGAATTGCCTGATGCTGTCTGTCTCTGCCCTGTTTTGCGCTGCCGCCTGCAGAGTCGCCCTCCACTATAAAGATTTCGTTCAGCTCCGCCTTTTTCGAAGAACAGTTTGCAAGTTTACCTATAAGTTTAGTCGAATCGGCCTCTTTCTTGCCGCGTGCTATCTCCTTTGCGTGTTTAGCGGCGTTTCTTACCTTAGCCGCCCCCTGCGCCTTTTTGATAATTGCCTCGAAAGTCGGCGCGTTCTTTTTATTTTTGATCAACGCGTCCAACTCGTCTATCGTCACCGCCTCCACCGCGGGCCTTACTTCCGGATTGCCAAGTTTCGTCTTGGTTTGCCCCTCGAACTGAACGTTTTTCATCTTTATTGAAAGTATGGCGGTCAGTCCTTCTCTGAAGTCCTCGCCCATAAAATTCTGATCCTTATCTTTCAAAAAGTTCGCATTTCGCGCGTAATCGTTAAGAATCTTCGTCAAGCCGCTCTTAAAACCTATCTCGTGCATGCCGCCCTCGGGGGTAGGTATGTTGTTTACGAACGAATAAATGCTCTCGGTGTAGCTGTCGGTATGCTGCATGGCAAATTCAATAAAGATTCCGTCCTTTTCTGCAGAGACGTACAGCGGTTCGGGAAAGAGCGTATTCTTGCCCTCGTTAAGGTATTTAACGAAGTCCACGATGCCTCCCTCGTATTTAAATTCCTTTACGAGTTCCGGCGTCTCGCGCTTATCGGTAAGGGTAATGCGCACGCCCTTGTTCAAAAAGGCTATCTCCCTCAATCTCTTTGCCACGATGTCAAATTTAAAATTCGTCGTCTCAAACACTCTCGGATCGGGCTTAAACTGCACGAAAGTTCCTCTCTTTCTCGTTTTCATACCCGTGTTGGCAAGCGGGGCCTTAGGCACGCCCGAATGCATCTTGTGCGTAACGGGGTCCTCGTAGCTATGGAACTCTATCTGATACACTTCCCCTCTGTACACCTGCACTTTCAGCCATTCCGAAAGCGCGTTCGTAACCGACGCGCCAACGCCGTGCAGACCGCCGGAATAATTGTAGTTGTCGTTGTTGAATTTTCCGCCCGCGTGCAGTTGCGTGTAAACGAGTTCCACGGCGGAAATCTTCTTATCCTTATGTATATCCACCGGGATACCTCTGCCGTTATCCTCAACCGATGCGCTCCCGTCCTTATAAAGAACGACGTTTACCGTATCCGCATAGCCGTTTGCGGCCTCGTCTATCGCGTTGTCGACGATTTCCCAAAGGATGTGATGCAAACCCTTCTCACCGGTAGAGCCGATGTACATACCCGGTCGAACGCGAACCGCCTCCAACCCTTCCAAAACCGTAATGTCGTTTGCGCTGTAAGTTTGTTTAGCCATTTTTTACCTCCTGTTTATCATTTTCCGCCTCTCTCAACGTCAAGAGCGTCTGGCGGATGCCGTATTTATCGAGTAAATTTTTTATATCTTCGTTTCCGCAAGGCGGCGCGCCGCCCTTCACGGCCCTTATCATTAGATTTTTCGGGCTAGTTTCAAAGCCCACGAATTCCAGACAATCAACGCGATAACCTGCGTTTTCGAGGACTTCTGCCCTAACCGCATCCGTCAGCAGCGCCGAGAATCTCTCCTTTATCAGCCCGTGGCTCGCGAATATTTCAAAGTCCCCTCCGCCGTTCATCTGCGCGTTTATTTCCTTTTGGCAGCACGGCACGGAAAAGATGTATTTCGCCCCGTGTTTCATGGCGTAATCGAGCGCGTAGTCCGTCGCCGTATCGCACGCGTGCAGGGTAACCGTCATGTCTATCTTGCCGCCGTAAAGCACGTCTTTGCTCACGTCGGCTTTAACGAATTTCAAACCGTCATAACCGTATTTTTTGGCGATGCCGTTGCATTTTTCAACCACGTCCTCTTTGAGATCATAGCCGATAACCTGCGTTTTAACGGACTTTTTGACCGTAAAGTAATAATACAGCAAAAACGTAAGATAGCTTTTCCCGCAACCGAAGTCGAGTATCGTCAAGCTGTCTGGCGGGTTTTTGAACTCGTCGTCCACCATCTCGATGAACCTGTTTATCTGTCGGAATTTATCCTGCATTTTCGCCGCCACCTTATTTTCCGCGGTAAATATGCCCAAATCCCTCATCGCGGGTATATCCTCACCCTCGCAAAGTATATATTTCTTTTGTCTGTTATGCACGGCTTCCACTATCGTTTGCGCCTTCCTTTTTTTAACCGTTTGCGTTCCTTTTTTGTTAGTCAAAACCTGCCAAACGCTATCCGTAAAAAATATTTCCGTCTGTTTAAAATCGCCGATAACCTGCGTTTTAAGGCACTTTTCCATTTCGCTCGGCTCTATCGCCTCGTGAAAGACCTTGTTTTCCTTGTACCTTTCAAGCAAAAATCTACCGTGTTCTATTTTCCTTAAAACCGTCTTTTTATATTCCCCGCGCATGGGCGACGAGCAAACTATTTTCACCAGCTTGTCCACGTCGCTCAGCACGGCAGACACAATATCGCTCATAATTTTCTCCTTATTCCTTCAAGGTCGTCCATCCACAGTTTACAAGTCGCGTCGGAGGGCATTCTCCAATCTCCCCTCGGCGAAAGCGTTACCGAACCGATCTTCACCCCGTCCGGTAAGCACGAACGCTTGAACTGTTGAGAGAAAAACCTCTTGAAAAATACTTTCAGCCACTTGTAAATCGTCTCCTCCGAATAGTAGTCTTTAAAAGTCTGCAAAGCCAGATAATATATTTTCGAAGGTTTGAACCCGTTTCTTACCGTATGATACAAAAAGAAGTCGTGCAAGACGTACGGTCCCACCACGTCCTCAGTCTTTTGAGTTATTTTGTCGTTGTCGTGCGGCAACAGTTCTGGCGAAACGGGCGTATCGAGTATATCTTCGAGCACCGCCTTCAATTTTGCGCCCATCTTGTTTGATTCGTAAGCGATCAAAAACCTAATCAAAGTTTTCGGCACGGAACTGTTCACCGCGTACATACTCATGTGGTCGCCGTTGTAAGTAGCCCAGCCGAGCGCCAACTCCGAAAGGTCTCCCGTGCCCACCACGATTCCGTTATACTTGTTGGAAAGGTCCATCAAAACCTGAGTCCTCTCCCTTGCCTGAGAGTTCTCGTACGTAATATCCGTCTTGTCGGAGTCGTGCCCTATGTCCTTAAAATGCTGTAAAACGCTGTCTTTAATATTAACTATTTCCAGCGAACACCCCAAAAGTTCGGTGAGCGCCACTGAATTTTCAAACGTTCTCGAAGTCGTGCCGAAACACGGCATAGTTATGGCGTGTATGCCATTTCTGCTCTTGCCGAGAAGGTCGAACGCCCGCACGCACACCAGAAGGGCAAGCGTAGAATCCAGCCCGCCCGAAATACCTATAACCACGTCGTTCACCCCGATATGTTCCAGCCTCTTTTTAAGGGC
>CAJOMS010000080.1 GCA_905235795.1 uncultured Clostridia bacterium | reverse complement strand
GGGTGCCGACGGCAAACCCGTGGCAAAGAGCAGAATCACCGACTATTTTACTTCCGTATTTACTGTCGGCGGCGTTCCGCTTTGCCCTGTAAGCGCGGCTAAAACCGAAAGGCTGTCCCGCAGGAACAACGGGCTTAAACGCGCTCTTGCCGCCATGAATTATTCCTCTCCCCGCCCCTCCGTCCGCGAATTTCTGGAGGGGATGAAGACGTTTGAGGAAGGTGCGTCGGACGACGTTACGGCTGAAACTTCTTACATACAGGCGGTAAGGGAAGTTTTGCCCGACCAAGCGGCGTTTGCCGAGGGGCTGTTGAAAAACAGCGGGGCGGATGTAGCCGTTCGCCTTGACGACGCAGGCAGTTTGATAATGGGCAAGGACGAGGTCAGCGCGTCTATTCTCGAAAGTTACTTCGGCTGTCCGTTCGCCTGTTTTATGAAGTACGGGCTCAAACTTTCGGAAAGAGAGGAGGAAGAGGTGCAAGTTAACGAGTTCGGCAATTTTTTGCACTCCGTGCTCGAAGATTACATGCGCGTTTTAAAATCCGATATGGAAGCGCCGAACAGAAAAATTACGAGCAAGGCCGCCAGCGACGAGGTCGTTGAAGGCATATTAGCTAAACTTACGGAAGATTACCGTTTTGCACGGTACCTCGAATCCGAAAGGTACGGCGCGCTTTTCGATCTTTTGGGGCGCGAGGCAAAAAGAGTTGCGTTCGCCATTTTCCTTCAATTCGAGGGCTCACAATTCAAGCCCGTTGAAACGGAAGTGAAATTCCGCGACGGCGAAAAGTACGGCGCAATTAAACTTTTCACCAATCACGGAGAAAAGAAGATAATAGGAAAGATCGACAGGGTAGATAAATACGGGGACTTCGTCAGAATCATAGATTATAAAACGGGCAAAATCCACGGTGAGGACGAGGAATTCTATACGGGCAACAGCCTTCAGCTGTATCTGTACATGAACGCGTTTTTGCAAAGCGGAGGAAAATTCGGCGGCGCGTACTATTTCCCCGTCAGTGACAAGTTCGCCGGCGAGGAGCAAAATATTTACGCCTTAACAGGTAAAACGCTTTTGAACGACGACGTGATAAACGCTACCGGCGGATTTGAAAACGGGTTGAACAATTCCGTACTCGGCGTAAAGTTTACGGATAAAGGCGGAAAACTTTCACCCCCGTCGAGGAATAAAAACGTGTTTGACGACGCAACGATAGAGGCGTATTTGAAATACGCCGTGCTTATTGCTCGGCAAGGCTGTGACGAAATCGCAGAAGGCGTCATTTCTCCGTCGCCGTACGGAGATAAATGTTTGAATTGCAAATATTCGGGCATTTGCGGGTTCGACGTTTCAGAGGGGAACGTCCGCAAGGAAAACGGCGTTAACGAAAGGACGTTTATCGACGCCACGGAGGATAAATAATGGAATACACAGATGAGCAAAAACGCGCGATAGAGTGCGATAAAGGCGACGTTTTGGTTTCCGCCTCCGCCGGGAGCGGAAAGACTTTCGTTATGATAAGGCGAGTGATTCGCTTGATTTTGGAGGGCAAGACCGACGTCGACGAGATACTTGCCGTAACCTACACAAACCTTGCCGCCGCAGAAATGAAGGAGAAATTAGTGCGCGCGTTGACGGAAAAGATAAACTCTCCTGAAACCGACGCCGCAACCGCCGAAAGATTGAAAAAACAGCTCGACGAGGTGCCCACGGCTGCAATATCTACAGTACACTCTTTTTGCAACGACCTTATAAAAAACAACTTTTTTGAGCTTGGATTAGACGCGTCGTTCCAAATCGCCGACAAAATCCAGACCGACTTAATAAAACAACGCGCCGTAGACGCGCTTTTCGAAAGGAAGTACGCAGAGGGCGACGAGGAGTTCAAACGATTGCTCTCGGTGTTCGTGCGCAGGCGCAGCGACGAGTTTTTAAAGAGGGAAATCCTTGATCTACACGACTTTTTTTGGGCGGAAGCCTACCCCGCGCAATTTGCGGCCGCGGCAGTGGATATGTATAGCGAAGAAGGGTATAAAAAGACAGAAGATGCCTTTTTCGCGCATTATCAAAACTTGTTTTCACAACTCGAATGCGAATTTAGAGCGCTTGAAGATGAAATAAACGCCGTAGGTGCGGTAAAATCGGCACAGGCTGCGGCGGCGCTTGCAAACTACGCTTACCGACTTTACACGGCGCCTTCGCTTGACGAAATGGTGCGCTGCGCGGCGTTTGTGGAATATCGTCTTCCCCCGTTCAAGGCAGAAGGCGACGTCCTTCCCCTTAAAGAAAGGCTCGTATCGGCAAAGAAAACCTTGGTGGACGAGGCAGATTATCTCGTCAAAAATTTCGGCGGTCAAACCTTTGAAGATCGCATGAGAAAAACCACTTCCTCGCGTTGGATAGCAAAAGCCCTTTGCGACCTTTGTTTTGAGTTCGACGCGGAGTTTTCGGCGGAAAAAAGGGAAGAAAACCTTCTCGACTTCGCCGATTTGGAGCATTTTGCTCTCGAGCTTTTGGATAAAGAGGATATCCGCACTGCCGTTTCTTCACGCTATAAATACGTTTTTGCCGACGAATATCAGGACGTTAACGGCGTTCAGGAAGAAATTTTGCACAGAATTAATTCCGGCAACACCTTTATGGTCGGCGACGTAAAGCAGAGCATATATGCGTTCCGCGGGTGCAACCCCTTGATTTTTGAAGAAAAATACCGCCGTTTTGAAGGCGGCGAAGGCACCGCAATATCCCTTTCGGCAAATTTTCGCTCGTCGTCCGCAGTCCTTAACGGGGTTAATAATATATTTTCGGAAATAATGTCGCTCGACACTTGCGGGCTTGATTATTCGCGCAATATCATGGTGGGCGGCAACGGCGAAAGCGGCGTTGCGCAGATACATTTAATCTGTCCGCAAAAGGATGAAAACGAGCGAAAACCTGCGAAAAAGGGGGCTTACAGCGTTAAAGAAAACCTTTTAGGCAATACGGACGAGCAAATTTTTAACGAGGGCGTTTTGATAGCGGAGCTGATCCGCAAGACGATGTGCGAGCCGTTCGTCATGCTGGATGGAACCGAAAGATTGCCCGAGTACGGCGACATCGTAATTTTAACGCGCAGTATGGGGGCGTATGCGCGCAAGCTCGCCGAAACGCTTGCCGATAACGACGTGCCCGTCACGTCGGAAGTGAAACGCAACGTTACCGTTTACCCCGAAACGCGTTACCTTATTTCGTTGCTCAAACTTATAGATTGTGCCCGTCAGGACATACCGCTCTGCGCCGTTATGCGTGGGCCGATAGGTAATTTTTCGGATTTGGAACTCGCGCAAATACGCACCTTTGCCGATAGTTTGCCAAAAAAAGACGGATATAAACCTCTCGAATTTTACGAGGCGGTAGAAAAATACAGGCTGTATGCAAGCGACGGATTGCAAAAAAAGACGGAAGAATTTTACGAATATATAAGCAGGTTGCGCTTTCTTGCCGATTACGAAGGGGCGGGCGGCATTCTGGAAAGGGTGGTAAGAGAAAAGGATATCGACCTGTACTACTCTGCCCGTCACGACGGCAAAAACCGCCTAAAACGCATAAATAAGCTCATTTCCGAGGCGTATACCGCTGAGAGATCGTATTCGATAAAAGAATTTTTAAGCAGGCTCGAAGCCAACGACGAAGATTTTTCCGTAACCGAGGCGGGTGGCGAAAACGCCGTGAGGCTGATGAGTATTCACGCCTCTAAGGGGTTAGAATTTCCCATTGTGATCCTCGCCGGTATACACAGGCGATTTAATAACAGCGACGTAAAAGAGGAGATTATTACCGACCGCAGGTACGGTTTCGCTTTAAAGACGTACGACCTTTCGGAAATGAAAGTCTCCACAAACCTGTACTGCGAATTTTTGAAAAAACAATACAAAAAAAAGTGTGCCACGGAGGAGATGCGCGTGCTTTACGTTGCGCTTACGAGGGCAAAAAGTCGCCTTTATCTCACGGGAGAGGCCAAATCCCTTCCGTCGTCGCTAACCGCGGTGGACGTTTGCTCTGCAATTTCCTACGCGAAGATGATATCGGCAAACTGTATGGATATCGTTGAATATACGCCTGAAAGCCTGCTTGCAATGTGCGTTGAAAGACCGATAAGAAACGTGGTGGCGGGCGAGGCGGATCCCTCTTTAAAAAAGGCGATAACCGAAAATTTAACATTCATTTATCCTTACGATACTTCTCTGCCGGCAAAAAGTTCGGTTACGGCTCTGCTTACGGAGGACGCCGATATGCCTATCTCACCCGTGATATTCAAAGAGGACGAGGGGGCGGACGTGCGTGAAGTCGGCGACGCATACCACCGTTTTATGGAGCTTGCTGATTTTGAAAAGTCCTCTTTTTCGCAGATTATCGAGCAAAAACAGCAGTTTGTTAAGGGTGCGCTGATGAGCGGCGAGTGGGCTGATATGGTCGACGAGGCGAAGGTTTCGGCTATTTTGCAGGAGGATTTCTTTCATATCGAGGGCGCTGAATATTACAGAGAATTGCCTTTCGAGGTGCTTATGCCTTCAAAGATGGTTACGGGCGCCGACGGCGACGACGAGGTTTTGGTGCAGGGCGTAATGGATATAATTGCATTTACTCCCGACGGTATAAGGCTTGCCGATTATAAAGTTTCCAACCGCACGAAAGAGGGGCTGAGGCGCCATTACGAAAAACAGCTTGAAATGTACGCTTACGCCGCCGAAAAAATTACGGGCAAAAAGGTCGTTTCGCGCACGCTGTTCAATTTGAAAACGGGCGAGCGCGTTGAACTCGAGTAAATAAGTTTAAAATTTAACGGTTAAATTCCCTTCGCTGTGTCAACAATCATGGCGGAGGTTTTTTATGTTTTTAGATTGGCTCGTCGTCCGATGGTGGTACGCTTCGATCGGTTACTTTTTCGGCATTACGTTTGTTTATTTTTGTCTGGCTTGCGCCGCGGCGATTTCCGCGGGGATAATATCCTCTATAGGTTTGTTTGAAAGAGGCAATTCCATGCAGAAAAGCGGCAATTTCTCGCAAAAAAGCATATTTACACCGCAGACGAGCGGCAATTTTTTAACCGAAAGTGTAGGTAAAAAGAAAGTAAAGGTCGCGGTAATAGCGGAGTTCCCTTTAAGAAAGCTTTTCGTCTTGCCGATGACACGGCTTACGGACAATACTTTAAACGAAGAATATCTTAAAAGGTGTATGGATAGTCTTAGCGGGGCAAATATGAGCGACGTCGATAGAGAAAAATTTATCCTCGCGCAAAATGCGCTTAAATTTCCCCTTTGCCGCGAAGAAGAAGGGCGGAATAAAATTGACGACGGCTGCGGAAAGATAATAACTTTGATGGCAAAATATTGCGACGACGTTTAAAAACGGCTATAAAAAATTTGGCAAGTTAAGCCGCGTTTCATACAAACAAATGATATAATAAAGTTGCCGATCAAAATCCTATGCGCTGCCCGCAAGGTTTTATATGACGGTTAAAATATCAGGCAAAACGGTCATGCTGCCCGCGTGTACCGTAATAGAGGGGGAGTGTAACGTTGACGATATTACGTTTGAAATCGATAAATATTATAACGAAGTAGATTTTTCCACGATGACGGCATACGCCAACATCGAGCGTAGCGACGGCACGACCGACAAGATAACCCTCGACAGATTTTGCATTGACGACGTCGTTTACGCCACCTGGACGATAGACAGTTCCGCAACCGCAATTCCCGGGGAGTTGCAGGTGCAGATATCGTTCGTCAACGAAGAGGGCACTGTGGTTTTCATTACCGAAAAATTCAGTTTGCAGGTGCAGTCTTCGATTGACGCCGATTATATTTTGGAATTGGGCGCGCCGAAAAATTTGGTCACTGTCACCGGCAACACTAAATTTGATCAAACGTACACTGACGTTACGCCGGTTGAACGCGAAAGAATTTTGGCTGAAATGGGTATGGAGCATGCAGAAGGAA
>CAJOMS010000079.1 GCA_905235795.1 uncultured Clostridia bacterium | reverse complement strand
GGCAACGCTCACGAAAGCTACAAAGACTTTGCGAATATCGCTGCCGACAATTCAAGCAAAATCGTCTTTAAAATGCTTGAAAATTTATAAATAAATTATAAATGACAGCTATTTTGTGCGTATTTTATTTGACAAATATATAAAACAACGTTTAGAATATTATACAAGTTAAAATATAGTGAGCGAAAAATGGAAACAAGCAAGAGAAACGGTTTCGTTAGCAAAATAGGGTTTATACTCGCTTCTGCCGGAAGCGCGATAGGGCTCGGGAACCTTTGGAGTTTCCCGTACAAGACCTCGGCAAACGGCGGGGCGGCTTTCGTATTGGTTTATTTATTAAGCGTAATTGTTATCGGCTCGATCATTATGATTGCCGAAATACATATAGGCAGAAGGTCGCAAGCGAACCCGGTCACCGCGTTTAAAAATATCAATAAAAACATTGGCTGGTTGGGGGTTCTCGGTATAATCGTGGCGCTGTTGATATTGTGCTTTTACTCGATACTCGGCGGGTATACGGTCAAGTACACGCTCAATTCGTTTAACGACAACTCCACGATACTCGCGACTTTTTCGGGCAATATCGGTGAAGTTATCATTTACACGGCGATTTTCCTTATTATGGCTATTACGGTCGTTGCCGCGGGTATCGCCAAAGGAATCGAAAAGGTCTGCAAAATTCTTATGCCCGTGCTGTTCTTTATTCTCGTTGCCATAGTTATCTACTGTTTATGTCTCGGAGAAGGGGTGGCGGAAGGACTGAGTTATTTCCTTAAACCCGACTTTTCGACGCTCGGCTTAAAGGGCGCGCTTGCGGCAATGTCGCAGGCGTTATTCTCGATGTCTCTCGGCGCGGGAGTAACGATAAGTTTAGGTTCGTATGCGGGCAAAGACATCAATATCGGCAATTCGGTAATAATAATCGCTATCTTCGACACGTTGGTCGCTTTGCTCGCGGGGCTTGCGATTTTTCCCGCGATTTATCATTACAAGGCGGTTACGGGTAAATCATTGACGGATAACGGAATACTGCTTCTTTTCGTCTCGATGCCTAGCATATTCAACAGCCTCGGCGTAACGGGGAAGATCGTTTCGTTTCTTTTCTTCGGAATGGTGGCAATCGCTGCGCTCACCTCGGTTGTATCTATGATAGAAGTGGTTACTCAATTCTGTATTCAGGCGTTCAAGGTGAAAAGAAAAATCGCCGTTTATATCGTAGGGGCGATTATTTTTCTCGTATCCGTGCCGATAGGTATATCGTTAGGGTTCAAGTTGAACGGAATAGCGGGAATGACTATATTCGGTTTGGGTTATCTTGAGTTTTTCGATACTTTAACATCCACAACGATGATGCCTATATGCGCTTTCGGCGAGTGTTTAGCGATCGGCTGGTTCGCGTTTGATTCGCGAGGGAAGGAGAAATTCAGCGTTTCGCTGTTTTCCGACAATCTTGAAAAAGACGGGCTGAAACTCGGAAGAGCGGAAAAATTCTTCGCGGTTATGGTGAAATACGTCACGCCCGTTCTGATTGCCGTTATAGAGGTGTTCGGGCTGGCGGACGTGGTCTTCCCGAAAGTGGAAGGCGCGAGGCAGTTTTCCTCGCAAGGGCTATGTATCGCCGCCGTCTCCTTGGCGGTTTTAGGCGCGCTTATAGCCATATATTTTATCTTCCTTAAAAACAGAGATACCGGCTGCAACGCCGACGAATTGAATAGACAAGACGAAAAATAAATTTTCCGAGTAGTAAGATTTTCTACTTTTTTATGGAATTAACAGATGTAAACCCGTTTGTGTATTTATGTCTGAAACGTTTATATTGTTCCGGATCAAGAGATTTAAAGCGGATACTCAATACCTTGGGGTAAAGAATATCCGCTTTTTTCGTTTTTAAACTAAGTTGTTGACTCAGCCCCTTCTTTATTTTATGAGCTGATTACTCAGCGACGTAATTCGCATTATAAAGCAGAACCGTTCCGACGTATCCGAGGCCCATTGTGGACAGATCCACGTCGAGCACGATGTACTGGTGCGTGGTATCCACACCCTCTTTCGGAAGATCTTTTGCGTTGATGAAGCCTCCGGCTTGATATGCCGGATAGTTATAGACAGAATAGTTCGGGCTTCCGGAAGCGAAATCTAAAAAGGTGAAGCAGACGAATTTGTATTCGCCGTCGGCGGTTCTCATGTGAGAAATCTGATTATTATTGTATTGCGCCAAAATACCATTGATGATTGTCGGAACGGTATAACTACCGATCTTATAATTTTGAAGGAACTTCGTATCGCCGTTATTTTTATTGTTTTCCACGTCGATATATCCTTCAAACGTGATTGTTTGCTGCTGATCGAAATTCTCACCGACCTTATTGCTGTTGAACGGCACCAATTCAATGGCTGCCGAGCCGCAGCTTGAGAACGTCATATCCTTGAATCTTACAGTCGAGGCTCCCGCTTCGAGTCCGTTGTGGTAGCAATTGCTGATATTGACGCCCTCGACGAGTCCGTTGCCGACCACATTCCGCATAGATATGCCGGTATCCAGACAGGAAAGCTTCAGATTCGAGAGATCGACGTAATACAGAGACTTTGGCTGCCCCGAGGTGCCAATCGCGATTCCCGTCGCCGTTACGCCAAGGGGTTTCGTTCCGGACGTTGTGCCTTCGAGGGAGGTCATCGAAGTGTTGCCTACGATCTCCAAGTCGCGGATTTTTGCCGTATAGGAGCCTATAAACTCCTCGCTCTCATCTTCCGACCACGGAAGCACGCTGATGACAGCGTAGATGTTTTCCCATTTGACGCCGCTAGCTTCTGCAATGTTGATCTCCTCCTGCGTGATCGGGCGAATCTGAGACAAATCGATCTTGTGTCTGTTTCCGTTGAGCTCTACGCTCTTGCAGACGAAATTGATTCTCAATCCGTTCCCTTGCCTTTTGATCTCTCCCCAACAGAGATCGTCACCGTCCGACGATTGCCAGTTCCACTTTTGATCCTCTTTTGCCTTCAATCCGGCAGCCGGAACCAAGTCAAAGCCGTATTCGTAATTCAGTGCGCTTCCGTCGGGCTTTTCGAGAACGACGACGTTGATCGGCTGCCCGTCGTATTCGTCCATAAGGGCGACGCGCTGCAGCTGAACGTAAGAATAAACGTTATATCCTTCGTTGATATCAAACGTATAGGATTTTGTCGTTTCGATGCGGCTTCCGGAATCGGAGGAAACCAGAACCGTGATTTTTCCGGTTTTGCGGAACGAGATCTTTCCGTCCTCCCAGACAGCAACCGTGTCTCCGCTCTCTCCGTTTTCGTGAATAAACGAATATTTCAGATCGCGGCAAACGTTTTCTCCGGCGGCATTCGCAACGAAGGGCAGTTTCTCCTCTTCATTTGTCGTCGGATTGAGTTTGGAAAAGCTGTAAACGAATCCCGCTCTCTCTGTGAAAACTTCCGGCAAAGTGACGGCGTCCGGCGGAACTATGACTTTTACGTTCACTTCATGCGTAACGTCATAGCCTTCGATTCCGATTCGAACGACGGCGTTGCCGTGCCCGAGCGCCTCGAATGAGCACTTGTTTCCGTCGGGGTTCAGCGATAAATATTCGGAACCTTCAATGACCTCGTAGGTCATCGTTTTGCCGGTTACCTGCTCGAAATTGTAGTTATATACCGAAGTTTCGAGAATCGGGCTGGAAGTCGCATTTTTATCCAGAACGATGTTCTCCTCGGAAACGGCGATCGTCAGTTTTTCTGCATTTTCCTCCTGCTGCGTAGCCTTGACTGTAAACGTGATGGAGTTGCTTTCCACGCCGCCGACGGTCATTTCCAGCTCATGGTACGGCAAAGACACGCCCGTTACTCTATCCTGCACGACTTTTATCTGTATGGTCGCCCTTTTGGATCCGTCACTTGTCGTTACGACCAGCGTCGCCGTTCCGAAGCCGACTCCACGGATTGTCAAATATATTCCTAAACTTTTATCCTCTGAAAGAATGAAGTAGCGCGCAAATAGTATTTGCAAGGGGCGCGAAGCCCCTCGTGTTCCCCGGTCGAGCGGTTTCCGGTGGCTGTTTCAGTTCGCACAAAGCGTTCTGTCCCAAGTGTTACGGCGTGCGTTATTTTGATTATCGTTAAAACAAAAAAGAAGGGGCAGAAACCCACCGTAAAAGAAAATTAACCGTAAACAAAAACGGGCTTTTCGTGTTTTTTGATTCTTCAAAGGCAGCTATTTTGTGCACAAAGACATCATGTACTCAGCAACTAGTGGTCAGGGCATAAAAAGAGATGTGATTGCATAAATCACATCTTTTTTTGTTCTTTTTATTAAATTATGTGTGCAAAATTCAAAAAATATGCAATTTGAAAGTTGGACAAAAATGTTGCAATTTATATCTGTCATTTTCGATTTTTATCGATTCAATAGGTTTTGAACCTACGACATAAAATTTTAAGCGTCTTTCAAAACCGTTTTTACGTCTCTTATTTCCATATTTTTTTGTCCACGCTCACTATTACGGCATTCATTTTCTGTACGAAGATTCCTTTGCAAAAATAGTTGTAATTTGGATCTAAATCGAATTTTGATAAGAACGTTTCTATAAAGAGTTTACTATGTAATCTGACCACAGCGTGATAATCTATAAATAATTTTTCCGGTACTTTGAACGACATAACATCTTCTTGCTCACAAGGCATAACTGCTACGCGTTTTTCATTTAGGACAAAAGGAAGAAAAAGAGTAGGGCAAATATTTTTATTTTATGTATATATACGACAAAAGCATTGAAAAATTCATAATTATATGGTATAATATTGTCAATTCAATCGGGAAGGTGTTTTCATTATGCCGACAAAATTAGAAGATACATCGCGTCGTATAGAAAAATAAAAGATTCTATAAACGGAGAAGAATTTTAAGTAAGTCAGCCAAAAGGGTAAAAGTAATTGGCGTAGTTGAAAATCAAGTACGCCAATTACGTCAAATTACGAAAGTTTGGCGGAGTGATTGAATAATATGAAAATGACACGTTTTTTTGCCGTGTTTTTTGATTCTCCGATGACAGCTATTTTATGAAAACATCTGCATTGAATTGATTTTTGTGTTTTTTTATGATATAATATTAAAAAACTGTCTAACAAGGCGTCCGTTTCAACGGTAATTCAAAGTTACGGATAGTACGCTGCATCCCAAACTGAATGCATAGGAGCTTTACCTTCACATTGGGAACGCAAAAAGATATCTGGATGAGCCGCTGAAAGATGTACTTAGACAGTGGAAGAAGTTTATTATAAGAGACTGAAAAATCAGGACTTGAGCAACGAGGAGGATGAATATGCAACAATCATTTAAAAGGGGATTTGAGAAGGATTCAATGCTGATGGGATCAGCTTTAGCCGGTACTGTTCTGTGGATAACAAATGCAGTATTTAATTTTATTGCAAAAGATTATCGCGCTTTTTTAATCGATATCATGTATGTGATATGCCTGATTACACTTTGCGGTGCTGAGTTTAAAAAAGAAAAGAATGTTGTACAAGGCATGATTGGAGCATTGCTTGCGGTTAGTGTTATTGGTAATATAAACGTTCTCACAGAAATGATTGAAGCAGACATTCCGAGCAGGTCTTTGTGGCAAGTAATTGTTAGCCTTGTATTAATAGTAGCCCTCTTTTTAAACCACTTTCTACTTGCGAATTCACATTACCACAATAACAGAAGAATCTTTATCAATCAATTGATTGTGATGGCGCTTCTGCTTTTGCGTTGCTATCAAATTATTATAAACATTGTAGGTGGCGGTTTATCAACAATCGTTATTGAAGTTACTGTTGGCTTGCTGGCTATTATTCCGACCTTGAATGTAGTGGTCTGCATTGAGTGCAGAAATGATGGGTACAAGATGACGGAAGGCTGATGATGAAGATGAGGTAAGAAAGTCTGCCAAAAGGGTAAAAGTAATTGGCGTAGTTGAAAATCAAGTACGCCAAGTACGCCAAATTACGAAAGTTTGGCGGAGTGATTGAATTATATGAAAATGACACGGCTTGTTTGCCGTGTTTTTTGCGATATGCCACGTTTACGTAAGTTATAAAACGATAAGCAAGATTAGCAGGGAGAAATAATGAAAGAGAATTTATGTGAAATCAGCGAATCATTTAAAAACATGAGCAAGTTTTTGCCTTACGATAAAGATAAATATTACATAAAAGCACAAAAAAGCTGTTCTAAATTATTAAAAAAAATCGACAAACTGTATTTTTATCAAAATAAAAAGCGCAACAAACTGTTTAAAAAATTATTTAAAGAATACGGCGAGAATAATAC
>CAJOMS010000078.1 GCA_905235795.1 uncultured Clostridia bacterium | reverse complement strand
AATCGATAAGAACGTAATCGAACGACCTTGCAAGCTCGTCGATGACGTTACACATGGAAACTTGGTCTGCGCCGCTCTTGTTTTTGCCGAAAAACGTCGGCAAGACAAACAAATTTTTATGCCACGGGCTTTGAACGAGCGCTTGCTTGGGGCGGCAACGACCTTCGAGACAATCGAAAAGGTCGTAAGTGATCTTCCCCTCTATGCCAATGGCGACGTCCAGATTGTTCAAGCCGAGGTCGGCGTCCACCGCGACGACGTATTCGCCCTGCATCGCCAAAAAGTACGCTAAGTTGGCGGTAACGGTAGTTTTGCCCACGCCGCCTTTGCCAGATGTGATAACTATTTTTCTACTCATATCGTTTTTAATTTTACAACAACGCGCGCGGTTTAATATGGCGAATTAGGGCGAAATATTGCTCTGTTTGGCGAAATAAAAACAGTCCGCCGTACTATATTGTACAACGGACTGTTTTTTGATTTTGAATTTCGACTAAGGAATTACTCCATAACGACGGTAGCGCCGACTTCTTTGAACTTAGCAACCATCTTTTCTGCGTCTTCCTTAGGAACGTTCTCTTTAACGGTGCCGAGAGACTCAACGAGTTTCTTCGCGTCAACGAGGCCGAGGCCGGTGAATTCACGAACGACTTTGATAACGTCGATCTTCTTGTCGCCAACTTCCTTAAGAATAACGTTGAATTCAGTCTTTTCCTCAACAGGTGCGGCTTCAGCAGCGCCGGTAGCGGGGCCTGCAACAGCTACGGCTGCAGCGCTTACGCCGAATTCGGTTTCTATTGCGTGAACGAGTTCATTGAGTTCGAGCACGCTCATTCCTTTGATTTCTTCGATCATTTTTGCTATATCTGCCATTTTTATATCCTCCGATTGATTTTTTATTAATTAATTGGCTTATTACGCATTCTTTTCGGCAACTGCTTTAAGAGCAACCGCAAGACCTGCGATAATAGATTGCAGAGCGCCGGCGCATTTTGCATACAATTCTTCTCTCGAAGGAATTGCCGACAATGCCTCTACACCCTTAGCGTCTACGTATTTTGCCTCTACGTACGCGCTTTTAACTTCCATTTTGTTATATTTTTTGATGCTGTCCATAACGACTTTGGACGAAGAAGTTTCGTCCGGACCGAACGCAACAGCCGTGGGGCCGTTAAGATCCGCATCAAAATCCGTTATACCGAGCTCGTTGAACGCCTTTTTAACGAGGGTGTTCTTTAACACTTTATATTCAACGCCGGCTTTTCTGAACTCCGTTCTGAATTCCGTATCTTCGGCAACGGTCAAGCCGGAATAGTTTACAAGAACGACTGATTTAGCGTTTTGGATCTTGGTCTTGATATCTTCAACGACTTGTTTTTTTGCTTCTACGTTTGCTGACAAGTTAATTACCTCCTTTAACAAATTTCCGCAAAAGAAAACCCTTGCGCCAAGGCGCAAGGGCATAATGATAATAATTTTAATCAAAATTATCGAATCCCTAAACGACCTCGGCTGGCTGCCATACGGCATTTAAATTGCTACCGGCTTTCTGCGGTTGTCTATTTACTTTTATATTATAGCAACAATTATTTTCTTTGTCAAACGGAAAAAACCGTGTTTGACAAGAAATTACATATTTTTGATCTTAACGCCGGGGCCCATCGTGCTGGACAAGCTTACGCTCTTGACGTACTGACCTTTTGCAGCGGCAGGTTTTGCCTTTAATATAGCGTCCATCAAAGCGTTGTAGTTTTCAACGAGCTTTTCTTTGCCGAAACTCTTTTTGCCTATAGCGCAGTGAATAATGGCGTTTTTATCCAACCTGTATTCAACTTTACCTGCTTTGGTGTCGGCAATTGCTTTTGCAACGTCCATGGTTACCGTGCCGGACTTCGGGTTAGGCATCAATCCCTTAGGACCGAGGACTTTACCGATACGACCTACCACACCCATCATGTCCGGAGTGGTGATGACAACGTCAAAATCAAACCAGTTTTCTTTTTGTATCCTCGTTACGAGCTCCTCTGCGCCAACGTAATCGGCGCCGGCTGCCTGTGCCTGATCGGCCTTTTCGCCCTTAGCTATAACCAAAACTCTCACGTTTTTGCCCGTTCCGTTGGGGAGTACGAGCACGCCGCGGACTTGCTGGTCTGCCTGACGGGGATCTACGCCGAGGCGGGTGTGGAATTCTATCGTTTCATCAAACTTAGCCTTTGCCGTGTTGAGAACGATATCCATAGCCTCGTTTATATCATATTGTTTTGTGCGGTCAAACGTCTTTATGCTGTCGGCATATTTTTTTCCGTATTTCATTATTTAAGAATCCTCCTTGTGGTTCGCGCGAGAAATACTTCTCTCCCACATAATAAATAAATTATTCTTCGACGGTCACGCCCATACTTCTTGCGGTACCTGCCACCATACTCATAGCGGCCTCCAAAGAAGCGGCGTTCATATCGACCATCTTCAACTCTGCTATTTCTTTAACTTGTGCCTTAGTGAGCTTTGCGACTTTAACCTTGTTGGGTTTTGCGCTGCCGCTCTCTATACCGGCGGCTTTTTTGATGAGAACCGGTGCCGGCGGAGTTTTAAGAATAAATGTAAATGAACGGTCTTGATAAATAGTGATTACTACCGGAATGATGTAACCAACCTGGTTTGCCGTTTTAGCGTTAAACTCTTTTGTAAAGCCCGGTATGTTGATACCGTAAGGGCCAAGGGTAGAACCGACGGGTGGGCCGGGGGTGGCTTTACCGGCATTCAGTTGCAGTTTTACGACCGCAGTAACTTTTTTTGCCATAAAAATTCCTCCAAAAAAGTGGTTTTAACAAAGCGTATAAAAAAATTTGCGCTTCTCCCACAGCGTGCCTATGGCACGTTTTTAGTGATATCAAGGTCTGCCGAAATGCGGCAAACGCGTTTTAACTATATAATATTTATCTTTTCGAGATCGACAAAGTCCAGCTCGACGTCGGTCTCTCTGCCGAACATCTCCACCTTGACTTTTGCCTTTTGGGCGGTAAGGTTAAGTTCGGTTATAAGCCCCACGAAACCTTCCAGCGCACCGGATACGATTTTGACCTGATTTCCGACGGCGAGGTCGATATTGTCAAGACGAGTTTCAAGGCGCATACGGCGAACTTCGTCGTCGGTAAGCGGCAACGGTCTGCCCTGCGGGCCTACGAAACCCGTTACGCCCCTCGTGTTGGTAACGAGGTACCAAATATCGTTTGAATAGACCAACTTCAAAAACACGTAGCAAGGAAGCACCTTCCTGTCAACCACTTTCTTCTTACCGTTTTTGCCTTCGACGATGTCCTGATACATAGGTATCTGAATACTGAGTATCTGATCGCCGAGGTTGTTGTTTTCGATAAGTTTTTCGAGATTGGTCTTTACCATCACCTCATAACCAGAGTAGGTGTGAATGGCATACCACTTTGCAGTTTCATCCATTTTACAAACCCCGAAAAATTATTATTTAACGATGAGATCGAGCAAAGCGGTCAGGCCGAAGTCCATAAGCGATATAACGACGAGGAACAGCGCGACTACGGCGATAACCATACCCGTCTGCTTTACGACCTTACCGAACGATGGCCACGTTACCTTTTTCAGTTCGGAAAATACCTCTTTGATTTTGATCCAAATCCTCTTGAAAAAGTTGGGTTTATTGTTGGCTTTCTTCTTTTCTTTATTATTATTTTTTTCGACAGCAGTCTTTTCCTTTGCCATTTTTTCTCTCCTCACGGCCGAAGTACGGCCGAAAATAACAGATTACGCCTTAAAATTACTTCGTTTCTCTGTGAAGGGTATGTTTTTTGCAGAACGGGCAATATTTGTTAACCTCAAGCCTGTCCGGCGTATTCTTCTTGTTTTTATAGTCGTCGTAATTCCTTTGCTTGCATTCGGTACAAGCCAACGTAATTCTCGTCCTAACACCTTTTGCCATAATTTTCGCCATCCTAAAAAATTAACACCCCACAGGAGTGCTATCATATTCTAACATATACAACACCCTCTGTCAAGTTTTTTTTTGCGTTTTTTGCTTTTTCTTTAAATTTTTTTTGCCGCGCCATCGCCTTGAAGCGCGGGGCGGCAGCTTGCCGCTCGCTCGGCGGGAAACAAAGCGCCGCACTTTAAATATTTTGCCTTAATCCGCAGCTTAGTGCCAAAGAAATACGACGTGCGATGAAGGCTGCTAAATAAAACGGCCTACGCGTCTTTACGGTAGGCCGGAATTTTTATTTAAATTTTTTGCCGCTGTCTGACTGTCCGATAAAATTTTATTGCCGATTTATTGCCGCTGTCGGAAATCGCTCCGACGGGCAAACCGTCAATCTTCCGCGGTTACCGCAGCTTCCTGCTCGGCTTTTTGGGCAGCCTTGTTTGCCTTGTAAAGCGTCTCGATCTCGGTTACGTAGTCTTGAGGAACGTACTTCGGGTTCTCTTTAAGACCTATGCGTTCGGCAGTCTGATCGATAAGCCGCTTAGCGTATTTTACAGCCCTGCCCGACTTTACGCGGATGAGCACTGGAACTTGCTCGTACGGCTTTTTGAAGGATTGGTCCTTACAGTGGAACTTGGGATCGACCTCGTTCAAGTCGAGGTTCAGATACACCTTAAAGGTCTTGCCCGCCAAACCGAACTTGACGAACTGAACTCTGCCGCGATTGATACTGTCGTACTTTTTGGACACTCTCGATTTGAGCTTCTTGTACTTCATCGCGTAATTCTTGAGTTCGTTGTATCTGTCCTGAGTGATCTCGTCGGCAGTTACGATCTTGTAATCGAATGCCTTAGCCGGCAGACGAGGTTTCTTTGCCGCAACTTCCTCAACGGGCGCGTCGGCAACCGCTGCGTAATCTTCAAACTCCTCCACAGGGGGAAAATCCGTAATTATCGCTTCCTCCTTGATGATGGCGCGAACGGACAGCAAAAATTCTTCGATCGTGGCAACTTTCACTCTTGGCATAATGGGGACCTCACATACTTGCTCCGCACTAAAAACACTTGTGCGAATATTATACTGTATAATTATTATATAATAAATATAATCACAACGCAAGCGTTTTTTCGAAAAAAATAAAAATTTTTATGTGTAAATTGGGTGAAAAATTTTAAAAATGACCTTTTTCGCGCGTTATTGCGCACGTTTTTTCCTTCTCAAACCTATCAAAACTGCCGATATGCCCGCTAAAACGCACAAAATCAAAAACGCCAAACCCGCGATAAATGCGGGATTACCCACCGAAAAGGCAACGCGCAAAACGTCCGAAAAACCGTAGTCGACGGGCTGTGCGCCGACGGGCAAAACATGATATTTTCTGTAAGAAACAGCCTTTCCTCCGGCGTCCTCACGCACGATGACCATAAAATATTCCATTTGCAAAGGCATTGTCGCCATACAGGATTCCACGTTATATTGGGTGTAATAAACGAGGTTCAAGCCGTTCGTTCTGCCATTAAGCAGCGCCTCTCCGCTCGGCAACATATCGGTAGCGTACGCGGCTGCCGCGGTGGAATTCGCCGAAAAGACGAAGGCGTGGACCTTGCCTTTTTCGCTTTGTCTCCAGCGCAGCGCAAGTACGTTTCCGCCCGCCGCAGAGTACGCGCTCGGCTCGGAATTTTCGGCTTTTTCGCCCGAAATTTCCACGTCGAAGGTGAACGATCCGTCGGCGTTTGCCGTTATGTTTTTGACCGAAACGCCCGAGCCTTCGCCGCTTGAATAGGCGATATTTTCGGCGGAAGTTCTGCCCGTTTTTCCGTTAAAATAATTGAGGAACAAGCCGTTTCTTATAAGGCGGACTTCGTAGTTTCCGTCGCCGTACATATTGCCGTAATCGATGGAAGAAAACTCTCCGTTTTCCCCTATATAGGCGTTCAATTCGTTTACGGCGTAAATTATTACGCCCGTGGAATTGACCTCTCCGTCGAATTCGCCATCTACCTTTTCGCGCGCTTCAACCATGAAATATTCGCCGCTTTCGGGAAAGTCGGCAGGGATGA
>CAJOMS010000077.1 GCA_905235795.1 uncultured Clostridia bacterium | reverse complement strand
TGATAGAAGATATCATCGGCGCGGTATTGCCCGAGAATATTGCAAGCAACGCTCTGGTTAAAGCTGTAAGAGGCGTTAAGCTGTTCGACTTGTACAGAGCAATCAGAAAGATAAACGGCTACACGATCTTCAATCTGCTCAGCGATACGCTTGACGGATTCACCGTGGGCGACGTTACAGGCAACAAAGTCCTCAACATGAACGGCAGCCCGTTGAACATATTCAATTACATAAACAACGTTGAACTTAACGACTTACTCGCGTTGTTTATGTACAGAGTTAACGGCGCGGCAACCGTATATCCGAGAATGGCTATCGAAACCATGGTAACCAAGTACTTGACGACCGAAGGCGGCTTAGTAAGCAAGAACGCAACCGTTGATGACGTTGTAGGTCCGTTCGTAAACGAAACCTTGCGTAAGAACGCTGTCGTTGCAAGAGCGTTGAAAGTAGATTTGGTAACCGTATACAGGGCCGCTACCGGAAGAATGGGCATGAACGAGTTCATCAAGAACATGCTTTCCGGAATGCGCCTCGGCGATATCGTTGGCTTCACCTTGACCGATGGCATTTGGTATAATTCAAAAGGCAGCGAGATGTTCGAATACGTTCCTAACGGAAAAGAACTTACGTTCAGCGACGGATTCATATTAAACCTGTTGGTTAAAGATATGCTCAATGCGTACGTAGATAAGATCTTTACTCCGAGCAGCAGTACCGAAGCTTCTTACATAGATAAGATCAAGAACGGCGAAGTAACGTTCGGCGATATCCTCGATCTCACCTACGAAACGATAGAAACTTACTACTACACGCAGACGAAACTTAAAGCCGATATCGATTACGACGGCGGCTGGTGGACCAGACCTGAAGACGGCGACAGCGACACGTACTTCGTTGCACCGTTACTCAACGCTCTGTACGGCTTGACGTATGCGGACTTCACGGCAGAAGGCGCAAATGCGCGTGACGTGATACTCGGCGCAATCGGCGATATACCGTTCGGCGAAATGCTGTTCGACATAGTATATTACAACGGCGGATGGTATTATCTGGACACCTACGGCATCATCTTCTACGAAAATACGTTCATGGATATCATCCAGAGCAACTTCATGAAGTTGACGATTAACGACGTATACGTAGACGGCGAGTTCAATATCGAAGCTTTGATCAAAGCGGTACTCAGCGGCGTATATATCGGCGACGTTATGGGTTACACCAAAGCGACCGTAGAAACCGTAAATAAAGACGCAGAATGCACGTTCGAATTTATCGCAAACGGCAATTACGCAACCGGTAACTACGGAACTTACGAGATTACAGACCTTGAAGATACCTATTACGTATTTACGAGCGACGACAACACCGAAACCGCATACTTCCTCGTTTACAACGGAACTACTTACGACAAGAAGGCCATCTCCGCTATAGATCAGCGCAAGATCAAGTACGGCGAATATACAGACGAAACCGGAGAGTTCACTTACACGGCAGACATGCTTGAATTCGTTTGGAAGGATGCAAGCGGCGAAGTCAGCACGATAATGAACGTTCTTGCAAACACCAACTTGAGCAGCCTCTTAGGCGGTGCGTTCGGCGGAGAGAATAGTCAGGTATCCATACCGTTGTTTGACGATATGGGCTGGCTTGCGATCAGCGACCTCGGCATCGAAGGCATGAGCGACAACGCGATGATCGACCAGATCAAAGACGTCCCGCTGTGCAAGATAGCCGACGAGATCAACAAACTCATGATCGGTAGCATAATGGGTTACACCAGAGACGAAGTAACGGATACAACTTCTTACACGGCAGTAACCGCGGACGGCACTGTAATGAAGAACGCCGCCGACAAGTACATAAAGAAAGACGGCGACAAGTGGTATGCTGCAAACGGCAATATAGCTACCCGCAAAGAGAAGTACGAAGAGCAAGCTTCGGCTGCTGATTACACGTTCGCATGGTATAACGAAAACGTAACCGTAAGCAGCGTGAACAACGTTATAGCGGGTATGACCGTAAACGATATTGCCAACGGCGATATCATGGATACGCTCTTGTGGCTCACCATCGGCGAGATACTCGGAACAAGCGAAAACTCCATATTCAGTGCGGTTGCAGACGTGCCTATGTGCAAGATAGATACCGCTATCAGTGGCGTGAAACTCGGATACTTGATGGGTTACAGCACTTATGAGCTGGACGGCGTAGAAGAAAACGGAAACAGCATTACGTTCAGTTATGAAGTTGAAAACGGAAACGGCGAAACAACATACGAAAATGTAGTTTGCACGAAACTTGAAGGATTTACCGATATTTATACGGACGCTGACGGCAAGTATTATCTGACTAAGGAAGACGGTGATTGGAGGATCCTTGACGGAAGTATTGCCGCAAGAAAGGCTAAATACGGCAAAACCGTAGCAAGATCCGATTACTTCTATAAGTGGGGTAAAGTAGAAAATGGAATCGATAAACCAGCGTCTATCGTAAATAACGTCATCTCATCCTTCACTATAGACGCAATAGGCAAAGACGCTGACAGCTTGATGGATCAGATCCTATGGCTCACCATCGGCGAGATACTCGGAACAAGCGGAAACTCCGTATTCAGTGCGGTTGCAGACGTGCCTATGTGCAAGATAGATACCGCTATCAGCGGCGTGAAACTCGGATACCTGATGGGTTACAGCACTTATGAGCTGGACGGCGTAGAAGAAAACGAAAACGAAGACAGCATTACGTTTGCATACAACTTTAATGACGGAAATGGCGTAACGACGGTAACTTGTACGAAACTTGAAGGATTTACCGATGCCGATATTTATACGGACGCTGACGGCAGATTGTATCTGGCTAAGGAAGACGATGGTTGGATGCTCATTGACGGAAGTATCGCTGAAAGAAAGGCTAAATACGAAGAAACCATAGCAAGATCCGATTACTTCTATAAGTGGGGTAAAGAAGAAAATAAAATCGATAAACCGGCATCTACCGTAAACAACGTCATCGCATCCTTCACTATAGACGCAATAGGCAAAAATGCTGACAGCTTGATGGATCAGGTATTGTGGCTCACGATATCCGAACTCCTCGGAGATACGGACAACGCAGTATTCAGTGCAGTTGCAGACGTGCCTATGTGCAAGATAGATACCGCTATCAACGGCTTGTATATAGGTAGTATGATGGGTTACACCAGAGTAGAAGTAACGGATACAGCTTCTTACACGGCAGTAACCGGTACGGACAACACTGTTATGAATAACGCCGACAACGAGTATATCAAGAAAGACGGCGGCAAGTGGTATAAGGCGGTTGCAAATTCCGGAGATTACGACTTCGTATGGCAGAAGGTATCCGCTACCGACGGAACGCAAACCGTAAGCGGCTTCGAGTCGATTATGGCAAACGTTACCGTAGGCGGCTTGAACGAACTCGACTTCAAGAGCAAGACGAAGAGCCTTAAAGTAAGCGAAGTTATGGATATCCCGAACAATTCGATAATGAGCGCTATAGTAGACGAAAATACTACGATGGAAAATTTATCAGATGCAGATTACATCAACGTTAAGTTCAGCGCACTTACGATTGGCAACATGATGGGATACGGTGTACTTGAAATTGATGAAACAACTCAGAATAAGTTGGATAGGCTGTTTGAAGGTGATGAATGGAGAGATTTGAACATGAGCGGATTTATCAACGAGCTTGTCAACAAAATTCCTACCGTGTAAAATCAGTTGACAAAATTACTGCCGATATGGTAAAATTACTAAGACCTGCGGGCTAACCCCTTCCGCAGGGAGTAATTAATAAAACCGCCGTTATGGCGGTGCGCGTTTTAAGGTGAACGCGGTGGGCGTAAGCCCAAACAATACCTTGCTTGCGGCGTTTCCGCAGGCCGAATAAGTCCGGGAGGTAAAATTAAAATGGCAAAGTACGAAATGCTTTACATCGTTGCAAACGAGATCGATGACGAAGCGAAGGAAGCGGTAGTCGCTAAATTCGAAAAGATCGTTACCGATAACGGCGGCACGGTAGAGAAAATCGACAAATGGGGAACGAAAAAGTTCGCTTATCCCATCGATTACAAAGCAGAAGGCTACTATGTTCTGATGACGTATGAAGCCGGCCCCACGCTCAACAAAGAGCTTGAAAGGGTTGCCGGTATTACGGATGAAGTCATCAGGCAGATGATAACCAAACTGTAATTCAGGAGAAGTTTTATGAACAAAGTTTATTTGATTGGCAATCTCACGAGAGATCCCGAAATATCCGAAACTTCAGGCGGCGTTCACGTTTGCAGATTCGCTATTGCGGTAAACCGCAACTATGCTTCTACCGACGGAACGAGGGAAACCGACTTCTTCAATATTACCGTTTGGAGGCAGTTGGCGGAAAACTGTGGCAAATACCTTAAAAAAGGCAGTAAAGTTGCCGTTGTGGGTCAGTTGCAGAACCGCTCCTATGAAGATAAGGATGGCATTAAACGCACCGTTACGGACGTTATCGCCAACGAGGTGGAATTCCTTACGCCCAAGGGCGCACAGGACGTGCTCGACGACGATGCTGCCGTGGTTTCGCGCCCCGCTCGCAGAGAACGCCCCGTTCTCGAAGAAGTGGACGACGATCAACTTCCCTTTTGATTTTTACGGTAAACGATCAATGGGCGCAGGTATAACCCTGCATTAAATCTTATTTTTATTTGGAGTTATAAAATGGAAGAAAAAGCAACCGTTAAAAAACCCGTAAAAAGGGTGCAGAGAAGAAAGGTTTGCGCCTTCTGCGTAGAAAAAGCTACCGCTATAGATTATAAAGACGTAAACAAACTCAAAAAGTACGTGACCGAAAAAGGCAAAATGTTGCCTCGCAGAATGACGGGCACTTGCTCCGCGCATCAAAGGATGCTTGCCGAAGCTATCAAAAAGGCAAGAATCATGGCGCTGTTGCCGTTTAAGGGCGAATAATCAAAACGTACAATCGACGTTGTACGTCGTTGTCGTTTAAGCTCAAAGCAAAAAGGTAAACGCTGCGCAGTCGATATCGATTACTGCGTAGCGTTTTTAATGCCGTATCGGCGCAATGCTTGCCGCCGCGGCATTGAGGATTTGAAAGAAATGTCAAGAGGTAAATTTTCAAACGTATTAAGTTTGTTTTGGGTGTTTTTTAAAATAGGCTTGTTTACGTTTGGCGGCGGCCTTGCTATGATATCTTTAATTTCTCGCGAGGTGGTTGAAAATAAAAAATGGATCACCGAAAAAGAGATGGGCGATATAGTTATCGTAGCGGAATCCACGCCGGGCGCTATCGCGGTAAACACGGCTACTTACGTCGGGTTTAAGATCGGCGGCATCTTGGGCAGTATTTTCGCCACGTTGGGCGTGGTGTTGCCTTCGCTCATCATAATCTCCGCCGTATATATGTTTTTCGGCTTTTTCAAGGCGAACAAGTGGCTGGCGGCGGCGTTTAAGGGAATAAGGGCTGCGGTTATAGTGTTATTGTTCAACGCCGCGGTAAAACTCTTTGCCCCAATGGATAAAAAGCCCGTTACCATAATAGCGGCTGCGGCGGTGTTTTTGGTATCGCTGTTCACGAATTTCGGTTCGATATATCTGATTTTGGCAGGCGGAATTATAGGAGTAATTTGGTTTGTCGTTAAAGACCTGCGCACAAGGCGCAAAAATGCCGCTACGGCGGGCGAAACGTCTTTTGACGATTGCAAGTCCGATAACAGCCTTAACGCCCAAAACGAGGCAAATAAAGGCGAGGAGGAGGGCAAATGATCTTCCTTTCTCTCATCTGGGCGTTTTTTAAGATTGGCTTATTTACCGTAGGCGGCGGGTATTCGATGATACCTATGCTGGAAACCGTCGTTATAGATCAGTTGGGCTGGCTCACGAAGGAGGAGCTGCTTGACTTTGTGGGAGTGGCGGAATCCACGCCCGGGCCGCTGGCTATAAACCTTGCAACCTTTATTGGTTCTATGCAGGGCGGCGCTTACGGCGTTTGGGGCAGTATTTTGGGCGGAATATGCGCTACTTTCGGAGTGGTGTTGCCGTCGTTCATAATAATAATCATAATTGCCGTGCTGTTTGAAAAATTTATAAATTCAAGCGCGGTGCAAGGTTTCTTTTACGGCGTAAGACCGGTCGTGGTCGGGCTGGTGGCGGCAAGTGCCGTTTCGCTGGGCTTAAGCGTGGTGTTTCCTCTGTTGAATATTAAAATTTCAGAGTGGAGCGCACCGGCGGGCATAGACCTAATAAGTTTGGGAATAATGGCGTTAATCTTCGTTTTAGGGGCTTTACGCTTTGGTAAGAAAAAAATAAAAATTCACCCCGCGTTTCTTATTTTGATATCAGCCGCACTCGGCGTACTGCTGTTCGGCGTGTTGGGGGTGTAGCCTTTCGGGCTATTAACAATTTAATAGGGGAAGGTTTTCGGAAAACACTTCCCTTAAATAAAAAAACCGAGCTGAAAGATATTTTTCTCTTTCACCTCGCGTAAAAACGGGAGGTAAAAATGGAAAAAAACACAACCAAAGTTTCCGCAACGGTCCGATTGGCCCGTGCGGGCATCGTTGCCGCTCTTTACGCGGCACTAACCATGATCTTCGGCGCGCTTGCGTACGGGCCGTTACAGATCAGACCGGCAGAGGCGCTGTGCATCTTGCCGATCTTCTTTCCGGAAGCGATACCGGGCTTATTCGTCGGCTGTATGCTGGCAAATTTGCTTTCCGGTTACGGTGTTTACGACATCGTTTTCGGCAGTCTGATAACGCTCGTAGCCGCATTTTCCACTTGGGCAATAGGTAAAGCGTTGAAGGGCAACTTGCTTTCGGCGATACTCGGCGGTCTGCCGCCCGTGTTGTTCAACGCGATAGGCATTCCCTTTATTATAATACTTGCGTCGCCGGGTGAAAGTTTTGCAGCGTACTGGGTTTATTTCGCCCAACTGTTGCTAACGGAAACCATTTGGGTTTACGTGCTTGGAATTCCGCTGTATTATGCCGTAAGGCGGATGAAAAATCACGGCGTTAAATTTATGATGTAAACTGAAAGTCCCGTAAAACACGCGTTTTACGGGACTTTTAAAATATAATTGATTTTATAAAAGTAGAGCCAACTCGTCCTCGTCCGCCTCGGTTATGACTTTATATCCGTTGCGCTCCAGCAGTTCGGCGGTTACGCCGTTGCCGTCGATAAGGCGTCCGGAGAAAGTTCCGTCGTATATTTTGCCGTGCCCGCAGGAAGGGCTTTTTGCTTTAAATATACACAGCTCGGCGCTCGTTTCTTTTGCGATTTGCAAGGTCTTTTGCGCACCGGCGGCGTATTCGGCGGTTACGTCCTTCCCTGCGGAATTGATTATTCTGTCGCCTACCTTTTCGCTCGGATCGCGCGGCGTGGGCAGCCCGCCCATAACTTCCGGACAAACGGGAATCAAGACGTGTTTGTCGCTTAAAGAGAGTATTTTTTCGTTTTTACAGTTGTCGCCCTTGTACCTGCAATCGTTGCCCATAAGGCAGCTGCTTACCAAAATTACCATTTTTCACCATTATATATCATTTTTTAAAATAAAAACTGAATCATCAAAAGAATAATTAAATTTATTGTTTAATTCGTCAGTCACTGAATTAAATAAATCTTTCATAAATCTTTTTGTAGTTGTATTTATTTTTTCGAAATCTTCTAAATCACCAATTTCGCATCCACTTTCGGAAATATAAATTTCAATGAGTTCTACCTTAAATTTAAAAACTTCGTTTATCATTTCGCCCAAAAAATTAAACCTATGTTTAAAGGCATTATAAAACATCTTGTCTTTTTCTAATTTTTTGTACACATCCCCACCCGTTAAGTCCATTACTAAAGAAAACAAGTCCAAAATCGGATCTACACCTAAAGTGTCGCTATCTATTGCCAAAAAAGTACTCGACAATGTAAAATAAAAATCCATTTTAGCATCTTTTAATATGGGTTCCCAATAGTGATCGTTAAATGTAATCCCTATATCATTTTTTAAAGCAATTTTAACTAATTCTTGAGCCAAAGAATTTTTTTCCAAAAAGCTCATATTATATTTTTTTAAATTAAAAATACAGATATTACTCATGCCTTCTTCACTCCAATCAAAATGGTAAAACATATCTTTTTATAATGCGCCATATACCATCTATTTTTTCCCAGTTAAAAACATGAGTGTGTGGATTGGCGCCATTATGTAATCCATAATCTTTTCTATATATTAAATTGCCATTATTGTCATATTGTCCTTCATAATTTCCTTTTCCAATAAAACTATTCGGTAACCCATGCATTGGAATTTTATTATTTTTATTTCGTGAAAAACTATATAATCCCAACGCACCAATGGCTGCTCCAGCTGCGATTTGCGCCCCTGAAACACTTATAGCCATTGCTCCGCTGCTAAAGGTAAAGGTCGAACCCATAAACGCGCCGAATTTATATAGCGCAAAAATTTTGAGCCGTATTTGACGGAAAATCGCGCCTTTTTTATAATTTTACTATAATCAGAAAAATTTTGCAAGAAAATGTGCCAAATGTTTTGACTTTTGAAATTTAATGTGTTACTATGTATAGGATAAAATCTTTAAGCGGATACAGAGAGATCGGCAAGATGTTACAAAAGAACGTATTTAACTTTAACGCTACGTACCTTGCCACACTTTGTGCCGCAGGGTATTTTTTTATCAAAAGGGTATTTTTTATAAAGGAGATATATTATGAAACTCATTTACGACGTTGACGCAAAACCGAGTATGGGAAAAACTTTGGTATTTGCATTTCAGCAGATGATAGCCATTATGGCTGCAACCTTGCTCGTTCCTATTCTTATGAGCTCGTATACGCTTTTGGATGGCGTATCTACGTTGTCGTTCGATCCCTCAGCCGCACTTTTCGGCGCAGGTATAGGTACGATAGTCTATTTGCTGTTCACAAAGAGAAAGAGCCCGGTATTCCTCGGCAGCTCGTTTACCTTCCTCGGCGCTTACGCGGCGGTTATAGGTCAGAATTACGGCTACTGGGGTGTTATCCTCGGTATCCTGTTTGCCGGTCTTGTCTATGTCGTGATCGCTCTGATCATCAAGGCTGTCGGCAGCGGCTGGGTCAACAAGATCATGCCGGCTGTCATCATCGGCCCGATCGTTGCGCTCATCGGTCTTTCCCTCTCGGGAACCGCAACTTCCTGGATGGCAACCAACGGCGGTGCGAACTACAGCCTGCTGACGGTCCTGATCCTGGACCAGGTGGAGGACAACCAGTTCGGCGTGGCTTCGGCCTTCTCCACCATCCTGATCGTCATCGTATATATCGCGATTGTCATCATCAAGCTGCTGTTGAACAGGCTGGGCAGCAATCCGCAGAAAAGTCAGGCATAAACAGCGTCACTGAATTTGTTTGGATCGTGTTGCGCAGGAGGCCTTTTCCTGTGCGGGGCGTAGGAAAAGGCGCAGCGTGGCTGCGCCGGCCGGCGGCAACACAGTACAGGGAAATTTTGGCAAGCAAGAAAAGGAGAATTGACAAATGGCAAAACAGGCGAGCATCCAGTTAAAAAATCTGACCAAGGAATATGTGACCCATGAAGGGACCGGCACGTTTTTGGCAGTGGACCACATCAACGTGGATATTGCCAGCGGTCAGTTCGTGACGCTGCTGGGGCCTTCCGGCTGCGGCAAGACCACTACCCTGCGTATGATCGCGGGTTTTGAGGGCATCAGTGACGGGGAGATCCTGCTGGACGGCGTACGCATCAACGAACTGACCCCGGACAAGCGTGACTCCAGCATGGTGTTCCAGAGCTACGCGCTGTTCCCTCATTACGATGTGTTTGATAATGTAGGCTACGGCCTTGTAAATAAAAAGATGGACAAGAAGACCATCAAGGAAAAGGTCATGAACTT
>CAJOMS010000076.1 GCA_905235795.1 uncultured Clostridia bacterium | reverse complement strand
AACGTAATATTCCGCGCCGCTTACGTTATTCCAGATAAGGTAGCCGTCCTGTGTGTAAAAATCCTTTGGAGTGTAAAGTTTAAAGCGGGTATCTTCCGCTTTTCCCTTACAAGACGAAAGCAATGCGAGCATTACAACGATCACCGCGCTTAGTGCAATAATCAAAACCTTAGTTATCTTTTTCATAATCTACCTCCCGTTGATTTTCAATACCTATACAAACATTATAATACGCAAAAAAACGTATGTCAATATTTTTTAAAACAATATTTGTTTTTTAATAAATTTTAAGTTCGATTATACGAATAAATATTCATAAGTCCAAAACCGCCTATAAAAAACGCCGCCCGAAGTGCAGGCGGCAGCAGTTTTCTTTATAAAAACCGATAGCGAGGCAATCAGACGATAACTTCGGCACCGTACACGTATTGAACGATAGAAACGTCTCTTGAGGACGACAACCTATCCCTAACGTACTTGAACGACAATTTATCGCCTATTTTAAGTTGGGTTAACGAACGGATAAACGCTTCGAGTTCCGCCTTGGACGACACGTCTGCAGACAAAACTTCCCCCTCGCCGTATGGAATGAAATCAACGTGAGTAATTCTGTCGCCCACGCGCATTCCGCCCAAATACATACTGCCGGAAGTATCTATCGATGAAATATAGACGTACTTAGTGGACGTCATGCGGGAATCTTCGTAAGTGGCGCCGAGATAAAAATTGCCGGCGATATAGCCGTAACCGTCGCCGTAGGTGCCTATGAGTTCCTTTGCTACGCTTACCACAGTATCAGACGGGATGATGAACGAGTAGCCGTCGGCAGAGACGCCGTTTATCATGGCGATCAACCCGCAAATCGCCCCGCCGTTTAAAACGTAAGCCGCGCCGCCCGCATAGCCGGCGTTCAACTCGTCGCTGACTATCATAAGGTTATAGACGTTAGGGCCGACGTTAACGGTGTGCGATTTTGCACCGAGAGTGGTGTTTTTTACTACTCCCGCACCCGCATTTACGGGAAAACCTACCGCAAACATATTATCGCCGAGGCGTACGGACGAACTGTCCGAAACGAATTCCGCCGTTTGAAATTTTCCGTGAACCATCAAAACGGCTATATCCGTATTGGGATCCGCGCCGATAAATTCGGCGGTGTACACCTCGCCGTCGGAAGAGTAAAGGTTGTATTCGGCGGCGCCTTCAACAACGCTTAAACACGTTACAAAATATGTGAAATATTGCGCGTTTTCGGGTGTTTCTTCATTGGAATCGGCGGGGGAAACGCCTTCCTCTCCGGAAGGGACTTCGTCGTCGGTCTCCGCCAAAGCACAGGCAATAGCTACGGCGCTACCGTATGTAATGGAACCTTCGCCTATGGCCTCTAACCCGTAAACGGTGGCGTAGGAACGCTCTATCACGGTGGAAGAATCTTCTTCAACCGGGGAATATTCACGCAATTCTATGTTGACGATTACGTTATATTCGGGCACGACAATTACGGGCGGTTCTTCCTGACCTGTCGGAGGGTCGTCTATAACGGGAGAATCGTCCTGCTTGGGCTTGCAGGCAGAAAACGCCACGGTGCAAAGCGTTAATACAAGGATAAATAAGACAGATAAAAATTTTTTCATACGGTCACCGCCACGCCCTAATTCGGGCAAATTATAAAAGAAGGAAAAGCCGAAAGCCTTTCCTTCGAACGCCCCTTGCAATCACAGGGGCTTCATCAAGGAGGCTACCTGCGGTTGCCGAGGTTATATATGAAAGCAACCGCAGTTGGGTTTTCGTTTACCGCCGTAAGCAAAAACTTATCGATTGCTGACAGCAGTAGTATTTGCTTGTTTTATAAAACTATTCTCTTTTTTTCATTAATTTTTTAACGTGGTCAAGGTCGATCTCCTGCAACATAAGCGCAAAGACTATCAACAACCCGCCAACAACGAGGTTCCAGGTGATCGGTTCGCCGAATATCACCGAAAATATACCGCCGAAGAAACCTTCGAGCGTCATAATTACCGACGCGGAAACGGGTGAAGTGTAGCGCTGGCACACGACCTGCAAAATCTGGCACAGTGTGGAAGATAAAATGCCGAGATACGCAAAGCACCCGATTATTTTCCACGTGTTGCCCGTCGTAGGCAAATATAAAGTCCCGGCAAATAGGTTGTAAATAAAGGAAACGACAACCAACGTAATTGCCATAAAAAAGCTGACGACTCCGTAATGCGTTTCCTTGCCGCCGTGGCCGAGATACGCAATATTTACGCCGAACATCATAGCGCCGAGCAGCACGATTCCGTCGCCGAGCAGCGTGTCGGTTTCTACCTTTCCGAAGCCGCCCACGAGCAAAAAAGTACCTAAAACGCATATCAACACGGCAATCAAGGTGTTTAATTTAAGGCTCGAACCGTAAAACAAACGACAGAATAACGGCACGAAAATAACGTACGTTACCGTTATGAGCGCCGAATGCGACGCCGTCGTGTAAGACTGTCCTATCGCCTGTAATAAAAACGCAAAAGCGTTGGTGATGCCCGCAATTAGCCCCACCTTAACGTCTTTTTTCGTAATTTTAAAAATATATTTAAAATACAACGCAAACGCACATATCGAAAAAATAATGCCGCGAATCATCGTTACCATGCCGGCAGGCACGCCGAAATCGAGCAACGCTTCAACGAAAATGAATCCGCCGCCCCAAATCACGGTAACTAAAACCAAAAGCAAATTAGCGTGTATTTTTTTCATAAAGTCAATTTTTTACCTTTTTGTTTATGTATTTGCAAAATGTGAATTTATAGCCGTTGCTTTCCTTTTCGGGCGAGGTTTCGGCAAGTTCCCAGTTTTGGACTTCATCCAAATTAGGGAAAAACGCACCGGCGCTACCGTCGGCGAAAATTTTGGTAACGAGGGCCTCGTCGCAGTAAGGCAGCAGCGCCCTATACCCGCTTTCTCCTCCGCAAACGAACACGTCGTTCGGCGGAAAGTGCCCTATTTCGCGCATTAACGCGTCGATATCGTTTACGACAACCGCGCCTTCCACTTCGTTTAATTTAGACGAAAGCACCACGTTAACGCGGTTTTTAAGCGGGCGACCGCCGGGAAAGGATTCGAGCGTTTTTCTGCCGACTACGATAACTTTGCCGAGCGTGGTCTCACGAAAGAACTTCATATCCTCCGGGACTTCGAAAAGCAGGGCGTTGTTCTTGCCGATGCCCCATTTTTCGTCCACGGCGACAATTGCTCGCATTATACGGCTACCTCCAGCCTATCTTTGAGCGGCGTGGATTCGTATCCTTCCAGCACGAAGTCGTCCACCGTAAAGTCGTAAAAATCCTTCACGTCCGGATTAACTATAAGTTTCGGTGCGGGATATTGCGGGTTTTCAAGCATTTTTTCGAGCACGGGGATGTGTCTATCGTATATATGCGCATCTGCGATGACGTGCACGAGTTCGCCGGCTTTAAGTCCGCTTACCTGCGCCATCATAATGAGCAGAACGGAATATTGCACTACGTTCCAGTTGTTTGCAACCACCATATCGTTAGAGCGCTGGTTCAAAATGCCGTTTAAGGTATCGCCGGACACGTTAAACGTCATGGAATACGCGCATGGGTACAGGTGCATTTCGTTCAGGTCCTGAAAGTTGTAAATATTAGTCAAAATTCTGCGGGAAGTGGGGTTGTTTTTTAAATCGAAAAGCACCCTGTCGACCTGATCGAACTCGCCTTCTTTATACTTATGTTTAATGCCCAGCTGATATCCGTAAGCCTTGCCGATAGAGCCGCTTTCGTCTGCCCAAGAATCCCAAATATGGCTGTTAAGGTCGTGCACGTTGTTGGATTTTTTCTGCCAAATCCACAAAAGCTCGTCCACGCAGGATTTGAAAGCCGTTTTTCTTACGGTTATCATGGGGAATTCCTTAGTCAGATCGTACCTGTTTACGATGCAGAATTTTTTTACGGTATGCGCGGGGGTTCCGTCCAACCAACGCGGGCGAACTTCCCTGTCGGTATCCCACACACCGTTTTCAAGTATGTCCTTGCAGTTTGAAATAAATACCTTATCGGCGTAGCTCATAGTTTACTCCTCCCATTATAATTCTAATATTTTAGGCGATAAAATTATTTAAAAGCGTCTTTTTCTTTACCTTTCCAGTTCTTTGCGACGAAAGCCATAGACCACTTTGTCGGCGCGATTTTAGTGGCGACGTAAGTTATTTTGTTTGCGAGGCCCGGTACGACTATCCTCTTGTTTTTATCGAGGCCCGCAAGCGCTTTTTTTACTACGAAATCTTTCGGCTTGGACGACCACTTGCCTTTAAGCCCCTGTATTTCGATGTCCCTTATTATATCCGGTCGGGTGGGTACGCCGCCGGGCATAAGCACGGTAACGTTGATACCCAAAGGCTTCAATTCGACGTGCATCGCGCTGAAAAAGTTTACCAAAGCCGCCTTTGTCGCACTGTAAAGCGCAAAATAGGGCATCGGGCACGCGGCAGACATACTGCTTACAATCAAAATTTTAAGTCCGTCCGCACGCCTGTCGATAACGTAACGCGTAAGCGAAACCGCCGCCTCGAAGTTCACGCGGGTTTGAAATAAAAGTTTTTCCTGCGTGTACTTTTCGAAAGCCAGCTGAGTATCCACTCCCGCGACGTTTATAAACTTAGATATCTTTACTCCCTCTCTGTCAATATAATCGAACAGAGCGGCTCTGTCGGCGTCCTCGTTTACCATACAAGGGTAATATTTTACTTTTATACCCTCGAATTCGGCAGTCAGCTTTTCGGCGAGAGCTTTAAGCTTTTCTTCACTTCTGCCGGTTATAAACAAATTTTCTTTCTTTTGCGCGCATTGAAGGCAAAACTCTCCGCCTATACCCCCCGTCGCGCCTGTAATCAAAGTATAAGTTTCCATATTTTATATAGTATAACATCTTTTTCAAAATTTCGCAATAAGAATAAACGCACAAAAAAAATAATATACATAAATAACCGTGCAGAAGGCGGTTATGTACTTGGGGGCAATTTTATGTTATACGATCTTTTGTTGAAAATTTTAAATAAGGTCATATTTTTCACTTCGGCATTCGTAGGCGGCAATTCGTTTCCGCGCCCGCTCACGCCGGAAGAGGAGGCAGACTGCCTTAAACGCATGCGTGAAGGCGACGAAGAAGCCCGCAGCGAACTGATCAGCCACAATTTAAGGCTGGTTGCGCACATAGTAAAGAAATATCAAGGCAGCGAATCCGTTGACGACCTGATTTCCGTAGGCAGTATCGGGCTTATAAAAGCAATCAACACGTACGAACCGTCAAAGGGCGTACAGCTTGCCACGTACACCGCGCGCTGTATAGAAAACGAGATCCTCATGCTCCTGCGCTCCAATAAAAAGCATAAAAACGTAGTTTCGCTTTTCGATACTTTCGGAACGGATAAAGACGGCAACGAGCTTACCTTTATGGACCTGATTTCCGTAGGCGAAGACAACGTTTTTAAACAAGTAGATAAAAATATACAGCAAACCAAATTTTTGCAGGTCGTAAAAAAGACTTTGACCGACCGCGAATTCAAAATTCTATGCCTAAGGTACGGAATAGGCGGTTGTCCTGCACTCCCTCAAAGAGAAGTTGCAAAGCTGCTTAACATATCCCGTTCCTACGTTTCGCGCATTGAAAAAAAGGCAATAGAAAAATTGCGTAAAGTCGTTTCTTCCAAAGACTTTTTTATCGATTGATCGAATTTTAACTCGGCTTTTAAATAGGGGGCTCGTTTGCCCCTTTTTTTCATGCGGTTTGCATATATGTACATATGCATATTTATTTATCCTTTTAACTGCTGTGTCTCCTGTTGAAAATATAAAAAATGTCACAAAAGTATTGACATTTAATATTTTATGTTGTATAATCATTACAATATATATTTAAATACGATAAAATAGGAGGTAGATTATGAAAAAGATAACTAAGGTTTTGATTATTGCACTAAGCGCGGTGATCGTTGTAATGCTCGTCTTGCTTGCGTCTTGCAAAGGAAAGGCGGAAGATACCCGCTTTAAACTTTACACTCCAAAGGATTTTTACACACAGGACGGCTACCTTATCTGGAATAACGTAAGCGGCGCGGAATATTACGTT
>CAJOMS010000075.1 GCA_905235795.1 uncultured Clostridia bacterium | reverse complement strand
AATATTTTTTGATGTGCTATCATATTATCGTTCTGTGAGGAATGTATGATTATTCAACACGGATGTATAAAATATAAATATTTTTTCAAGGAGAAAAAATTATGAAAAAAATCATCACATTAATTTTAGTTGCAGCCATTTGCGCGTGCATGGCGCTCACCGCTTGCGAACCCGCAAAAAATTACGTTTACAAGAAAGTTGCCGACGTTGAAGCAGACGAGTTCGGCATCGCGATGAAACTCGGTGACACCACAATGGAAACCGCCGTAAACGCAGTTATTACCGAATGGAAAGAAAACGGCAAAATGGCTGAATATTTCAACTACTATTCAGAGCTTGCCGGCGACGAAAACGCCACCGCTCCCGAAGGCTTGCAGACTACCTGGGAATTTGCTGAAAGCGGCGAAACCCTTAAAATGTATACCGAGTCCGGCTTTGCTCCTTACGAATTTATGTTAGGCACTTCCGTAGTCGGTTTGGACGTAGCTATTATGAGCCAGGTTGCATACAACTTGGGCTATAAATTACAGGTAGTTGATGTAATGTTTGACGTCGTTATCGCAAGCATGAACAACGACACCGGTTACGCAGTTGCAGCCGCAGGCATTTCGATAAACGAAGAAAGACAGAAGAACGCTTTATTCAGCACCCCATATGCGGTATCCAACCTTGCTATCGTCAGCGCAGAAGACAAGGCTTACGAAACCCTCGCTTCTCTTGACGGTTTGAAGATAGGCGTTCAGGAAGGCACCAGCGGTGACTTTACCGTATCCGACGCTATCGACGAAGGCGAGATAACCGGCACGGTAGTTCAATACAAAACTTACGCTGCCGCACTCGCAGCATTAAAGACAGGTAAAATCGACGCAATATTTATGGACGAAGTTCCCGCACAACTCCTCGTTAAAAACGCGTAAAACCCAACTGAACTTATCAAATTATGAATTTAAGTATATTAAACGCAATGACGCTGACCGAAAGATTTCGGGCGGCGTTTATTACGCAAGACAGATGGAAACTTTATTTGACAGGTCTTGGCAACACCCTTCTCATTTCGCTTTTAGCGGTTATAATCGGCGTTGTTTTAGGCTATATAATCGCAATAGTCCGCTTTACCAATAAAACTACCGGAAAATTAAAATTCCTTAACGCTATATTCAAAATATACGTAACGGTCATCAGAGGCACGCCTGTAGTTTTACAGCTGTTTATAATGTATTTTATAATACTTGCCTCGATGAAGAGCGGGATAATCGTTGGTGCGATAACGTTTGGCTTGAACAGCGCCGCTTACGTTGCAGAGATAGCCCGTTCAGGCTTTGAATCCATAGACGACGGGCAAATGGAAGCCGGTAGATCGCTCGGCCTTTCCGGCGCGCAAACGATGATAAGGATAATTTTGCCGCAAGCTCTGAGGAACACGCTCCCCCCTCTGTTTAACGAGTTTATAAGCCTCGTTAAGGAAACCGCGGTCGTAGGTTACGTTGGCATACTTGACCTGGGTAAGGTGCCGGGACTCGTGCAATCGAGAACTTTCGACTACCTTTTCCCTCTGCTTATAGCCTCCGCTATGTATCTTGTGGTGGTAATGGTGCTTACTTTAATATTGCACAAGTTGGAAAAATATCTTTCTAAAAGCGACCGCGTTTCACACGAAAGAATTCGGGACGCAGGGAGGGCAAACAATGAATAACCCGCTTATTTCAACGGTAAACCTTAAAAAATCATTCGGCACTTTAAACGTTTTAAACGGCATTACGTTAGACGTTATGCCCGGCGAAAAAGTCGTAATAATAGGTCCTTCGGGCAGTGGAAAATCCACGTATCTTAGGTGCTTAAACTTTTTGGAGATACCCACCGAGGGCGACGTATACTTCGAAGGAAATTTGATGTCGCCGAAATCCAATCTTAACGAATACAGAAAAAACGTAGGCATGGTATTTCAACACTTCAACTTGTTTCCTCACCTTACAGTAATGCAAAATATAACTCTCGCGCCTATAACTATGCGCAAAAAGGACAAAACAAAACCAAAAGTTTCGTCTAAGCAGATCAAGGCCGAGGAGGAAGAAAAGGCAATGGCGCTCCTAACGCGTATAGGGCTTGCGGATAAAGCAAAAGCGTATCCTTCTACCCTATCAGGCGGACAAAAGCAAAGAATCGCCATCGTCCGTTCTCTAGCGATGAATCCGAAGGTCATGCTGTTCGACGAGCCGACTTCCGCCCTCGATCCCGAAATGGTTGGCGAAGTTTTGTCACTTATGAAAGAAGTTGCCGACGCGGGCATGACCATGATAGTCGTTACCCACGAAATGCGTTTTGCTAAAGAAGTTGCGACGCGCGTGCTGTTTATGGACGACGGAGTAATCCGCGCCGACGGTACGCCCGACCAAATATTCAACCACCCCGAGGACGACCGTCTGAAAGAGTTTTTATCTAAGGTTTTATAAAAATAATAAGTACGCAAACGGGGCTGCCGCACGTTGAAATTTATCAACTTGCCGCAGCCCCTGTTTTTACGCCTTTAAAATAAAAAGTGCCGTTTTTCGCGCGTTAATCGGCTTTTACTTCCAAAGTGCCGTTATATTTACGCATCATTTTTACAAACGATTTAGAGGAGAAAACGAACACACCCACGGCTATTGCGATTGCCATATCAGGCAATACGTACGCCGCCTGATAAACCAAGCTGTAAACGTAAACGCTCTGCCCTTCCGGAGCGAACGCGCCGAAGGCAAACACTCCCGAAAAATAATGCATGACGAACCTGCACAGTCCTGCCACCACGGCGCCCAACGCAAACTGTAACTGCGGAACTTTTTGCAGAGATTTGTTTTGCGCGAACATGCCCGTTAATCCTATACACCCAAACGCCAAAGGATAATCGAGAATAAACTGCGCGGGATGGATTATATACGGATCATGCAAGGCTTCCAAAATACCGTAAATAGCGCCCGCAAATATACCTTTTCTCGTGCCGAACATATAAGAATAGATCATAAGCGGCAACAGCGACGCAATCGTTATAGCGCCGCCCTGAGGCAATTTCACTATACGCAAATACGACAAAGCAAAACTCATTGCGATGCATACCGCCGCGTAGGAAATCGCCTTCGTACTGAAGCCTTTAGGCGTCTTATCGACCAAAAACGCCACGATTATGACAAGCGCCGTAAATATCGCCGCAGATAAGTACAGGCCTAAAGAATTGACGTCCGCATTGGTTATCCAATTCATTTCCGCGCCCTTGCCGGACGAATAGTGTATCCCCATAAAAACGAGCGTCATCACCAACATTACGCCCACCGACACTCCGGAAATAATATACGTCGCCTTATTGCGCACGTACATCAACATCAGCGCGCTGACGGCTATACTTATTATCAAGAGCGTAATAGGCACGAACAGCGTTGCAACGAACTCGCCGCTTTCTTTATTTTCTATAAATCTGAACGTAAAGAAAGTTACGATTATGGCACAGGTGTAAACGATTGCCACCGTAAGCGCTATTTTAACGAATTTTTTGCGGTAGGCACGGTCGATTGCAAAAAAGGTTGTCAAAAAGCCTATTGCAAGCGCCACAGTCAACCATAATGCTATGGTTCTCACCGTCGATTGGGCATTGCTGAAATTAAACAGATACCAGGTAGCGGGTTTGAGTAAATTGTTATACATTAAAAGACCTCCTTCGGGGCAAGAAAAAAGCCCCTGAAATAGAGGGGCAAAAAAATACGAGTATCTTCCCTTCAAGCATTACCTTGGCGGGTTCAACGGGTATAATCTCAGCCGCGCAAAAGCGCAGCACCCCTTTACTTTTTTATATTATACTAAAATTCGATAGTTTGTCAACGAATTTGCGCGCGATTGAAAGATTTTTTCAAAAACACGCGTATTTCGCGCGTAATCGGCGTTTTTACTTCTTTTCTATAAGCGTTACGTCCAGCTTGTTGTACGGAATTTCAATACCTTCTTTTACGAAGCGTTTAGTCATTGCCTCTTTAAGATCGAAATTGACCGTCCAGTAATCGCTACCCTTTACCCAACAGCGACATATAAACACGAGCGCACTGTCCGCCTGCTGAGAGAGGCGAACGTTATATCCGTCCTCATGTAAAACGAGCTCGTGCTCGTCCAGCACGGAGATCATAACTCCCTTTACCTTGTCTATATCGCTGCCGTAAGCCACACCGAATTCGAGGTCGAGCCTCCTTTTGGGCATTACGGAATAGTTTATGATGTTTCCGCCCGCAACCGACGAGTTAGGCAACGTTATAATTTTGTTATCCGGCGTAAGTAAACACGTATTGAACAGCGTTACCTTCTGAACAGTGCCGGATACGCCCCCTACTTCCACGAAATCCCCCACTTCAAACGGTTTGTTGCCTACGAGAATTATTCCGCTTGCAAAGTTCGTTAAAACGGATTGCATCGCCAAAGAAAGCGCGAGAGAACCCGCCGCCAATATCGCGACCACGCCGGAAGTATCAATTTTAAGCGTTTTCAATATAGCGATCACGTAAATAAAAATCACCAGCACTTTGGCTATCGTCATTATAAAATCGATTGAAAGGCTGTGCAATTTGGTTTTCTTTAAAAAGTGGTGAACGATCGCCAGCACCACCTTTATTGCAAGCAAACCTAAAACCGCCACGGCGATAGCGCCGAGAATCATAGCCCAGCCTCGCTCGTCGATAAACCATTCGGCTATTGAGTTTCCTATTTTTACGAATATTTCCATATTTTCTCCAGAAACGTTCAAATAAAATTTTATCTCGGATTTTTATTATATTATACCATTAATACGTGCAAAATCGTTAATTTTGCCGCAACTTCCGTTGCGTTGCGTTTTGCTTCGCAAATCGCCGTCTCCGTTGAAACACCTCGCTCGAAATCCCTTGCAAGCAAGTTTTCTCGCTTGTATTATAACACTATGCTCAAAATTTTTCAAGTAAAAAAATCCGCCCGCAGAAAACCATGTCTCTGCGGGCAGATCAACTTTTAAAAGTTATTCTTGTTTGGACGCTGCCGCCTCTTTTTCCGCGGCTTCTTCCGCCTTATCTTCTTTATCGAGAGAAGGAATGGAATTCACTATCAAGTTGGTTATAAGGCCGATTATAAGCGCGGTAGCAAGTCCGCCGAAGGAAATCAGCGCGCCACCCGTGATCTTGTTGGTACCGAAGTTGAGCGTTAATCCGCCGATACCGGTAACGAGTATCGCGGCTACTACGTAAAGGTTCTTGCTGTCGTTAAGGTCGACCGTCTTAAGCATCTGCAAGCCGCTTACCGCTATAAATCCGTACATAGCTATGCACGCGCCGCCCATTACGCATTTAGGAATGCTGTTAATAACCGTAACGAAGGGGCTGAAGAAGGAAAGTATCATGCAGCCCAAAGCCGCGTAGAATATTGATACGATAGACGCGTTTTTGGTGATTGCAACGCAGCCGATAGACTCGCCGTAAGTGGTGTTTGCAGCGCCGCCGAAGAAGGCGCCTACCATAGAACCGACACCGTCGCCGAGGAGGGTATTGTCGAGACCGGGATCCGTGATGAGGTCTTTTTCTATGATATTGCCGAGGTTTTTGTGGTCGGCAATGTGCTGTGCGAGTTCTACTATACCGATAGGTACGAAGGTGAGAGCAATGTTTGCTATAGCTACACCATCGATCGGGTAAGTACCGTTAGTTTGTATTGCCTTTAAGAAAGTGAATTTCGGGTAATCGAGTATACTCGTGAAACTAAACGGCGAGAACGTATCGATAAACGGCTGGAAGGAAACGATCTTGAGCAAATCTACTTTGAACATATATCCGAACGCCGTAAGTATCAATGCGAACAAATATCCTACGCCTATACCTATAATAAACGGTACCAACTTCATGCCTTTGGTGCCCTTGGTGGACGCCCATACTATGGTCAAGAAGGTTACCGTACCTACGAGTATCCAAATCAAGCTGTAACCAGACCCTCCGTTGGTAGCCATCCAGCCGGTAGCCGTTCCGGAAAGGGAAAGACCGATGATTGCAACGATAGGTCCTATGATTACCGCAGGCATCAATTTATTTACCCACGCAGCGCTGGTAAATTTAATAATCAGCGCGATTATCACGTATACAAGCCCTGCAAACGCAACGCCTATTATAAC
>CAJOMS010000074.1 GCA_905235795.1 uncultured Clostridia bacterium | reverse complement strand
AACGCTCGGGTGCCCTTCGGTAATGGTCCCGGTTTTGTCCAAAACCACAATATCGACCTTTCCGGCTTGCTCTAATGCCTCTGCCGTTTTAAAGAGTATGCCGTTTTTCGCGCCTACTCCGCTGCCCACCATAATGGCTACGGGCGTTGCAAGCCCCAGCGCGCACGGGCAGCTTATTACAAGAACGGAAATAGACCGAGCGAGCGCAAACCCTATGCTTTCGCCCACTGCAAGCCAAATTACAAGCGTGACGAGCGCAATGCCGAGAACTGCGGGTACGAATACGCCCGCAACTTTATCCGCAATTTTTGCTATGGGCGCTTTGGTTGCCGAGGCGTCGCTTACGGCTTTTATTATTTGAGAAAGGGCAGTGTCTTCGCCCACGCGCAGCGCTTGACATTTAAGATAACCGGAGCGGTTTATCGTCCCGGCGTGTACCAAACTGTTTTCGGACTTTTCCGCGGGCAGGCTTTCCCCCGTGAGGGCGGATTCGTCAACTGCGCTGTTGCCTTCCGTAACGACGCCGTCCACGGGAATATTTTCGCCCGGCCTTACGGTAAAACTATCGCCCTTCTTTACGGATTCTACCGGAACGGTAACTTCCTTTCCGTCAATTATCACGTTTGCCGTTTTTGGCGCGAGGTCCATCAATCCCTTCAATGCGTTGGTGGTTTTGCCTTTAGAGTACGCCTCTAACGTTTTGCCTAAGGTTATAAGAGTCAAAATCATAGCGGCGGACTCGAAATACAGCTCGTCCATATACGCCATGGCGGCATCTGCACCGCCGTTTACCTGTGCCGAAGTCATTAAAAAAAGCATGACCGTGCTGTAGATAAACGCCGCTGACGCACCCATGGAAACGAGGGTGTCCATATTCGGCGCCCTATGCAATACCGCCTTGAACCCGCTCACGAAAAACCTTTGGTTTATTACCATTATTATTACGGTAAGCAGCATTTGAACTAAGCCCATCGCAACGTGGTTATCGCTAAAAAACGGTGGCAGCGGCAAGCCGAGCATCATGTGCCCCATTGAAAAATACATGAGAATAAGCAGAAATACCGCCGACGCAATAAGCCGCTTTACAAGTTTTGACGTTTCGGAATTGTCTTTGCGCCTCTCGTTCGGTTTCTTCGCGTTTTTTAAGTTTGCGCCGTAACCCGCGTTCTGCACGGCGGCAATCACTGCGGAAGGCGGTGCCGTGCCTTCTACGCTCATAGAGTTTGTTAAAAGGTTGACGTTGCACACCGTAACGCCTTCTACTGCGGAAACGGCTTTTTCTACACGCGCGCTGCACGCGGCGCAACTCATGCCCGTTATATCGTACTGTTCCATAATTTTTTACTTCATTAATTTTTGAATGGTCGAAACGAGGTCGTCTATCACCCCGTCGTTTCCGTTTCGTATGTCTTTTACTACGCATCCGCGTATATGGCACGCCAAAAGGTCTTTATTAAAAGAGTTTATCGCCGCAACCGCCGCTGCCGATTGAGTCAGTACGTCGGTGCAATAAGCGTCCTTTTCAATCATTCCTTTAAGTCCGCGGATTTGCCCCTCTATGCGGCTGAGACGATTGATTAGTTTAGTCTTTTCGTCCTCGGTGCGCACGGTCGTCTTGCAGCAACAGGCGTGGACGGCTGAATTTTCGCCGCAGTCGGCTTTTACCGTCGCTTTTTTATCGCAAACTTCACTTTCTTCCATAGTATGCCTCTTAATTCGATTATATATATTATAATATACCCTACGGGGGTATTTGTCAAACTGTTTTATATAAAAAACCGCAAAAGCTAAACCAAAGCTTTTGCGGCGGTAAAATTAAATATTTTAGGTCAGTTGGTTTTTATTTCGGTTAAAGTGTAAGTGAGCAAGCCCATATTGTAAGGCAACGGAGTTTCCATTTTATACAAATAGTGGTGCATATTCATTTCGTCCGAAAAATAATTGCAGGTAATTGCCGTGCCGCTGTAGGTTTCGTTAAGAGCGACCGAGAAAGAGAAAGTTTCCGCATTGAGAACGTAGTCGTAGCGGTTTTCGCCCTCGCCGTACTTGCCGTTTGCGTCGCGAACCTGAGTGCCGAATTGCGGAACGCCGTTTTTCAAAAGATTTTTAATATTTTCCGAAACGGTGCCTTTGGAGGAAAACCTCATTTGGTGGCGGTTGTTGCTTATAACGTCTGCGGAGTAGAAGGTGTAAGAAAGAGACGTTGAAAAATCAAAACTGCGCAGCGCGAAGTTGAGGAGATTATAATCGACGTAATTTGCGGAAGTTATCTTTTTTATAGTGCCGTTAAAGCCGTTTTTCAAGCCGAAATAATCGGCGTTTTCCAACGCTTCAAATGTGGTGGTGGCAACGGAGCCGGAATAAGTTATCGTTTCCTTACCGGCTGTGGTAACGACTCGGTTCCCTTTCGCGTCGGGCGTAGCGGAAGCGTTCACGGGGAGAGTTGTGTGCGTTTCTCTCTCGGAATATTTAAAATTAAAGCCGCTGTCCCAAGTAAAATATACTTTCGTGGTGGTCACGTCGTGGAAGGGGTAATCGGTACCGTCAACGGTGTATTTGCCTTTCATGTCGTAAGAGGTGGAGTAAACGTAGCAGTAATCGCCTTTTTCAGCGGGAAATTTCTCCGCCTTTAAAGTGGTGGTGTATGTGCTTTCGTCGTAAGAAACTTTAACGTATTGGTTTGGCGAAGCTACTTCGGAATACGTAACATTATACACGCATACCTCGTTTACAGACGTATCTACCACGTTGCTGTAGGAACCTTCGTTAAGCCAGTACGGTTTGGCGGGGTTATAGGTTACCACTTGGCTATTGCACCCTACCATCATGCAGGATAGCGCAAATACGACAAACAAAACTGTAAATTTTTTCATAGATCTCCATTATTCGGGCATAGCCCGAAGTTTACCGACGATATATAATTAAAAGTATTATATCATAAGTAAATTTAATTGTAAACTTTTTTTAATGTTTGCGACAAAATATCCGCGCGGTTTTTGCGGCAAAATTAAAGTAAAGGTTTTAAGTTTCTCGCGGGGCTTGTCAAACGGAAGACTATTATGTTATAATATGCTTATGTTGAAATTGTATTTGTGCAAAACGTATTCAGAGGTGCTAAAACGTGCAGGTGAGTGCGCGGCGGCATTTGGCAAGGACCCATCGCGCAAGCTTTTCGCATTTTGCGAAGATAAGCTTACGATGAGCCTTGAAAGGGAAGTCGCCACGGCTTGCGGGGGCGGTTCTTTTAACGTGCAAGTAACTTCCTTCAGTCGCTTTATACACCGTTTTTCGCGCGAAAAAGGGCTTGTTTTGGATAAAGAGACGTCCGCAATGGCCGTCAGAAATATACTTATTGAGAGCTGCGACGATCTGGCGTGTTTCAAAAGAAGCGCCTACAACCCGAGCACGGCTATAACGCTTTACGAATTGATCGCTCAACTTAAAAGCGCAAACGTTACCCCGCAAGACCTTGCCGAGAGCGCGGAAGAGCTTGGCGGCGCTTTGGGCGGTAAAATTAAGGATATTATTTACGTTTATAACGCTTACGAAAAGTTTATAGGCGAACGCGGAGTTTACGACAGCAACTCTTACCTCGCCCTTATGCCGGAAATTTTGAAAAACAACGACTTTAAAGCTCACAGCGCAATGGCAGTGGGGTTTTCTTCGCTTACAAAACAGGGTATAGAGATCATGCGCGCGATAGCCGAAAACATGCAAGACCTTACCGTTTTTACTATCGCCGGGGAGAATAAAGAACTTTATACTAATGAATTAAAAGACGCGTTAATGCGTGAAATAGGCGACTTTTGCATTATTGATAGCGTCGAAAATTACAGTGCGGAAAGAGAGGCGGTAATGAAATACCTTTACGAGCCTACCTGCGTTTCGGCGCCCAAAACGGAAACTGATAAAATATTTTTGTACGACGCCGTGGATTACGTTGACGAGATGGATCACGTAGCCAAAATAATTCGCCGCGAAGTCATAGGCGGCATGAGATACCGCGATATCGCCGTGGCAGTAGGCGCGCCGGATAGCTATAAAAACGTTATAAGCGCGGTTTTCGGCGATTATGACATACCGTATTTTATAGATAGCAGAAAGGCTCTCGCCTCGCACCCGTTGCCGCAGCTTGCCTTGATTTATATGGACGCGATTAAATATCGCCTGCGCCCGTGCGACGCGATAGCATTGGAAAAGGACCCTTATTTTCAGCCGGACAGGGACGTTGCGGACAGGTTTGAAAATTTTACGCTTCGCAACGCGCTCACTTCAAAATCCTTAAAAAGTGGCCTAAATCAAACGTTAATCGAGCAAAACAAATACGGGGACGCCGCCGAATGCGAGCTTTTCGAGACGGAACGGGCGAGAATAGTCGCCGTTATGCGCAAGTGTGCAACCGTTGCGGATTACGTTGCCGCCTTGAAGGATTTGTTTGAGTTTTGCCATGCGCAGGAGGCATGCGCCGAGCAGGCGGAGCTACTGAGAAAGTACGGCAACCTTTCGGACGCAGCCTTTACCGATCAAGCCTTTTCAAAAATCGCGGGCGTGCTGGATTCTTTGGTCGGCATTTTGGGAAACGCCGAGTTTTCTGCCGGCGATTTCAAAAACGTGCTTGCTTCCGGGCTTTCCATGCTGCAGAAATTCTATCCGAAGCATTTTGAGCTTGTCGGAATTACCGTCGATCCGGGTTTTCATGCGGACTACTCTCCTATCGCTTCCTTTATGGAAAGCCTTCAGGTTCCCTATATCGTCGAAAAGACCGATATCGCTGAAATCGTTTTTGAAGCGCGGAAGGAGCCTCACCCCTGTGCTTTATGTTCAAATATGCGGCTTTTGTCAGTGCGGAGGCTGACAGGCTTTTGGGGCGGAACCATCAGGAGATATCGATTGCCCTGCCGATCGGGATTTCTTTTTTCACGTTCCAAATGATGTCCTATTTATTTGACATCTATTATGAGAAAGCCGGCATACAAAAAAATGTTCTTGATCTTGGCCTTTATGTCGCGTTATTTCCGCAACTGATTGCCGGGCCGATCGTAAGATACGAGACAATCGCAGATGAGATTGAAGGCCGTACGGAAACGGAGAGCGACTTTGCGGCTGGGATCAGAAGATTTGTTGTTGGCTTGGGGAAGAAAGCGCTGATTGCGGATTATCTTGCTCTTTTGGCAGACAATATTTTTTTTGACGCAAAGACGGGACCTATCAGCGCTGCAACCGCATGGATCGGCGCTATAGCATATTCGCTGGAAATATATTTTGATTTCAGCGGATATTCAGATATGGCAATCGGCCTGGGCAGATGCTTTGGATTTCATTTTAAAGAGAATTTCAACTATCCCTATGTTGCGGACTCCATTCATGATTTCTGGAAAAGGTGGCACATCTCCCTGACGGATTGGTTTCGGGACTATGTATATATTCCGTTGGGCGGCAACCGCGCCGGAACCGTAAAACAAATTCGAAACATTTGCATTGTCTGGTTGCTGACGGGGATATGGCATGGAGCGAATTGGACATTTGTCGTCTGGGGATGTATATACTGCTTTTTCCAGATTGCGGAGCGCTATTTTTACCATGTAGACAAATGGCCGCAGCTGCTCAAGCATCTGTATACGCTGATTATTGTATGCGCTTGTTGGGTTATTTTCCGCGCGGAGAATCTGCATCTTGCCGGAATGTATATACGAGGTATGGCAGGATGCAACGGATTCTTGGATTCAAGCAGCTGGCTGTATTTAAAAAACGGAGCAGTCATTCTGACAGTCGGCGCGATACTCTCAACGCAGATTGGCGGACGGTTTCGAGCGAAGCTGTATCAGAGTATAGGAAGAGCGACGACAGAGGCCTTGAGGGATATCGCTCTGTGCCTGATTTTGCTGTTGTCAGCTGTTTTGTCGATTAGCGGCGGGTATAGCCCGTTCATTTACTTTAATTTTTGAGGATACATTATGGATCTGCAAAGAAGAATCGGCACTCGCTTGATTTGCGGTATCATGGTTTTGGGGCTTTTGATGACACTGGCAACCGCTTTTTCAACTATTCTGCATATAAAAGGCGTTTCGAATCCAATTACAGAGTGGTTCACCCAAAATGCCTCGATCGATCTGAAGTGGTGGAACCAGTTCAGAGAGAAATACCACAAGTACTATAAGAAAAAAACTGCTATAGAAAAATATCGGGATGCCGTTTTGGGAGCGGAAGCGACCGTTGAAGGACTCTGCACAGGATCCCTGCCTCCGGGATATGCGTATAAGACTGTCGCCGATACATACCGGATGC
>CAJOMS010000073.1 GCA_905235795.1 uncultured Clostridia bacterium | reverse complement strand
AATCGATCCATTCTATATCAACTACGCTATCATTATAGTATCCGGCGTGATGTAACGCTTCGGCAACGGAGAGATAAGCGTCGTGCAATTGCACGTATTTGCCTACGAGCCCTATAGTTACCTTTTTATCAGCATTTTCTACGCGTTGCAACATTTTATTCCATTCCGTCAAATCGGGCGGGGGACAATCGATGCCCAACTCGCGGCAAACGATGGATGAAAAGTTTTCTTTTTCAAGCATGATGGGCGCAGAATACAGTACCGGCAAGGTAAGATTTTCCAAAACGCAATCGCTTTTTACGTTGCAGAACAGCGCTATTTTTTGTTTTACGGATGCTGGCAGCGGCTCGTCGCAACGGCACATAACGATATTCGGATTTATGCCCATACCTTGCAGTTCTTTTACGGAATGTTGAGTGGGCTTGGATTTAAACTCGTTTGAGCCCGAAATATACGGCACCAACGTCACGTGTATGTACAGACAATTTTCGCGGCCTACATCCAAAGGTATCTGCCTTATCGCTTCAAGAAACGCTATACTTTCGATATCGCCTATCGTACCGCCTATTTCCGTTATAACGACGTCGGCGTCGGTCTTCTTGCCAACGCGATAGATAAATTCCTTAATTTCGTTGGTAATGTGCGGAATCACCTGTACGGTCTCGCCTAAGTATTCTCCGCGCCGTTCTTTCGTCAAAACGTTGTTATAGACTTTGCCTGTCGTAAGGTTAGAATATTTGTTAAGATCTTCGTCGATAAACCTTTCGTAGTGGCCGAGATCAAGGTCGGTTTCCGCGCCGTCGTTTGTAACGTAAACTTCACCGTGTTGATACGGGCTCATTGTGCCCGGATCTATGTTGATATAAGGATCCAATTTCTGTGCCGCTACCTTTAGCCCTCTGCTTTTTAAAAGTCGCCCTAAACTTGCTGCGGTAATACCTTTACCCAGGCCGGATACCACACCGCCTGTAACAAAAATATATTTAGCCATATTTTACACCTTAAAAATAAAATTTCGCTAATTATTATATACCATAGATGAATTGTATGTCAAATATATACAAAAAAAATTTATTTAAAAATTTTATTTAATTAATGTTCGTTTAACATTTGACATACGCTTCAATTTATGTTAAACTAATGTTAACTAAAAAAATAAACTAAAAAGGAGATTTTTATGAAAAAGTTTATTAGTCAACTTGTATCATTAATGCTTGCCTTTGCCCTTGTTTGCAGCTTTTCTGCTTGCACGTGGGAAGCTACCAGCGGCACTACAGACGGCTCTGGCTCCGGTGAAAATACCCAAACCGAAGAAGATGCCGCAGCTAAAGAGGCGGAAAACCTCGCCCTTGCTCTCGAAGCGCTTAACGAGCGTTTGGTTTACGTAAATAGATGCATCGTTGAAGAAGGCGAAGAAGATTATTACACTAAAGAATCCGCAAAAGAATTCCTCGACTCCCTCGCTGAGGCAGGTTTCGATGCCGATGCAACTATCGAAGGTAAAAATTCCACCGAAGTTTACGCAATAGCTACTCAGCTTAACGATTTAATCAAGAAAGCAAATTTCGTAACTATGGATAGCTTTATCGACGCTCGTCTGCAAAACGCATTGACAAGCAAATTAACGCTTAGAAATTATTCTGCAAATGGAGATTATTACACCCTCGACAGCAAAGTAGGCGTAGATATTGAGTATTTAAATGATACAAACGCCGCTACTTTCTACGTACCGACCGAAACTATGAATGCAGAGTTGAAAACGTTTACGCAATCTAACGTATTGGATGTATTCATGAAGGATTTCAGCGACGTTTATGCTGTGTCAATGACCATTATGGTTGCAAAAGATCCCGAGAATCCGAGCATAAAGACAGAAGAAACCGTCAGCATGAAAGACCTTAACAGTAGTAATACTTCCGCTAACGGCGGAATTATTTTGGCTGCAAGTCTCCTTGCCTGCATTATGGGTTACGAGCAAGAATTTTATGATGCTTATATAACGGGTGATGCTACAAAATTGTATAACGCATTGCAACCTCTCCTCGGCACAGGTAAAGGCGCTACTTACGGTAAAATAACAGGTAAAAGCAAATCCGCAACCGTTACGTTTAAAAACGTTGACGAAGAGAATCCTCTTAAATCCTACGAATACACTACAGAGTTTATGATTTCTTTTGTTGCTTCAGAATATAGTGTAAATGATTTTTTTGTAGCTCCCAACGTTCCTGTAAACGAACAATAATAAAGTACAGTCAATTTGACTTTCAAAAGAGCGCAGCGCAAAGCTGTGCTCTTTTGTTATAAAAACGTAGTAAACAGGAGTATAAAAATAAATTTTTTCGCAAGACAAAAGCAGGGGAGAGTGAAAAGCATTTAACGATAATAATTTTTGCCGAATAGGCATAAACTTATTGTATGGAAATTCTTAAGGTTACGGAATCAGAGCATAACGTATCGAACATCGTTTATCTTTACGGTGGGCTTTCGGAAGTGCTGAACGGCGCGGCGCGAAATTTTTCGGCGTACAACGAGGGGAAGAGATCCGTTCTCGAAATAGAGGCGGCGGGTGGTTACGGCGAGTTGATAAGGGGAGAGATAGAGGACAAAATTTCCGACGTGATAGCCGTAAATTATAAATATAATTTTTTCGTAGGGCAAGTGCATCCGTTGGGGTTGAATGAAATTCAAAGGGGCATATTGATTTCGGCGCTTATATCCGCAGATATAGATGAAGATAAAAAATATATTGTTAAAAAGGTTTCGTCCGAAAACGAATATGCGGTGGACGGACTTTTCAACTTCAGACTTTCGGCGTTAAAGAGAAAGTGGGAAAACGTGCTTTCTTATATACCAAAGACCTTCAGCGTAGAGCAGTTGAAGGACTTTATTGCGTTTATTATGGAAGAAAAGGCAGGTACGCGCGTGTTTGCAGACAAGGGGAAGGTGTACGACGTTCATTTCAGAAATATGAGGCGTACGTTGCTTACCCCGAGGGTGTACGGCGACGATAAATTGCTTAATGAAATAATCCTTTCCGGCGTGGGAGAGGCGGAATTGCTTTCGCCGGTGAGCGAGGCGGAGGAAGGGTATCTTAAAGAATATCTCGGGGATAAAATTATTTTGGGCAAGTCTTATTTTTGCAATTAAATTAATTGACAATTTGAAAAAATAAGGATATAATAAAGACAACATAGCGGAATACAACAGAGGACAAGTAACGTAAAACACGGCTTATTTCAGAGACGCGGCGGTGGGTGCAAGCCGCGGGGCGGTTTTACGAGAAACCACCTTTGCGTCCGGTTTGGTGTTTTACAAAAAACACGAAAGAGTGGCGGGGCTGACAGCCCTGCAATTAAGGTGGAACCACGGAAATTTTTCGTCCTTAAATCATACGATTTAAGGGCTTTTTTATAACAAACGGCTAAGAGAGGTATAAAGATATGAAGGTTACTTTAAAAGACGGAAGCGAATTGGAATTAAACGACGGCGCAACGTGTGCCGACGCGGCAAAGGCTATAAGCGATGGTTTATATCGCAACGCGGTTTGCGCAAAAGTTAACGGCAAACTCGTGGATCTTTTTTCCACGATAGAGGCCGACAGCACGCTTGAAATTATTACGCTTAAAGATAAAGAGGGGTTAGACGTATACCGTCATACCTGTTCTCACGTGTTGGCTCAGGCTGTAAAGGCTGTTTTCCCTACGTGCACGCTTGCGATAGGTCCCGTAATAGAAAACGGATTTTATTACGATATAGATTTTAAAACGCCCATTACGTTGGAAGATCTTTCCAAGATCGAAGACGAGATGAAAAAGATAATCAAGGCGGATTTTAAAATCGATAGAGAAGAAGTTTCCAGAAAAGAAGCTTTAGATATAATGAAGAAGTTCGGCGAACCGTATAAGATCGAGCTTATTAACGACCTTCCCGAGGGGGAGCCCATATCTTTATACAGACAGGGCAACTTTATCGATTTGTGCCGCGGGCCGCATTTGCCTTCTACCGGTAAGATCAAGGCGTTTAAGCTCACTTCTATAACCGGCGCGTACTGGCGCGGCGACGAAAAGAATAAAATGCTTACCAGAATTTACGGCACGGCTTTCGAAAAGAAAGCGGAACTCGATGAGTATCTTGCTGCTCTTGAAGAAGCCAAAAAGAGGGATCACAACAAACTCGGCAGAGAACTCGGAATATTCATGACGGCAGACGTCGTAGGTCAAGGTTTGCCTATCCTTATGCCCAAGGGCGCGAAAATAATGCAGATTCTCTCCCGCTTTGTCGAGGACGAAGAAGAGCGCCGCGGCTGGATGATCACCAAAACGCCTTATATGGCTAAGAGCGATCTGTATAAAATTTCCGGCCACTGGTACCATTACAGAGACAAGATGTTCGTGTTGGGCGATCCCGAAAAGGACGGAGAGGAAGAAGTTATGGCGCTCCGCCCGATGACTTGCCCGTTCCAGTATCAAATCTTCAAAAACGGATTAAAGAGCTATAAAGACCTGCCGTGCAGATATTCGGAGACCGCAACCGAATTCAGAAATGAAAACAGCGGCGAAATGCACGGACTTATCAGAGTAAGACAGTTTACTCTTTCCGATGGTCACATTATATGTACGCCCGAACAGATCGAGGACGAATTTAAAAACTGTCTTGATTTAAGCTACTACTTCCTCGAATGTCTGGGCATGAAAGACGACGTTACTTTCCGTTTTTCAAAGCGCGGCAAAAACAAGGAAAAATATATCGACAACGACGAGGCGTGGGAGAGAACTCAAAAGAAGATGAAAGAGATTCTCGACGACATAGGGCTCAATTACGTCGAGGCCGACGACGAGGCCGCTTTCTACGGTCCCAAGCTCGACGTACAAGCTAAAAACGTTTTCGGCAAGGAAGATACCATAATCACAATTCAGCTCGATTTTGCCGCCGGAGAGAGTTTCGGTATGTATTACATCGACCAAAACGGAGAAAAGAAGGTGCCTTACGTCATTCACAGAAGTTCAATAGGCTGCTACGAACGCACCCTCGCCCTTTTGATAGAAAAATATGCCGGAGCGTTCCCTCTGTGGATAGCGCCCGTACAAGTCAAAGTTCTTAACGTTACCGACAGGAGCCTCAAATATTCTCAGGCGCTGGTCAAACTGATGGCACAGGCGGGAGTTCGTGCGGAACTTGACAGCAGAAATGAAAAGATCGGCAAGAAAATTCGCGACGCGCAGCTGGAAAAAGTACCTTATATGTTGATAATAGGTGATAAAGAGGTCGATGAAAACACCGTCTCTATCCGTTCAAGAAAGGAGGGAGATTTAGGCTCCATGTCTCAGGGCGAATTTATCGCCAAAGTCTTGTTTGAAGATAAAACGCACAAAATTTAAATATTCTTGAAAAAATTGAAAGTAAAATTAAATAAGCAAATAGCGAGTTCGTTGGTAAATGCAGTCTGAAATCGGCTGCATTTATTTTATAAATAACATAAACGGAAAACGTAATGAGACGAAATAATTATGAGGATAGAAATACTATAGAGAGAATTGTTCTCTGATTATGATTTGCAAAAATTGCCGAAATGACTTAAACAGAGCTTAAAATACTTGAAATTTTGTGTTATATATAGTATAATATCATAAAATATGCATTTAAGGAGTTGACAAGTCCGATGAAGTTTGCGATTATCTCTTACAGACACGGCATAAGTCTGCCGTTTTTTCGTCGGCTCCACAACTTAATATGGGTAAAACACAGCGTTACTTTTCGCGGCATCCTTATGCCGTCTGACAGGTAGCGCTGTTTTTTATAAAAAATCACATTGAACAAGGAGAAGAAAATGAAAAAATTACTTACAATTTTACTCGTCGTTAGTTTGGCGTTTTGCGCCTTATCGCTTACCGCTTGCGTTAATTTGGGTAACACCGATGCGGGCAAAGATGAAAAAGCGGACGTATTAGTAGGCAAATACGTATTTTACGAATTCTATGGGAAATATGACGGCGCGGTTGCCCGCGCGCGCTACAGCGACTTAGGCGCACCTTACAAAAAGGCTGACTGTAGCGCGGAATTCAAGGGCGATAACACCTTCACAATCTCCCTTCTTGAGATGAGCATCACCGGTACCTGGAAAAAGGAAAACGGCAAATATTACGGCGTGAACGAAACAGAGACCGCCGCATCCGCCGAGTTTGAGATAATCATGGAGGACGACGACCATATTTTCTTGCCCCCGAGCGGCGACCCAGACGCTATTCAGATGGGCTTTATATTCGAGCGCGAGAACGCCGCGGCTACGCCGAGCGATCCCGAAGGCACCTATAAACTCTTTGAATCCAAAAAACTT
>CAJOMS010000072.1:6373-8941 GCA_905235795.1 uncultured Clostridia bacterium | reverse complement strand
ATATGGCCGCAGTTACGGCATTCCCATACTTTAACCTCGATTTTTTTAAACACTTCCTGCGCCTCGACGTTTTTGAGCAGAGCGCGGTAGCGTTCCTCGTGGTGCTTTTCGATAGCGCCCACCATGCGGAATTTTGCGGCAAGCTCGGGAAACCCTTCCGCCTCGGCGGTCTTGGCAAAATCCTCGTACATATCCGTCCATTCGTGGTTTTCACCGTCGGCGGCGGCGCCCAGATTTTCTGCCGTGGAGCCGATGCCGCAAAGTTCTTTAAACCACAATTTAGCGTGTTCTTTTTCGTTATCTGCGGTTTTCAAAAATATAGCCGCAATCTGTTCGAAGCCTTCCTTTTTAGCTTTGGAGGCGAAATAAGTATATTTGTTTCTTGCCTGAGACTCGCCCGCAAACGCCGCCAACAGATTTTTTTCCGTCTGAGTGCCCTCGTAGGGGTTAGCGGGTTTGATTTCTTCCAAATTGTCGCCGGTGGCTTTGCACAAAGGACAAACTGCGTCGGCTTGGGCGGATTCAAATTCCTTTCCGCAAATTTTACATTTAAACTTAGCCATTACAATTCTCCGAAAATATTACTTATATTATTATTTTAATTGAGCGAAGGGGATTTGTCAAGTCGTTTTTGTAAATTTCCGACAAAAAAATTTTTTTCCGCTTTGCCGCGCAAAAATATGGCAACCCCTGTAGACAAGCCCCCGTTTACCAAAATAAAAAAATTTTTAAAACCGCAAACGGAAATTTTTCGTTTTTCTCTGCTCGGCAAAGGTGTTTGTCGCTGCCGGACAAAGGAGTTTCGCGCTGCCGAACGAGGGTATTTCGCCGCTACTCGGCAACGTTAAAAAAGACTACTCGGCAACGTTAAAAATAAATAGATCTTTCGACCGCGCGTAGTCGACGGTATTTTGGGTTCCGCCCTTATGCTTTAAAAAGCAAACGCAGTATTTGCTGTTGTCGACCAAGCGTTCGTTCCTTAATTGCATGCAACCTTCAAAATAGGCGTCTGCCAAAACGACCACGTCGTCTGCGCGGGCTAAAATATCGCGGTAAACCGCTTTATCGGATTTTCGCCATTTAACGTCCTGATCCCGACAGGGGCACACGACCGTGAGTTTGATAAACGGAAACTCGTCTTTCAAAGAGAGGACGACATGCGCCGCTATCGTGTCGAAACCTATAGCCCCCCCGACCTCAAAAAATTTAACGCCTTTTTTAATCAAGAAAATAACTACTTCTCTCGTTTTATCGAAAATTTTATTTTTTTCGTCTTTTGCAATTATGCGGTGCCCCGTAAAACAGCAAGTTTGTTCTTTTATATCCATAAATTTTATATCCGTTTTATTTTCGTAAAAAAGTGCCGACTCACAGAGCCGACACCCTATAGAACGCACCGACTCTCGTTGTCACACGCTCGTTTTCACAAAACAACTTAATATTTCAGGTATCTTTGTAAATCGAAAAAGCGGTACGATTCTATCGTGAATGATACCATTAAACCAAATATTATTAAATTGTTTGTGGAAACGGTTAGCATTTCCGAGCGGTGACAATTAAATTATATCTTAATTTGCAAACAAAGTCAAACGCAAAAATAAAAAAAAGTGCCGCCCTTGCTTTGCCGTGAGATTTGCCCTTTGAGCAAGTGTATTTTCCCTGCGGGATAGTTTAAGCCCCGCAAACGATTACAGCTATTTCGCGTCGTTTTTAAAGTCTTTTGCGGCGATAACCTGCTTGCCGTCCTCGCTGATGAGCAAAGAAAAGACGTTTTCTTGCGTAACGTAGCCCACGTACCAATACGAAACGCCGTTTTCGTACAGCGCCCTCACGAAAAATTCCCCCGTAAGCGCGTTGCCGTCGTACACGAGTTTGCCCGCAAGCTCGGCTTTAGCCGTTTCGAACGCCGCCCGGTGATCCACGCCCGTAAATACGGAAGTCAGCGTCGCCGCGCTCTCCTTTTCGCCCGAAAGTGCGGCGTAAAACTCTCCCTTGGGCAGCTCGTCAACGGGTATCACCGCCCGCAAAACGTTGTCGGCAACAGCCGTGGGCGTAGCGGAATATTCCTTGTCTCCCACCTTGATAAAAATTGAATTAGTGCCCGAAAACGCAGATTTTTGAGCTATTTTTATAACTATCGCCGCTATCCTTTCACCGGGGATACCGTCCGCGCAAAGGGGGGATTCTCTCTCCTCGGCATACGCGGTGAACTCCGCTTCGCCGTCCGTACCAAAGTACACGTTCGTGCGGAGTTGGCTTATTTTGTCGTAGTCGTCGGCGCGGGTGCACGCGGCGGCAGTAAACGCTAACGCAACGGCAACCGCTGCAAATAAAAATTTTTTTACGTTAATCATACTTTAACCTCCGCTAAATATTCTATGCCGCAAAATAAAAATAAGAATAAAACCGCATAAATCTATTGCATTTTGCCTTTCGGTTATGATATTATATAATATATAATTTATTTATCTTAAATAATTTTAAGGCAGGTAGATATATGGTCAGATACGCAAGAAACACGATTTTGATTGCGATCGGCGGAGCTTTGGCTTCAATCGCCGTTATCGT
>CAJOMS010000072.1:0-6347 GCA_905235795.1 uncultured Clostridia bacterium | reverse complement strand
CTAATATCTACTCCAACGCAACGTACGAGGTGGGCATGTACCGCGCTTCTGCCGAAAGCGCCGAGCGCGCCTACAAAAAGAGCGGGGATATTGCGGACCTGAAAATACTTGTGGAAAGGTCTATCGCCGCGCACGCCGACGCCCTCGTTGCAAACTACGCCGAAAAATTTTTGACAGCCGACGGGTTTACCGAAATTGCTGCCGCCGCGGACGCAACCCGTGCGGAGGGCGCGTCCGGCACCTACGCCGACTATATAGCGGGCAGTTTTTCCGTCGCGCTCTACGCCCTTAACAGGAAGAACGAAGCCCTTTCCGCAGCAAAAAAATACACTGTCGATTACGTGAGATTCAACCCCACGGAATATCTCATTAATGCCGTAATTTCCGCGAAAGACAAGGCTTTTGCCAAAACTCTCTCGCAGGAAATGCGCGATAATTATTCCGTGCCCGTCGCCCAAAGAACACTGTTTTTGCAAGACTTGAATATGCTTGAAAATTTAGCCTACGGCGAGTAAAGGCGGGCAAGCGAATTTTTTTTGCCTAAAACGGCGAGTGAGTGCGTATTTTTAAAACGAGTGCGGGCGTATTTTTAAAAGGCGTAAAGGCGGGGGAAATTTTAATTAAAATAAATTTTTTTACGGAGTTAATATATGCATGAAAGAGTTTTAGTCCTCGATTTCGGAGGGCAGTACAATCAGTTGATAGCGCGGCGCGTGCGCGAGCAGCAGGTATATTGCGACCTTGTGCCATACGATATGCCCATCAAAAAAATAAAGGAATACGCGCCTTCGGGCATAATATTCACCGGCGGGCCGGACAGCGTTTTTGCTCCCGACGCTCCCTCGGTCGATAAGGAAATTTTTTCCTTGGGCGTGCCCGTTTTGGGTATATGTTACGGCGCGCAGCTGATAGCTCACCTTTTGGGCGGCGAAGTTTCGCACGCGCAGACGCGCGAGTACGGCAAAATGGCGGTTACTTACAAAAACAGCCCCCTGTTTGAAAACGTGCCCAAAAAGAACGTGGTGTGGATGAGCCATACCGATTACGTAAGCAAAGTTCCGCGCGGGTTCAAGGTGGTGGCAACTTCTGCCACGTGCCCTGCCGCGGCAATGCAAAACGAGGAGCTCAAAATCTACGGCGTGCAGTTCCACCCCGAAGTTATGCACACCAAAAACGGCACGGATATTTTAAGGAACTTTTTATTTTCCGTCTGCGGCTTGCACGGAGACTGGACGATGTCCAACTTCGTTGAAGAACAGGTAAGCAAAATTCGCAGTACCGTAGGCGACGGAAAGGTGCTTTGCGCGATGAGCGGCGGGGTTGACAGCGCCGTCGCCGCCACCATAATGCACAGGGCGGTGGGCGATAATTTAACGTGTATTTTCGTCGATCACGGCTTGCTGCGCAAGGACGAGGCGGACGAGGTAATGCGCGTTTTCAAGCAAGAGCGCGGCATGAACCTTATTAAAGTTGACGCGCAAGACAGGTTTTTGGATAAACTTGCCGGCGTAAGGGCGCCCGAACGCAAGCGCAAGATAATCGGCAAGGAGTTCATAAAAGTCTTTGAGGCAGAGGCTAAAAAGATCGGAAAGGTGGATTTTCTCGTTCAGGGCACGATATATCCAGACGTGGTCGAAAGCGGCAAGGGCGGCAAGAGTGCGACGATAAAATCCCACCACAACGTGGGCGGCTTGCCAAAAGTGGTGGACTTTAAGGAAATAATTGAGCCTCTGCGCGATCTTTTTAAGGACGAAGTGCGCAAGGTCGGCTTCGAGCTGGGCTTGCCCGAACATATAGTTATGCGTCAACCTTTCCCGGGGCCGGGGCTTGCCATAAGGATAGTAGGGGACGTAACGCGGGAAAAGGTCAAAATTTTGCAGGATGCGGACAAAATCTTCCGCGACGAAATAGCCGCCGCAGGCTTAAACAACGAAATATGGCAGTATTTTGCGGTACTGACCTCTATGCGCACGGTGGGCGTTATGGGCGACAGCCGCACCTACACCTACACGCTCGCGCTCAGGGCGATAACTTCGGTTGACGGAATGACCGCCGATTGGGCAAGAATTCCTTTCGACGTGTTGGAAAAAGTAAGCAACCGCATCGTAAACGAAGTAAAGGACGTAAACAGGGTAGTTTACGACATAACTTCCAAACCCCCCGCAACCATCGAGTGGGAATAAGGCTTTTTGCGCGGCGGTGATTTTATCTAAAAACCCCGTATTTCGCGCATTATCGGCATATTTAGGGAAATTTACGAACTAAATTTTTCGCCCGCGCCCGCATTTTTTAAAGCGGACGCGGGCTTTTTAAAGCGGACGCGGGCTTTTTAAAGCGGGCACGGGCTCTTTAAAGCGGACGAGGGTTCTTTAAAGCGGGCGAGGGCTTTACAATTTACCGCTTATTCGGTATAATAATAACAAACGATCAAGTATCGTACGGCTCCGAAAAATTTAATTTTTTGTAACAGTTTAGCAAAATTTTAAGTCTATATATATAAGTAAACGTTTTTTCGAGGCGCAAAAGAGTAGCAAAAGCGGAGCAAAAGAGAAAAAAAGAAAAAAAATAATTTTACGAGGTGCAAATTTTGAAGAAAATTATTTCGGCAATGGTTGCGGCGCTTGCATGCGGAGTGCTGTTTTGCTCGACTTCCTGCCTTAAACTTTCAAATACTGAATGGAAATCCGCCTTCGATGGGATAGGGATTTGGCAGGGCGACGGCATGACCGTTTACAAGCCTACGCTCAATCACAGCGCGTATGCGACCTTAAATATAGACGGAGAAGAAGTGCCGTTAGTTTTCAAAGATTACGAGATGTGCTTATGTCAAACCGAGGCGTTCGATGGCGACTACAACCCGAAACCCAAAATGATGTGGGACAAATATCTCTACGTTTCGACGAGGCAAAACGGAGATACCGTAAATCTCAAAATCGAAGTTGATTTTTTAACCAATACGGGCGAAAGAACAGAGGACGAAAATCACACCGTTACCATAATACAAGGCAAACTTAAAGGCAACGAGTACAATCTTAAAAAGATAGCGGATAAAACCGAGCTTTCGGATTATTTGGGCGACGTTACCGAAAAGGCGGGAAGCTGGAAGGGCAAGTACGACAAAATCGTAAAAAATGCCGAAACGGGCGAATACGAGGTAGCCGAAACGTACGAACTGTATATAACTTCTGACGGAACGGAAAACGGCGTTACGGCGCGCGCGATAGTTGGCGAAAGGCAGTGGGAATTCGTTATGGTAAAACTCCGCACCCGCTATATGTTTGCGGAAGTGGGCGCGCTTGAAAGGCTTTACGAGCAAACGGGGCTTGACGCGGCGCATATTTCCGACGCTACGTACGAGCAGGAATTCGAATATTTCTACGACCTGTGCTACAATTCCATAATTTATTATAGACCGGGCACGCTGGTAACAAAAAACAGCCTTTATTTAACGAGCTATGAAACCCCGCTTTATTACGGCAATGAAGATTTTTACATGCTTTCCAAAATAGAGGTTCTTGAAAAAGTAACGGAGGTAGAAGGATGAAAAGGAAAATTTCTTTAATTCTCACCCTCGCGCTTGCGTGCGGCATGCTCTCGTGCCTGTGCTCGTGTCAGACGTTTGATAAAAACGATTACAGCTTTTTTGAACCGGATAATACCGGCGTTTGGGAGGGCGAGGGTATCACTCTCTATAAGCTGCCCGAAGGCGGCAATTACGGCATTATGGATCTTGACGGGCAGAAAACGATCGTTTCCTTTGAAAAGAGATGGATGGTGCTCGGATATTCCGTTTTTATCGAGGTTTACGACGATATGGACTTCTTCGACTTTCGCTCGACCTTCGGAGCAAATTCAAGAAATAGTTCCTTAATCGCACCAAAAAGAGTTTTTGAATTGCAGTTCGGGAGAAAAGGCGAAGATATATATTTTAAGATAACGGGTTGTTTACGAGAAAGTTATAAATCTTGCTTGGGCAAGGAGTACAGAGCCAAGAAAACGGCTGACGTAGTACCCGAGGTTTCGTATTGGCAAAATTTGCCCCAAGCCGTGGGCACGTGGGAAGGGAAGTATGAAATTTTAGACCGAGACGATGCAGGAAACTTTTATTACCTCCTCCACACGTACGAAATGAGAGTAACGAGCGACGGCACGCCTGAAGGGGTGGAAATTTCGCTTAAAATAGACGGGCAGCCCGTTGACGTGGTTTGCATAAAAGAGTACAACGCTTTGGGAGAGTTTATCGGCTTAACGATGCTACCCACCTACAAATACGAAGAACTTTCGGAAAGAGGTTTTGAGTTTGAAAAAGCAAGAGTCGCCGAGTACTACCCGGAAAATATGGAAACGTGCAATGAATATAGTGGGTATAGCTTAACGTACTTATTTGAAAATATGCTTTCAACGCGTTACTATCTTAATATATCGAGAGTCGGTTCCCCGGATAGCGACCTTGGAAGTTTCGGTAATATAACGAGGCTGAAAAAAATAGCTTGACGCCGTATTTTGGGATACGTTATTTATTCATAACGATATTAAGGTTAATATAAAGCGTTGGGCAAATTATGAATAGGTTTATTAAAAAACGGCGGTCTTTGCTGCGGTTTGCCGGGGGGAGTTTCCGATTGTCGTTCGGGCGTTTGTAGGTCTGCCGGGCTGAATTTCCGATTGTCGGTCGGGCGTTTGTAGGTCTGCCGGGCTGAATTGATATACGGTATTTTTGAAAGGTTATTTGGACGAAGCGATTAAAAATTGTCGTTTCGCTTTTTCACGCCTTAAATTTCACTTCACGCCCCAATTTTCTTTTCTCTCACAAATTTCCGTTGCCCGCTCTTTTTTATTAAATTCCGTTGTCTGCTCCTTCTTTTTCTTGAATTTTTACTTTCACCGTGTATGCGTCTAATCGTATATGGCGCCGTCAGCGTCCGTTTCCTTTACGGCGCAACCTGTTTACGCTCGGCTAACGAGGCGAAGTCAGATTTCTATGTCGTCAACGTCGGTGATCAGGGCGTCGAGTTCTTCTTGAGTGTACTTGCGCTCGTTTTCAAAGTGAATGTTTTCGTAGTATCGCTTTCCGTTGCGGTAGAAGCTGTATGCCGCCGAATTTTGATTACGGTTGGGGTAACGCCCGCACGGGTTTTCTTGCAAGGGGTTGTTTCCGCCCTTTTCAAAGGGGAAATTTCCGTTGTGGTTCGCGTACGCGTTTATGCTTTCTTTTCTTCCCTTTTTTTCTTTCTTCTTTATTTCTTTTGGTTCTTTTCTTTTTTCTTCGTTCTGTTTTTCCTTCTTTCTTTTCGGCTTGCAGACGGCGGAATAGGGAAAAAAGTATTTTTCTTCGCCTTCCTGCACGGCTGTCATGCCAAGCGTTTCGCACAGGTTTTTAAGGGCGGAATCCACGTCGTCAACGGTCAGATCGTCGAAGGGGAAAAGGGTGGAGCGCAGGTACGCGGGGTTTGCGGAGATCTTTTCTTCGTCGGCAAAGCACATCAAGCCGATAAACAGCGACCTCTCGAAATAACTGAGTCGGGCGGCAGTCTGACCGCGCAGAAAGCGTTTGAATACGTTTACTTTTTTCATTTTACAGCCTCGGTAAGTTTTTTCTTCATTATACACCCCGTTTGCTTTAATTTTTACGCGCCCTGCCGTTTTTTTGCGTGCGCGTGCGCACAGCGCGTGGGTAAGTGCCCTATTTCACGCGGGAATGGCGCGTTTTTTGTTTTTCGCCCCTTTAAATCGCCGTTTTGCCATCGTTTTGCCCCTTTTGGCGCCGCAAAATGAGATAAGTGCCCTATTTCACGCAAAAACGGGCGTTTTTTTATTTCGGTCAAGCCCTGAAAACGGGGGGATTAAGCCTTTTGCACTCTTAAAACGCGGGGAGGCTTAGGGATTTTTAACGGGTGAAGGTATATATAGCGTGAGCGCAGTCAATAATATTACCGCCGAAAGGACGAGAGGTGTTGACTATGAAAAAATTTTGCATAAGTTTGATATGTTTAGCCATAATAATTTTAACGTTCGCAATATGCGTTCCCGCGGGGAGCGCCCAACCGAACGAAAAATACCTGCGCATACACGTGCGAGCAAATTCCAACTCGCCCGAAGATCAAGCCGTAAAGTACGCCGTGCGCGACGAGTTGGTTGCCTTTTTAACGCCCGTCGTCGCCTCGTGCGATAGCAAAAAAGCCCTGCAAAACGCGCTTGAATCGCATATTTCGGACTTGGAAGGGGTTGCCGACGGCGCTTTGCGTGCCCGCGGGTTTTCGTACGGGGCAGAAGCTAAGCTGTGCGTTGAGGAGTTCCCCACGCGCGTTTACGAGGGGCTGACTCTCGACGAGGGGTATTACGACGCG
>CAJOMS010000071.1:6484-7009 GCA_905235795.1 uncultured Clostridia bacterium | reverse complement strand
CCGTGGCGGCGATATTCGAGCCGCACCAACATATAAATACACCTATCTTTTGCAAAACGTTTTCCTCTCTTAAAATATTGTTCGATCGCACAAAGTGCGAATAACGTGCGTTTTACCGCTTATTTCGTATATTTCCTGAATGCCGCGACTATCGCTTGCTGGGGGAGATCCTCGTCGAGCAAAGCGGGTATATCGTCGGGCACCATATAGTTTTGCCCCTGTTCGCGCTCTACTGTAAGCCTTACCGCCTCGATGAGTTTCGAAGGCTCAACCATGCGCGGACAACGCTCCAAGCAAGCCATGCAAGAAAGGCACTTGAAAGCGGAATCGGACTTCAACAATTCCTCTATTCTGCCCGTTTCTATCATATATACGAACTGATGCGGGTGATATTCCATAGCGGCAAAGTTGGGGCAAGTTGCCGTACACTTTCCGCAACGCATACATTTTAACGGATTGACTCCGCTTATTCTTTTTATGTTTTCGATTTTATCTTGCGCGTTCATCACTTCACCCCCAAAGCCT
>CAJOMS010000071.1:0-6419 GCA_905235795.1 uncultured Clostridia bacterium | reverse complement strand
AAGCCGTAATTATCAATTCAGCCCCCTTTTTCTCACAGGAATCGACGATTCTCGTACTGTTTGCCACGGCGGATTCCCTTGCGGAAAGCGTGGTGTAAGCCCCGCAGCACTCGTTGCGAACGGCAGATACGACGGGCGTGCCGCCTATTGCCGTAATGAGGTCCTCGAGAATAGTCGGGTTCTCCGGGTCGTCCATTTGCATTACGGTGCTCGGTCTTAAAAGCAAGCAACCGTAATACGGGGCAATCTTTAAACTTACGGGATTGACTACCGCTTTTTTGATATTGTCGAAACCGACGACGTCTCTCAATAATTCCAGATAGTGCAAGACCTTTGTTTCGCCCCTGTACGGTTCGTCGAGGTCCAGATAGTTGTTAGCGCGGGAAGACACGTACTCGTTTTCACGCATATCCGCATTTACGCGCTTAATTACGTTGTGGCAAGCCGAGCAGACCGTAACGAGATCCACGCCAGCTTCCTTTGCCGCGTTTAAAGTCCTTACGGCCGAAAGTTTTGTTACTACCTCGTCTTGCGCGGAGGTATAAACGCCGCCGCAACATTGCCACTCTCTCACTTCTTCAAGCTCCACGCCTAACGCCTCGGCGCATTTTCTGGCGTAGATATCCAAATCTTTTGCTTTGGTTTTAAGGGTACACCCCGGATAATATCCAAATTTCATTTTACCTTCCTGCGGGAAAAAACCGCCTAAATCACGTGTTATCGTTATTATATCATTTGTTCCGGATGGAAAACTTTGTCAAATTCTTCTTCCGAAAGGAAGCCCAATTCAACGCATGCCTGCTTTAAAGAAATATTTTCTTTATACGCCTTTTTAGCCGTTTTTGCCGCGTTGTCGTAGCCGATGTACGGGTTTAAAGCCGTTACGAGCATAAGCGAATTATGCAAATTGTGTTCCATCTTAGCCTTGTTTGCGCGTATGCCGCACACGCATTTGTCGTTGAACGAATTGATGCCGTCCGTAAGCAACCTTGCGGATTGCAAAAAGTTGTATATACACACGGGCATAAACACGTTCAATTCAAAATTCCCTTGCGACGCCGCCATGCCGACTGCAACGTCGTTGCCCATGACCTGCACTGCAATCATCGTTATCGCCTCGCATTGCGTGGGGTTGACCTTGCCGGGCATTATGGAGCTGCCGGGCTCGTTTTCGGGTATGAAAATTTCACCCAAGCCGTCCCTCGGTCCGCTGGCGAGCCAGCGCACGTCGTTGGCTATCTTCATCAAATTTGCCGCAAGCGCTTTAAGTGCGCCGTGGGCAAACACTATATCGTCCTTTGAGGTGAGCGCGTGGAATTTGTTTTCTGCTGTTACAAAGTTTTTGCCCGTCAATGCGGACACCTGTTTTGCAACTTCTTCGCCCCAACCTTTGGGAGAATTAAGCCCCGTGCCTACCGCCGTTCCGCCAAGCGCCAATTCTTTAAGACCGTCGAGCGCGAGCGTCAACTGCTGTTTGTTCTTTTCTATCATATTGCGCCAACCGCTTATCTCTTGAGAGAAGGCAATGGGCGTAGCGTCCTGCAAGTGCGTCCTACCGCTCTTGACTATTCCCGCGTTTTCCTCCTCGAGCCGTTTAAACGTTGCAATAAGTTTATCCATCGCGGGGAACAGCTCGTTTTCAATTATCAGCACGGCGGAAATATGCATCGCCGTGGGGAAGGTGTCGTTAGAGCTTTGGCTCATGTTTATATGATCGTTGGGGTGCAGCAATTTTTTACCCGCTATTTCGTTACCTCGGTTAGCTATGACCTCGTTGGCGTTCATATTCGATTGCGTTCCGCTGCCCGTCTGCCATACCACCAAGGGGAAGTGATCGTTTAGTTTGCCCGAAATAACTTCGTCGCAGGCTTGGCAGATAACGTTCTTCCTCTCCTCGTCGAGTTTTCCGAGGTTGAAATTCGCCATTGCCGCCGCCTTTTTAAGTATGCCGAATGCGTGCGTTATTTCGCGCGGCATGATTTCGCCGCCTATTTTAAAATTCTGATAGCTCCTTTGAGTTTGCGCCGCCCAATATTTATCTGCGGGCACCTGCATTTCACCCATAGAGTCTTTTTCAATACGGTATTCCATAATTCACCTTTTAAAATTTAACTGAATGTATAACTTCTTTCAGCTTATCGGAGCTGATTCTCAATTTTTCTCTCTCTTCTTCGGAAATATCCATCATTACCTTACCGCAAACGCCGTGCCTGCCTATAAGTGCAAGCGTAGAGAGGTAAACGTCGTCCACTCCCTCGTACTCGCCGTGTTGCATCGTCGAAACGGTAAGCGCAATATCTACGCCCGCCAAAATGCATCCGCAAATATGCGTTACGCAAGCGGCTATAGCATAGAAGGTCGCCCCCTTCCTCTCTATTATCCAACTGCCCGAACTTTTTACGTGGTCAACTATCTCGTCGAGCGTAAACTCGGGTTGAGTCATATTCGTTTTATTTATTACCTTTTTACTGTAATCCTGCACGCTGATGCCGGATATATTGGATACCGACCAAGCGACGAAGGAAGAATCGCCGTGTTCGCCGAAAACGTACGCGTGAACGTTCTTCATACTGATATTAAAGTTTTCGGAAAGGCGCGTGCGCAGGCGCGCGGTATCAAGCAACGTGCCGGTACCTATCACCCTGTTTTCCGGTATGCCGGAAACCTTTTGGAAAACGTAAGTCATAACGTCAACGGGATTGCTTACGATTATATATACGGCGTCCGGCGCGTATTTGGTTATTTGCGGCGCTATCGACTTGATTACGTCAACGTTAATTTGCGCAAGATCGAGGCGCGACATTCCGGGTTTTCTCGGCACGCCGGAAGTTATAACGACGATATCCGACCCGACCGCGTCCTCATAATGCCCCGCGTGTATTTTGTTTTGCGGGCTCCACGGCAAACCTTGGCGGATATCCAGCGCTTCGCCCTCCGCCTTTCGCTCGTTTATGTCGATCAAAACGATCTCGGACGCCGTGCCCTTCAGACACATTGCATACCCTATCGTAGCGCCTACGGAACCGGCGCCGATGATGGTAACTTTACTCATAATTCTTTCGCTCCCTCACTCAGATAGATAATAATATATCGATATTTTTTTATCGATTTTCAAATTTACGTGTATATTATATCATAAGGTCAACTTTTTGTAAAACGAATTTTCGGCAAAAAACGAGGAATCTTTTTTATTTTTATGGAAATTTTTGGATTTTACCGCAAGTTGAGTTGAAATTGTCCACAGACAGAAAAAAATTAAGTACACCAAACGAAAAAATCGAGAAAAATTTTTATTTATTTCCCGATTTTTTAAATTAAATTTATTACTTTTCCGTTGCCAAGAGATCGCCTATTTGAGAATAAAGGGTGTCCCCGGCAAGCAAATCGCACACCTCTTTAGGGGTTATAACTTTTAAAAGTCGTCCGTCGGCGGAAAAAACGGCTATCTCCGTAAGGACTTCACTGTCAGTCAAGGCGAGAATCCTCTTAACCGAGGTGTTTTCGCAAACGGCTATCCTGCGCACTTCGGCGCCGCATTTCATCGCGCGTTCATACGCGTTTTCGTAAATTTTTACGTAGCCCTTATCCCTACCAGTAAAGAAGGTTCCGAATATGGCGAAAAGGGCGAAAAACAGTAGCGAAAGATTTACCGTGTAAAAGCACGAAAAGACGAACAAGCCCGCTAAAACGCACGAAAACACGATGCCGGTTATCTTCAAAGTTACGTCAGCCACCTTTCTGCTCGCATACAAATTGAGCAGCGCATGCAGCACTCTTCCTCCGTCCAACGGACGGCATGGCAGCAAATTTACGAGAGCTATCGAAACGCACGCGAGCATGGCGGTATCGGTATAAGCGTAACTTTCGGGAAATACCCACCACGTCGCCGCGAAAATTACCGCACATTCGAGATTAATAAGGGGGCCGGCGAGAGCAACGTATATTTCATCCTTAAAGTTAAGCCCCTTTATATCTCCGGAAATTACCGCGCCGTAAGGCATCAAAACTACCCTGTTCAACCTGTAACCAAGCCCTGCCGCGGCGGACGCATGCCCAATCTCGTGTATCACCGCAACGCAAGTGTAAGTCAAAAAAACAAAAATTTTACCCGTAAGGGCAAAATATACGCCGAAAACGAAAAACAGCGGATGTATGGAAAATCTCAGCTTTGCCATACGATCTTACCGTTATCAATAATATAATCGGTAAGAAGTTTCCCGTCGTTGTAAAGGCACATTTTTACTCCGCTCGAAGAATAGCACACGGGTAGCGCTTTGTAAACGCTCTCGCCCGCACCGTAATAGGCGTACTCCGCACCGGATATAAGCGCGGTAAAACTCGGGCTATACTGTATGGTAATATCATATTTTCCTGCGTTTTCGGCCACTTTTGTAACTTTACCGTCGCACAGAGAATACACGCTTCCACCTGCAAACGTCATGATTCCGCTCTCGAGCGTAACGTTTGCGGAAGACGGAATCTGCGGCGTAAATTCGCTGTAAGTCGTATCCGCAACGGCTTTTGCGTCGTTTGCGAAGACGCTTCTTATCAACGTATTAATTCCGCTGTCTTTCCAGAAAATGGAAGTTAGCATTATCGTCAGTGCAAGAACTATTATAACGGCCACCTGCGCGGTGATAACGTCAAAAGAAAACTTTTTATCTCTTACTTTCTTTTTTTGCTGTTTTTTGGTAGTTATTTCCACCGTATCGGCAAATTCGCAGGCAGGTTCAGATATTTCCTCAACGGTCTCCTCCTCGTTAACTTTATCTATAAGTTCCTGCTTTAACGCTTCGTGTCGCTTGCGCTTAAACAAGCGAGGCTTTTTGACCGTAATTTCCGCCGTGGAAACCGGTATTTCAATCATAGTTGCGTAATCGATATTATCGTTCATAAAACACACCGTCCTTTTTTTATTCGTTTTATCTTACGCAACCATTTATTTTTTTAGAACAAGAAACGAATGAAATAAAAGTGCGACTATAATAAAAATTTTACCGTTAAATAGAAATAGCACACCGTACTTCGCTTAAAGCGAAATTATAGTGTGCTTTTATTTAGAGGTATTAAATAAACGTTATTCTGCGACGGCAGATATCACTGCACAGCTATCTCACTGCGATAGCAATATCACTCAATTAGTGGCCTTTTTCGCGCATTATCGCATTAAGATTGTTTTTTGTAAATAGCCACGTCAAGCTCTATGCCGTAAGGCAGACCTTCGCAATTTTTAATTTTTATCTTTCCGGTCTTTTCGTCCGCCTCAACGCTCTTGTACTTTCCTCCGGTGATTATGCCGCATATATTAAATATATATTCGTCCTTATTTTCAAGGTAAGGTATCAGCTTTTGAGCTTTTTCCGGCTCGTCCAAATAGCCTATATGGTGAACGTCCGTTCCGTCCCAACTGAACGCGTAAACGCCGACTTTGGTTTCGCCCTTTACCTCGCAGGGCTTTAAAGCGACTTTGCGAAGCTCCTGTTCGGCAACTTCGTAAACGAGTTCGCCCTCGTATTCTTCCTTTATTTCGGCGGCGCTAAGTCCGTCGTATTTATCCAGCATGCCGAGCTTTATACCCTCTTTTACGAGAGCCTTGAACACCGACTGAACGTTCTCTTTCATCTCACTGCGGGTGCAAACTTCAACGGTATATTCATCGTCTATTTCGGCTACCTCTTGCGGTGCCGCAATGTAACGACGGCGCGGCGGAATTGCAAGCTCTTGCATCAACGCCTCTACCATTCTCTTGTGTTCTTCCTTGTCAGCATCGTCCTCGTCGGGAACGGGTTCATCATCAGGTTCGTCCGCGAAGAGCGCTTCTTCCTCAGGAGAAACTTCAGCCTCCGCCTCTTCTTCATCATCTTCGGGGAGATCTTCCGAAACTTCTTTCTTCTCCTCTGCGGGTTGTTCAACTACATCTTCAACTTGCTGCTCTGCAGCGGGTTGTTCCGCAATTTCTTCGGTGGACTGTTCTACAGCAGGTTCTTCGGCAACTTCCTCCGCGGGTTGCTCTGCCGCGGGTTCTTCGTCAACTTCCTCCGCGGGTTGTTCTACCGCGGGTTCTTCAACGACTTCGTCGGATTTCCACGAATTTTGCTTGTAACTCTTATAAACGATAGTCTTTTTGGGGTTATTTTTGCGCACACGGCTACCCAAGGTAGCGTTTTTGCTGCAATTATCGGTCGGACTTGATGCCTCGTACGTTTTTTTTGAATAGTTTTTCATTTGATTTTTACTCATGCACTTTTCTCCGTAGGTTTTTATTATACAATATTTGCAAATTTGTGTCAAACGATTTTTTATTTCAAAATTCCCGCGAGTGTAGGTTTGTCAAACATATGAGACAAATTTTACAAGAAAAAATTAGTGAAGTAATCCCAATTCAAGATAATCTTTTACGTATTGTTTAGGAGATAGCC
>CAJOMS010000070.1 GCA_905235795.1 uncultured Clostridia bacterium | reverse complement strand
GGCTTATCCGCCGCCTGAATCCCGCCTTCCGCCATCATGGTGTTTGCGTCGCCTATGCGCAACTTGGTAACTATCATTACGTTTGCGCCGCCTTCGTGAGCCTCTATCGCCGCGGAAGATCCTGCCCCGCCGCCGCCGATAATCAACACGTCAACGTCGTAATCGATTTTATTCAAGTCTAATTCTTTATCGAGAATGCGGCTTCTGCCCTCCAACATTTCGGCGAGTTCCACGGGCACTTTTTCGCCCTTGTTTGCGCCGACTTTAAGGGTGGTGAAGCCTTCTTCTTTATAATCGGGGTGGAAGGATCTTAAAACTTCGTCTTTTTCTTCGGCCGTCATCCTGCGCAGATCGGCACCCAGCCTTTCGCCGCGGGTAGCCTCTACTTTTTTGATAGACTCCAGCATTTCTTGCGTGTACATAAATCCCCTCCTACTTCTCTATCTCTCTGTTATTGTAAAGTTCTTTTATTTCATCGAGGGGCTTGTTCATTACTTCCTCGATAAGTTTATCGTAGCCGCCTTCGGCAATTTCCGTAACTCTCTGCAAAAGGTGCTCGCTTTCGGGCTCTATATACTTGCCGTTTAAGCGGCGCGCGAGAATTGCGACTTGCGGATGAGATATGCCCGCCGGACAGCGTGAAGAACACACCCCGCACATAACGCAATCGAAAGATTCTTCCGCACATTTTGCATATTCTCCGCGCTGAGCGTAAGCAATATATTGCATTACGTTAAGCCCTTGCGTGCAAGCCTTGGTGCAGGCGTTGCAACCGACGCAAGCGTAAATTTCGGGGTAGAGTTGCATCATTATCTGTTCGGTCGGTTTGATTTTTTCGATATCGTAAACCTGTTTGACCAACGGGAAGAAGGGTAACGTAGCTATATACATTCCTTCTTCAACCTGCGTCTGGCAGGCAAGGCACGCGTGTAATTCCTGCTTGCCCTTTATTCTGTAAATTGTGGCGCACGCGCCGCAGAAACCGTTTCTGCACCCGCAACCGCGCACAAGCTGATATCCGGCATACTCCATAGCGCCCATTATAGTTAAACTTTCGGGAACGCTGTACTTCTTGCCGTAGATATAGACTTCTACGAATTTTTCCATATTTTTCTTCCTTATAATAAATTTATCGGTTTTCGCCCTCGCCGCGAACGGCAAGCGACCGCTTTAACACGTCAATATTCAAAAATTTAATACGTCAATATTCAGACGGCATTTCGTCGAGTTGGTCGCACCTGAACACCGGCCCGTCTTTGCAGACGTATTTATCGCCGATATTGCAACGGCCGCACTTGCCTATGCCGCACTTCATGCGGAGTTCCATGGTGGTATAGACCTGCGTCTTTTCAAAACCGAGTTCTATAAGCCCCGCAAGCGTAAACTTTATCATTATAGGCGGGCCGCAAAGCAGAACGGTATCCTGCGTGTTGAGTCCTAATTCTTTGACGAAGTTGGGCACGAAACCAACGTGGCCGTCCCAGCCCTCCTGAGGTCTGTCGATTGTCAGATGAACTTCAAAATCCTTCTCGTTCATCCATTCGTTCTGTATTTCGTTTATGTCAACGAGGTCGTCCTTCGAACGCGAGCCGTAAACTACGGTTACTTTTCCGTAATTTTCGCGGTTGGCACGCACGTAATTTATAACCGAGTGCAACGGCGCAAGCCCTATGCCACCGGCAATAAAAATAAGGTTCTTGCCTTTAAGCTCCGTATCCACGGGAAATCCGTTTCCGAAAGGCCCTCTTACGGTAACCTGCTGACCGACTTCCATAGAGTGCAGCCACTCCGTCAAACAACCGCATTTTTTTATTGAAAATTCCATATATTCGCTCTGCGTAGGCGAGGAAGTTATCGAAAACATTCCCTCCGACACGCCGGGCACGGAAATCATAGCGCATTGTCCGGGGATATGTTCAAAGGGTTTCTTCCCGTCTATACCCACTACGCGGAAAGTCTTTACGTCGGGCGTATCTTTACGTATTTCCGTAACCACCCCGACGGAAGGTATTAACATGTCATTCATCCTTTTCACCTCCGATGGCTTTTGCGACCTTTACGATGTTCATGTGTATGGGGCATTTTTCAAGGCATCTGCCGCACCCCACGCAACTGAAAACTCCGTCGTTATTGCTTGGAAAGTAAACGAGTTTGTGCATAAATCTTTGGCGGAAACGCTGCATCTGCGTAGGTCTCGGCGTGCCGTGCGCCATCATAGTAAAATCTTTATACATACAGGAATCCCAACAGCGGTAGCGCTGTATGCCGTTTCCCTTGTCGAAATCGCGCACGTCGTAACATTGACACGTCGGGCACACGAAGGTGCACGCCCCGCACCCCAAACACGCTTCCGAAAGTTCTCCCCATTTGGGAGAGTTAAATTTTTCAAGCAGGTCGTCCTTTCCCCAATACGAAAGGTCGAGTGAGGAAAGCGGCAATTTTTCGGAAATTTCCCGAATATTTTTCTGCTCGTCCGCAACGGCAAGTTCGTCGTTTTCATCCGCGCTCTCAAACAGGTTTTGTAGCGTTTTCGTGAGATTTAGGCCCTTTTCCGTAACGGGCTGCCAATAAAGATACTCGCCATTAAAACAAGTGGTAACGTCGCCGGCGGGTGCCGAAGCGTCTATTCCGAAAGCCTTGCAAAAACAAGTTTCCTCAGGGCGGGTACAGCACAGCGCAACTATCGTGCCGTGCTCTCTTTTAGTCTTGTAAAAGGTATCGACCGGATCGGAGAGGAAAACTCTGTCCAAAATTTCAAAACTCTTAGCGTCGCACGCACGCACGCCGAACACGACGAAGTCCTCGCTTTCCCTCTGCATGGAATTGACCGTTACGTTTTTGCCCTCACGCGTAAACGAAACGATATCTTCGCATTGCGGAAAGAACACGCTCTTTGCCGATTTTACCGTTTTTAAAGTTTCGAGGTCCGCTTCCGCGCCTTCGCCCCAAACGGCGTAGTCCGTATCGCCCTTAATATTGCAGGGGACATACAGCACGTTGCCATCGCTTATGGCGGCAAAAAGCTCGTTTAATTTCGTCTTTTTTATTTTAAACATCAGTTATCACCGCCTTTATCGGAAATTACGGTGGGTTCAACGTCGCCCGCGGTGTAGTTGACGAGCGGGGGACGCGTCTCCGTATCGGCACCTGCCTGATACTCCCCGTAAAATTCGTTCATATCTTTAATAAATTTACGATTGAGCAGATGAAGCGGAATATTTTGCGGGCAAACTCTGCTACATTCGCCGCAATCGGTGCATCTGCCCGCCACGTGAAACGCCCTTATAACGTGATACATTTGTTCTTCGAACGTATCCGGCGTAGCCTTGCTCGCCACGCCCGATTTCGGGTTGTCGAACACGCATTGCAAACAAGAACACGCGGGGCAAACGTTTCTGCACGCGTTGCATCTGATGCATTTTGAAAGCTGACTGCGCCAAAACGCAAAGCGTTCGTCGGGAGTCATCGCCTCTATCTCCTTCACGCCGTCAAAACGGGGCTTTGCCTCGTCGTCCTGCGCGTTTACTATTATCAACTCGTCAAACGCCACGTGCTTTTTGCCCTTGCACGCAAGGCATTTTTCAAGTAAAACTTCCTCTTTTTTAAAAGTTTTATCTCCGTAAAGTGTGTGGGCGGTTATCGTTTCGCCGTCGTCGGCAATTCCGTTTACGCCCACCGCGCCGAGAGCTTTCAGCTTATTTATATCAACCATACCGCAACATTCTATGCCGACGATATACACCCCGTCGCGATTTATGCGGTGCTCCTTTATAAGTTGGTTGAAGCTGTAAGTGTCGCACGGCTTTAAAAACGCAAGGATTTTTCCTTCCTTCTTGCTTTCTTCTATAAGATATTTTGAAAGGTTTGGCGAGCTGAAACTATCGTAAACAAGCGCGCTAAGCTCGTCTTCGGTCTTGAAAACGGCAGGCGTCTGGTCGTAGCCGAACTCGCCGTTCTTCCACCCTATAACTCTGTTTACGGTTCCGCTGCCGAGCAGCTGAAGTGCCCTTTTTCGCATAATATCAACAACTTGTTGCATCATTCACCCTCCTTTTCTTCGGGCTTACAACGTAAGTCTGTTATTCGTTTGTTGGGGCCGAGCTCGCGTACGCCCTTAACAAAATCGTTCATAACGGCGGCAAATTTTGCGCCCTCTGCGGCGGATACCCACTCCACGCGGGTACGCGCGCGCTCTATGCCGAGATAATCGAGAAAGTCGAACAGCATGGTCATGCGCCTTCTCGTATAATAGTTGCCGGTAGAATAATGGCAATCGCCGGGGTGGCAGCCGCACAGTATCACCCCGTCCGCCCCGCGTTGAAAAGCGCGAAGTACGAACATCGGGTTGACTCTGCACGAACAAGGCACCCTTATTATCTTAACGTCTGCGGGATACTGCATTCTTCCCGTTCCCGCAAGGTCTGCGCCTGCGTAACTGCACCAGTTACAGCAAAACGCCACTATCGTAGGCTTAAATTCCTTGTTTTCTACTTGCATATCGCGTCTACCTCCGCCATTATCTGGCTGTTAGTGAAGCCTTTAAGATCCATCGCTCCTGACGGGCACGCCACGGTACACGCTCCGCAACCTTGGCAAACCGCCTCGTTCACGTAAGCAAGCCTGCGCACTTCCCTCTTGCCGTGATCGTTTACTTCTTTATCCATATAAGTTATCGCGCCGTACGGGCAAACTTTTTCGCAAGAAGAACAGCCGTTGCACAGCAGCTCGTTCGATCCCGCAACGCACGGATTGCAGGTTATTTGGTCTTTTGCCAAAAGGCCTATTACCTTAACTGCCGCCGCGCTCGCCTGCGCTACCGTTTCGGGGATATCTTTCGGCCCCTGACATACGCCCGAAAGGAACACGCCCGCCGTAGCGGATTCCACGGGGCGGAGCTTCGGGTGAGCTTCGGTAAGAAAGTTGTTCGTATCGATGCTCGTCGTGAGCATGGTCGCAACCTTTTTAGCCGATTTATCGGGCTCTATCGCGGCGGCAAGAACTACGAGATCCGCGTCGATAACCACCTGCTCGTTCATAAGCAGGTCGGAACCGTAAACGGAAAGTTTCCCGTCGTTTTCCACCACTTTGCCCACTTGACCTTTTATATAATGCACGCCGTACTGCTCAACTGCCCTGCGGTAGAACTCATCGAAGTTCTTGCCGGGCGTCCTCACGTCTATATAGAATACGTACACCTCGGTATCGGGGTACTTTTCCCTTATAAGCATAGAGTGCTTAGCCGTGTACATACAGCATATTTTAGAACAATACGGCTTATCGCACGGGCGTTGTCCGCGCGAGCCGACGCATTGAACGAAAACTATTTTTTTTGGGTGAGTGTTGTCGGAAGGGCGAAGTAACGTTCCGCCCGTGGGACCTGCGGCGTTCATCAACCTTTCAAGTTCCAAAGAGGTTATCACGTCTTTATTATGCGCGTAACCATATTCTTCAAAATTGTCGAGTTTTATCACGTCGTAGCCGGTAGCGACGACAATCGCGCCGTACCTTTCCTCTATAATTTCATCCTTTTGATCGAAGTCGATAGCCTTTGCCTCGCAAGTGCGCGAACACAGCCCGCATTTGCCCGTTTTGAAGTGAAGGCACGCTTCGGTATCGATGAGCGCGAGTTTAGGTACCGCCTGCGCAAACGGTATATATATAGCGGAACGGGTATTCATACCTTGGTTGAATTCGTTCGGCGCCTTTCTCGAAGGACATTTTTCCGTACACAGCCCGCAGCCCGTACATAACGTCTCGTTTACGTGTCTTGCCTTTTTTCGGATCTTCGCGGTAAAATTACCGACGAAACCGTGCACTTCTTCGACTTCGCTGTAAGAATATATCTTGATTTTATCGCTTGCCGCAGCGTCCACCATCTTAGGCGTAAGGATACAAGCAGCGCAGTCCAGCGTGGGGAAAGTTTTATCGAGTTGCGCCATTTTTCCGCCGATCGTCGGCTTTTTCTCGACGATATCGACGTAATAGCCAGCCTCTGCGATATCGAGCGCCGTCTGTATGCCGGCAATGCCGCCGCCTATAACGAGCGCGCGCTTTACCACGTCGCTCTTGCCGGCAATCAGCGAACTGTTAAGGTTTACTTTCGCCACTGCCGCGCGCATAAGTATAACGGCCTTTTCGGTCGCCTCGGCAACGTCTTTATGTATCCACGAACAATGTTCCCTTATATTCGCTATCTCAACCATATACGGGTTAAGACCGGCGCTTTCGGCAGCCTTTCTGAAAGTCGCTTCGTGCATACGGGGAGAACACGAGCATACGACTACGCCCGTAAGTCCCTTTTCTTTTATCGTGTTCTTCATAAGCGATTGACCGCTTTCGGAACACATATACTGGTAGTCGGCCGAAAATACCACGTTCGGTTCTTTAAGCGCCATTTCGGCAACCTTTTTAACGTCTACCGTGGCGGCGATATTC
>CAJOMS010000069.1 GCA_905235795.1 uncultured Clostridia bacterium | reverse complement strand
ACGGTCATAATTATGACGTCTAACGTGGGTGCGGCACCTCCGAAGGAAAAGTCCCGCTTGGGTTTTGTGGATAATTCGTCTTCGGGTTTTGACTACGATGCGATGAAAACGTCCGTTAGCGAGGGATTGAAAAAGAGGTTCAGACCGGAATTTTTAAACCGCGTTGACGATATAATTTGTTTCCACCGCCTTACGAGGGAGGAATGTTTGCAAATTGCAGATATACTCTTTGCGGACGTTGAAAAAATGCTTGCGAAGCAAAACATAAAATTCAACGTTTCCCCTGCGGCAAAAAAGGCGGTGCTCGATATGGGATATAGCGAAGAAAACGGCGCAAGGCCCCTAAAACGCACGATAACGCGTGAAATTTCCGACAAGATAAGCATGGAGATAATAGAGGGGAAACTTGCCGACGGAGATTCTGTTACGGTCGATTATATGTCCGGCGAATTCTGTTTTATAAAGGGCAGATAATATTAATAGCAAAATAAACTTATAAAGGAGAAAAATTATGCGCATTGAAATTGTTGTAAAAAATTATCAATTAAGCGACAAACTTAACGACTTGATCATCAAAAAAGTAAGCAAACTGGATAAGTATTTTGAGGATGATACCCGTTGCAAAATATATCTTAAAAAAGAGGGCAAACAGGCTAAAATGGATAGCAAAATGGAAATTCAGCTCGACTACAAGGGCAATTTCCTCCGCGCGCAGGCTTACGCTGAAAATTTTTACGACGCTTTGGATATAGTTTTGCCTAAGCTTGAAAGTCAAATTTACAAACATCGCAGTAAAATAGAAAAAAAACTTCGTCAAAACGCCTTCCGCGAGCAAAACGTTTACGAGGGCGTCGAGGCGATAGATCCCAAACTCGTAAAGACCAAACGTTTCGAAATGCACCCGATGTCGATTGAAGAGGCGATCGAAGAATTCGAAATGGTCGGCCATACTTTTTACGTTTTCCTTGAAAGCGAAAGCAACACGATCAAAGTTTTGTACATGAGGGATGACGGCAACCTCGGTCTTATAGAGCCTGAAATCATCTGAGTATTTTATAAAAAAGTGGGCTTTTTCGCACAAAAACGGCATATTTATGGGTAAAATTCAAGTGGGCGTTTCTACGGCGTCCTTATTCAAAAGAATGTACAACGAAGATTCCGTGGCGTTTCTTTCGGACGGCGGGGTGCCTTCGGCAGAGATATTTTTCGGCACTTACAGGGAGTACAAGCCTTCCTTCGCGCAACTGCTCAAAGAGAGAAAGGGGAATATGCTCATCCACTCGGTGCACACGCTAAACACGCATTTCGAGCCGCAACTGTTTTCCTATAATCCGCGCGCGCTGGAGGACGCTTACGAAATAGTCGAAGACGTGCTGAGCTCGGCACAGATTCTCGGTGCAAAGTATTACACCTTTCACGGCCTTGCCCGCGTCAAGAAAAACGCGTCGCCAATCGACTTTGAAAGGACGGGGCGCATGTATGCCGACTTATGCGAAAAATGTGCGAAATACGGGGTTTCTTTGGCTTTGGAAAACGTCGAATGGGCGCATTACAACCACGTTGGGTTCTATTCGAAGATCAAGGAATTTTGCCCTCAACTCAAAGGGACGTTAGATATAAAACAGGCGCGCGTTGCGGGAGAAGGCTACGTGCCTTACCTTGAGGAGATGGCAAGCGACATCGTAACCGTGCACGTTTCAGACATAGACGAAAATGGTAAGCTCTGTCTGCCCGGCAGGGGCGTTACGGATTTTGAGGAGCTGTTCGACCGCCTTTCCGACGTGGGCTTCGGCGGCGCCGTGCTCATCGAGGCTTATAGCGAAAATTACGTTGAAAACGTGGAACTTTTGCGCTCGTACGAGTATTTATCGGAACTTGCCTACAAGCAAAATTGAGTATTCCGCAATTGCAAATAAGCGCAATGTTAATCGAAATGACCGCATCTGCATTTAAAGCGGCGGAGACGGATAATTTTCTTGGTCTCTATCTGAAAATGGGAGACGGATAATTTTCTCGGTTTCTGTCTTGAAAATATTGACACAACGCCAAAAAACGTTTATAATTTAATTAGTAATTAACTATTAAGGAGGCATTTTATGGGGTTAAGATATAACAACCGCAAATGGAAGGAGTCCATGCGGCTACGTTTGGATTACAACAATATGATGACCGATTTCGTCGGCAAAGAGGGCTTTACGAAGAAGGAAATTCGTGAAAATATGAACCTTATTGATACCGCGTTCAATCTCGTTCAACTCAAACGCGGCAAGGGTATGATGGGGTGGACGGAGTTGCCCTACAATCAGGACGAAGTCGTTGCCGATATGATATCCACCGCTAAAGAAGTGCGCAAAAACTGCGATTATTTCGTTGTTTTGGGCATAGGCGGGTCGGCACTCGGGCCCATGGCTGTATTTCAGGCATTGTGCCACATGCACCACAACGAGTTGCCAAAGTCGAAGCGTCGCGCACCGAAATTCTACGTCGAAGATAACGTCGATCCGGAGCGTATGCAGGCTTTGTTCGACGTGATCGTTCCCGAAAAGACGGTGTTTAACATCATCACCAAAAGCGGCGCAACTTCGGAAACGATGGCGCAATATCTCATAATAATGAATATGCTCAAGGAAAAACTCGGCGACGCCGCTGCCGATCACATCATCGCAACCACTTCAGAAACGAAGGGCAACCTCATTAAAATAGCAAAGGCAGAAAATCTTAAAACCTTTTATATACCTGATGGCGTAGGCGGTAGATTTTCCGAACTTTCGCCCGTCGGTTTGTTCCCTGCGGCGGTTCTCGGCATAGATATTAAAGAGATGCTTGCCGGCGCTGCATATATGGATAAGATATGCGCAAATGAAAAGGTGTTCAAGAATCCCGCGTTGCTTTTGGCAACTTTCCAATATCTTTCAATGAAACGCGGCAAAAATATTTCGGTTATGATGCCTTACGCCGACGGCCTTAAACTTATGGCTGACTGGTACTGCCAGCTTTGGGCTGAAAGTTTGGGCAAGGCGAACGATCTTTCCGGAAACAAGGTATATTGCGGTCAAACGCCCGTTAAAGCTCTCGGCGTAACCGATCAGCACTCGCAAGTTCAGCTTTATACCGAAGGTCCTTTCGACAAGGTAACCACCTTTATCGCCGTCGATGATTATCGCACCGTTTTTGAAATTTCAAAGGGTTGCGAAGATATCCCCGACGTAGCCTTCCTCGGCGGCCATACGATGAACGAGCTAATTCAAGCCGAACGCACCGCTACGGAGTACGCTCTTATGGTGGCAAAACGCCTCAATCATACCATTTATCTGCCCGTTATCAACCCGTTTACGATAGGAGAATTGCTTTTCCTTTTGGAAATGCAAACGGCTTACGCGGGCGAGATGTTGAGAATAAACACTTACGATCAGCCCGGCGTTGAAGGCGGCAAGCAGGCAACTTACGCGTTGCTCGGCAAAAAAGGTTACGACGACAAGCGTGAGGAGCTTAAAAACGCACCGCAAAAGAGAGAAGATTTTATTATTTAAACTGCTCGCGACTTGTTAAAATTTACTATTGCGGCGCATAAAAGCTCGGCGCATAAAAGCGCGGCGCTTAAACGGCTAGGTGCATAAACGGTTAGGTGTATAACCTTGCGCGGCATAAAGTTAAAAGCGGCGTAAAGTTAAAAGCGGCGTAAAATTAAGCGGTTTAATAAAAAATCAATTAAAAATCAGATTAAAAAAAGTGCCCGATATTTTGGATCGGGCACTTTTCAAATATTAAAATTTAAGTTTTAAATTATTTGCATTCGTCAGCTTTGCCTGCGCAACCTAACACGTCAACCAACTTGTGGCGAACGAGTTCCTTGATATTTGCCCTTGCGGGTTTCAAATATTCGCGGGGGTCAAATTTTTCGGGGTGTTCAGCAAAGAACTTTCTAATCGTACCCGTCATAGCAAGGCGGAGGTCAGAGTCGATGTTGATTTTGCAAACCGAAAGTTTAGCAGCTTCGCGCAGCTGTTCTTCGGGCACGCCGATAGCGTCGGGCATAGCGCCGCCGTAGGTGTTTACCATGGTAACGTATTCCTGCGGAACCGAAGATGAACCGTGCAGAACGATCGGGAAGTTCGGCAATCTCTTAGAAACTTCTTTAAGGATATCAAAGCGGAGAGCCGGAGGAACGAGTATGCCTTTCTCGTTTCTGGTGCATTGTTCGGGTTTGAACTTATAAGCGCCGTGAGAGGTACCTATAGCGATAGCCAACGAGTCAACGCCGGTTTTATTAACGAATTCTTCAACTTCTTCAGGTCTGGTGTAAGAACCGACGGCATGGCTTACTTCGTCCTCAATACCGGCGAGGGTACCGAGTTCGCCCTCAACTACAACGCCGTGGTCGTGTGCGTACTCAACAACTTTTTTGGTTTCGGCAATATTTTCCGCAAAGCTGTGGGAAGAATAGTCTATCATTACCGAAGTAAAGCCCCCGTCTATGCAAGATTTGCACGTTTCGAAATCCGGGCCGTGGTCAAGGTGAAGAACCACCGGGATGTCCGGGCATTCTATTACGGCAGCTTCAACCAATTTAACGAGGTAAGTGTGGTTAGCGTAAGCGCGCGCGCCCTTAGAAACCTGTAAAATAACAGGTGCTTTTTCTTCCTTGCAGGCTTCGGTTATGCCTTGCACGATCTCCATGTTGTTTACGTTGAATGCGCCTATGGCATATCCGTTTTTGTACGCCATTTCAAACATTTTTTTACTTGTAACAAGTGCCATTATATCATCCTCCAAATAAATTCGTAATTTATCTCGTGCAATAAAAAAGCTCGCACGCCTTAAACCGTATATATTATACAACTTTTTTTATAGATTGTTAAGTGTTTTTAACCAAATTTTAAAAACATTGATAATTTACGTCTATTCGCAATAGTAAATACCCGCGCAAAAAGCAAAAGTAAAGCCTCGCAAGCGCTTGCGAGGCCTTTGTATGTTAATCGTTTTATTAGCCTGAAATAAAAGCATTCCATGAATAGGCGTCTAACACCCTCGGTAAATACGATGCATCTACAAGTATATTATCTTCAATTACATAATCATTATTCCACCATTCTACGTCCGGAGAATATAGTATCGGCGAATAAGTTATATCGCAAGCACCGGGATAATTGCCATACCCAAATAAAGAATTATCATGTATAAAATCGTAACATATTGGGGCTATATCTGCGTCAAATTGCGCTTTGTCCATTCCGATAGTGCTTATATTTGATAGGCCCCAATAAGAGAAGTTTGTATTAAATAAGATACTGTTATGTTGTATTACAAAACTTTCTAACACGTTGCAAGTTCCAATCTCGAGATCTCGAAGCAACTGCTCGCAATAAAACGGGCTGTCAACATCATCATTCCAAGTCGTCCCCATATAGATGTAATCGGAGCCGTATGAATTAATAAAGATGTCTATATCATAATTATATTGAGGTAATTGTACTTGAGTCAATATTGCATCCCTTTTATTGTACATATATTGAAGTTGCTGGTCATAATACAGCACGTTAATACCAAGGTAGTCTAAAACTTGATAAGCACGTGGGTAATTTGTTGTAGGCATATCGGCATGTGCTCTTATATTATACATAAGTGCATATTTAAAAAACCAATCTGTAGAAAGGCTTTGGTCGAGAATTAAAGTAAGAATATCGTCATTTTGATGATTCGTTGTAATATCAAAACATCCCGCATCATCCATTAATGCCAAAATACTGTTAAATTTGTGCAAAAAGAAGTCTGCCGTAATATGTATGTCAACGTAGTTAAGAAAATTGGTATTAGAAAAGCTTAATTCTTCCGTTTGACATATAAACATTATTTTATTGCCGTTTTCATGCAGTATGCTACAAAAAAGCTCCAATACGTCAAATAACGTTAACGGGTAATCATCTATGCAGTTGAAACCGATCAATTGTCTTATGTCTATCACAACAAGGGAATCTTCTATTTCCGCAGCTCTTATATTAGGAAAATTTTCATCAGCATTAAATACAACTGATATCGGCAAACAAGACAAGTACATCATCCTTTCAAATTTCGATACGGAAGATGGAGTAGTCGCAACCAATTGGTTAATTGGAAGGTTCAGATAATTTCCGTAAGGTATGTAGTAATTATTATAGTGAGAGTAATCCAAAGCGGCTCCGGTCCATTCGAAATAATGATAAGTTAAATCAGAATCATAAAAAATACCTCCAGTCTCTTTGTAGTCGTCATTATAGTCAACATCGGTAAAATAGTATAGGTCGGTATAGTTTAGCTCGGCTTTTGCTTTTACCGTACGTTGCGGGACGATTGCAACGCATGCCATAAAACAACATAGTGCAATAAGCGTTGCGGTAAACTTATTAAATAAGTTTTTGGTGTAAAATTTTTTCATATAAATTCCTCCTTTTTTGGGTGTAACACCCTATTAAA
>CAJOMS010000068.1 GCA_905235795.1 uncultured Clostridia bacterium | reverse complement strand
TAATGACGGAGCTTTTCGAGGTGAGCGGGCTGGCGGGAATGTTGCAGAATTTTTTGTCGCCGGTGTGGCGATGGCTGGGCATACCCGAACAGTTGGGGCAACTGATATTGATAAAGCCTTTTTCCGGTAGCGGAAGCCTTGCGGTGCTTTCGGACGTTTACGCCAAATACGGCTCCGACAGCTACGTTTCAAGGTGCGCGTCGGTAATATTCGGCAGTTCCGAAACCGTGTTTTACGTTTCGGCGGTATATTTTTCGTCCTGCAAGTACAAAAAGCTTGCGGGACCCATATTTATTTCGCTTGCGGCAACCACGTTATCTGCGGTGCTCGCCTGCCTCATTTGCCGAATAATGTAAAATCCGCTTACTTCAATATTGAAAAATTTTGCTAAAATGCGATAAAAAAGCGAGGTATCTCCTCGCTTTTGGTTTATCGGTAAATCAATTTGAATATCGGCAACTTTTAATAAAGAAAATATCACTGCCCGCACGGATAAATATTTATCCCAAGTAATCTAAGATTACTTTATTGTCGTAAAACAGTTTAAAAAGCCGGTCTGCCGTGCCGGACACAAAATCTTTTTCCTCGGCGGGCACGTAAAACATCTCGTCCTTATTCATATATAGCATAAACGCTTTTTTCGTTCTTTTAACTTTATAAAGTTCCTTATAATAAATCGTATCGCGGTCGGTTTTGCCGAAAGCGTCGCGGGTTATCACAACGCCGTCGCTCCCGAATTTATAATTCATGTGCACGTCGCCGTAAATTACGCCGAAAGCCTTTAAGTTGTTTTTGGTTTCGCTTATCGTCATATAAAACGTAAGGAACAAAACTATGGGACCGAGCACCAAAAGAATAATGCCCATAGCGTTTTCGCCTACGCCCGCGTTGCGCACCAAAGAAACGATTCCCCCCGCTATCATCGCGGCGGCAAGCAACGGAAAAATTATATAGTTGCTTATGCGCTTGTTTTTACCCATATCTTTAACGCTTTGAACGGTAAATATCGCATCTACCTCTATCATAAAACGCCTCCTGAGTTTTTTTATTATGATACCACAAGCGGCGGTAAAATGTCAATTATCACAAAAAAGAATATTGATTTTTATTTACGCCTGTGTTATAATTATTTAACGAGCATTTGTTGGAGGCTTTTATTATGATAGATAAACTTACCGAAAGTTTATACCGTTCTAAAACGGCGTATCACGCGGTGGCTGTAGCGCAGGAATATCTGCTTGCCGCCGGTTTTGAAAAGTTGGAGGAAACCGCCGCCTGGCAAATAAAAAAGGGCGGCAAATATTTTGTTGTAAGAGACGGCTCCGCTATGGTAGCCTTTAAAGTGGGCGAAGGTTTTTCCTTTCCGATAGTTGCATCACACACGGATTCGCCCTGTTTTAAAATAAAACTTAACGGAGAAAACTCCTCCGCCGGTTGCACGCGCATAAACGTGGAAAAATACGGCGGGCTTCTTATGTACACTTGGTTGGACGCACCCGTTAAAATAGCGGGCAGAGTGATCACCGCGGACGGCGGCAAAGTTTCTTCAAAACTCGTGGAGTTTGACGAAACGTTCGTCATCCCCTCCGTTGCCATACACTACAACCGCACCGCTAACGACGGCGTAAAATTTAACCCGCAGGTAGATATGCAGGTGCTCGCCGCCCTCGGCGACGGCAAAAACGTAATGCGAGAGGCAGAAGAAAAAGCCGACGGCAAAGTCCTCGATTACGACCTTTTCGTAACTGCCGAACAAAAGCCCTTTAAATGCGGGTTTAACGAAGAATTTATCTGCGCGCCTCGCCTCGATAATCTTACGAGCGTTTTTTCCTCTGTAGAGGCGCTTATCCGTGCAGACGCGTCCGCAATACCTACTATCTACCTTGCAGACAATGAAGAAGTAGGCAGCCGCACAAAGCAGGGCGCAGGCTCGTCATTTTTGAGAGACGTGCTGCTGCGCGTATCTTACGCGCTCGGCAAGACGGAGGAAGAATTCCGCATCGCTCTGGGCAACTCTTTCTTCGTTTCATGCGATAACGCGCACGGCGTTCACCCAAACCACCCCGAACTTTCCGACAGCGACAACAAAGTTCTGCTCGGCGGCGGAATGGTAATAAAACATCACGCCAACCAAAACTACACTACCGACGCGTTGTCCTCAGCCCTGTTTAAGCACCTGCTGGACGCCGCGGGCGTAAAACGTCAGGATTTCTTTATGCGTTCGGACCTTGCGGCGGGCGGAACTCTCGGCGCAATAAGCTCCGCGCAGCTCTCGGTGCGCTCGGTAGACGTAGGCCTTGCTCAGCTCGGCATGCACTCTTATAGCGAAACTTTTGCCTCGGCGGATTACATCGAGGCCGTGCGAGGTCTGACCGCGGTACTAAGCGCGGAGTTCCTCGCTGAAAATTATTCTACGGTAAACGTAAAAAGTCCCGTATTTCGCGCATAAACGCATATTTAAGATGAAGACGACGGCAATAATCACGGCTGCGGGAAAAGGCAGCCGCGCAAAACTCAATAAAAACAAACTGCTTGAAAAGATAGGCGGAAAGACCGTGCTCGAACTCGCCCTTATGCCCTTCGATTACGACGAGCGCATCGACGAGATACTCGTTACCGCAGGCGAAGAATCCGTTGACGCCTATAAAGAAGTTATTAAATGCGTAACAAACACGCCCGTGCGGCTGGTAGAAGGCGGCAGTACGCGCACTTTTTCGGTGCTTAACGCCCTTAACGAATGTAATAGCGATATCGTTATCATTCACGACGGCGCGCGCCCGTTCGTTACAGAAGAACTTATCGGCGCCTGTTTGGAAAGCGTGCTTAACTACGGCAGCGGCGTGGCGTGCATACCGCTTGTAGATACCGTAGGCGTGATAGACGGCGACTTTATCACCTCTACCCACCGCACGGATTGTTGCAGCATACAAACTCCGCAGGCGTTTTTTTTAAGCGAACTTTTAGAGGCTTACTCGCACGTTACCCCTGACGACGTTTTCACCGACGACGCCGGCGTTTACTCAAAATACGTAAAGCCCGCGCATTTGGTCGAAGGGGATAAACGCAACGTAAAACTCACGTTTAAAGAGGATTTTGAAAAATACCCCGATCTGTACTGCGGAACGGGTTACGACCTTCACCCCCTTCAGGCGGGGCGCAAGCTGATACTCGGCGGGGTGGAAATTCCGCACGACAAGGGGCTTTACGGCCACAGCGATGCAGACGCGGTGTTGCACGCCCTGTGCGACGCGTTGCTCTCTGCCGCCGGGTTAAGGGATATAGGCAATTACTTTCCCGATACAGACAGCCGCTTTAAAGACGCAAACAGCGCCGACCTTATTGCAGAATGTTTAAAAATGCTTGCCGAACTGAAAATGACTGTCAAAAACGTGTCGATAGTTATTATGGCGGAAAAGCCAAAACTCAACAAATACGTGCCGAACATACAACAATCGATAGCGGCTATGCTTAAATTGAGCGAAAGCAACGTGGGCATATCCTGCAAAACCATGGAAGGTATAGGACTTGTCGGCAGAGAAGAAGGTATTGCCGCGCAGGCGTACGTCTTGCTTGAAAAAGACAGAAATCTGTATCATAAATTTTAGCCCGATTACGGTATCTGTAAGCGAAATTGCTATCGAAAATTTTGTTAATATTAAAAATTAAACTTTTAGGCGATAGCTTAAACTTTAACTACGTATTTTAAAAGCCCTGCCGTTTAGCGGCAGGGCTTTGTATTTTTATTCATTTTAATTATTCACTAAACATTTTTAACACTTTCGGGGTAAGGCAAATATGCCTCAACGGGGCAACCGGAAAATGCGCCGGAAACTCTTCTTAAAGATTTTTCGGGGTAGTTTACTTTTTCAAGATTTATCGATCCACTAAATGCGTCATCTTCAATAGACTCAACACCTTCCGTTATGTTTAAAATCTTTAAATCTTTTCTACCAAGGGATCTGCGTATAAACGTCACGCCTTCAGGCACGGTAAAAGTTCCGTCGACTAATTTGCCTATGATACATTGAATGCCTACTCCCATAAAGCGTCCGCCATAACCAAATTCATTATAAAGCAGACAATTATCTTTTATAAAAAATACCGGATTACCTTCTTCAACCGTTATTTTTTCAAAATTTGAACTCCTATATGTAAAATCGTTCTTTAAGTCGGTAAAGCTTGCCGGTATATAAATCTCTTTGACGGTGGTTCCATCGAGCGCATAGCTATATATGCCGGTTACGTAGTCGGGCACGATAACGTTTGCGGTGTCCCACACGGCAACCAACCATTTACCGTCCTTTACGTTTTGTATAAGCATATTGTCCACGACTTTTAAATTGGGGTTTTCTTCGGAAACGGTTACCGTTTTTAAATTGCCACAACGGGTAAAAGGATTGGTACATTCGGTAGCATAAGGTCCGATGTAAACTTCCTTCAATTGTGCGCAATTATCAAAAGCTGACAAATTCAAAATTCCAACACCGGGCAACTCGATTTTTTCTATAGAGGTATTTGCAAACGCGTAAGAGGAAATTGTTTTAAGACTTTGCGGAACGTGTACGGTCTTTAAATTCGGAGTGAGACAAAATGATGCAGAAGCAATAAAATAAAAGCCCTCCGGAATGTAAACCTCCGTTAAATCGTCGCTTTTAAAAGGTGGCTCGTTACCGTCTTTCCCGTATCCTGACGTTTTTAAAACGGGCAAGCCGTCCTTTTCTGCAGGCAAAACGAGGATGCCGGACGACAAATCGGCGTCGCCCTGCCATACCTCGTAATATTCGCCTCTTTCAAAAGTACTTAATTTCATACTGCCAAGTCTGAATTTTAGCCCCGGCGTTTCAACCATCACTTCCTTTATATCACCGTAATCGGAATGTGTGTAATATTCTTCGTCATCGTTACAAGCTTTTACGTAAAAATCGCACACACGGCTCGGCCAGCTATCTAAACTTATGCGGTTTTCGGTTGTAGTCTGCGTTTCTCCGTCCGCCATGACCACGTAATATTCCGCCCCGCTTACGTTATTCCAGATAAGGTAGCCGTCCTGCGTGTAAAAATCCTTTGGCGTAGAAAGTTTAAAACGTTTATCTTCCTTAGGAGGTTTTAAAAGCAAAATCCCGCCGATTATACCGCCTGCAACAACTACTGCCGCCGCAATTATAATCATAATTATTTTTAACTTCTTAGATTTCATAAAAATACCTCCTTCGTTAATTATAATACAATATATTATAATGATTATAATACACAAAAAGTGATAAGTCAACCATTTTATGACAATTTTTTTATTTTAATCAAAATAAGGCGGGCGGTTGAATTAATAAATATTAAAAAATCTCAGAAACTGCCTAAAAAAAGAAGGGCTTTTAACCCTTCCTTAAAAATTTTAAATTTTTTATTGAATACTGAAAAGCAGTTCGCCGTAGGTGGGCATCGGCCAATAGTCGGCGCCGCAAATGGTTTCCATTTCGTCTGCGGCGGCGCGTATTTTTTCCATAGTGCCAAGAACCGAGTCGTGATAATATTCCGCCTGAGCCTTTGCGCCCTCTATTTCTTCGGCGTGTTTAAGGTATTTTTCCAAAAGGGCAACTTCCGTAATCATGGTGTGGTTGAGGTTTGAAAGTTTAGTTGCCACCGCCTCCTCCGATGAAGTATCCGCCGCGGACAAAACTTGCTTTTTAACGGCTATGCCGGCGCACATATCCGCAACGCATTTGTTTACCGCGTGGAAGATATCTTTTTTTGCCATCTCTGCTGCGGTGAGCGCCTCTATGCGGATGGTCTTGCAGTAATTTTCAAGCAAAATTTCGCAGCGGGCGTGAAGCTCGCCGGAGCTATAAACCCCGTATTTCTCAAATAAACGAAGGTTTTTTTCTGCGACGAGGCAAGGAACCGCCTCTGCCGTGTTCTTTAAATTGCACAGGCCGCGCGCCTCTGCCTCTTTCAGCCATTCTTCGCTGTAACCGTTGCCGTTGAATATTATACGGCTATGCTCGCGCACGGTTACGGCAACGAGTTTGCGGGCGGTTTCTTCAACGTTTTCGGCTTTTTCAAGCTCGGTTGCAAACTGATCGAGCACTTCTGCAACGGCGGTGTTTATTACAATGTTCGGCCCCGCCACCGAGAACGACGAGCCCGGCATACGGAATTCGAATTTGTTGCCCGTAAATGCGAAAGGAGAAGTTCTGTTTCTGTCGGAATTATCCTTTTTGATTTTTGGCAACAGGTTGGTGCCGAGCGCCATTTCCATCCTCTTGCAACCTTTATAATTTTCGCCGCTGCTCAAAGATTCCAAAACTCTGCCGAGTTCATCGCCGACATACATAGATACGATGGCGGGCGGAGCCTCGTTGGCGCCGAGACGGTGGTCGTTGCCCGCGCTTGCTACGGACGCGCGCAACAAGTCCTGATAGTTATCAACCGCCTTGATAACCGCCGCCAAAAACAGCAAAAACTGAGTGTTTTCAATGGGGTT
>CAJOMS010000067.1 GCA_905235795.1 uncultured Clostridia bacterium | reverse complement strand
GCTTATTGCGGAGACTGTTTTTGTCATGTCTTTTTTCGTCGAAAATTTTTATTTCAATTTTCTTCGCTTTTTCGCTTGACTTTTATTTACAGGTCTTATGTTTTTGATATAATCAATTATATAATTAAATTAATTATTTGTCAACCGTTTTTTTGTTTTTGCGAAAATTAGTATTTTTTCGCGCTTTGTTTTTGTTGAGACTCTGAAAAGAGCCGACGCTGTCCGCGTCGGCTCTTTTTGCTCAAAAATTTAATAAGTGCCCTTTTTCTCATTTAAACCGCAGTTTTCAGTACCTCCAAGGGTTTGCTTTCACCGCGCACGACGGACGCGTTAATAATTACTTTCGCCACGTCTTTACGGGAAGGAATTTCAAACATAACGTCCGTCATAACCCCTTCAAGTATCGTTCTCAATCCCCTCGCGCCCGTTTTGAGTGCGATGGCGCGCTTTGCAACTTCTTCCACCGCGTCGGAAGTGATATCAAGCTCCACGTCGTCTATAGAAAACAACTTTTCGTACTGTTTTATCAACGCGTTCTGAGGTTCGGTCATTATCTTGCACAAAGCCTCGGTATTCAGCCCATGCAGACTGACTGTAACGGGTATTCTGCCGACGAATTCGGGTATCAAACCGTATTTTGTAAGGTCTTGCGGCTGAATATCCGAAATATATCCGTCGCTTTCCACTGCGGCTTTCTTTTGCTCAGCCAAAAAACCTATATGGCTCGTTTCTTTACGTTTTTCAATAATTTTATCGAGTCCGACGAATGCTCCGCCGCAAATAAACAGGATGTTCGAGGTATTTATGCGAATACACTCCTGCTGCGGATGCTTTCTTCCTCCCTGAGGCGGAACGTTTGCCTCGGTTCCCTCTATTATTTTAAGCAACGCCTGCTGAACGCCCTCGCCGGAAACGTCCCTCGTAATGGAAACGTTTTCGCCCTTTCTTGCAATCTTATCTATCTCGTCGATATAGATAATACCTCTCTCGGCGCGCTCGATGTCGTAATCGGCGTTTTGAATGAGTTTTAAAAGAATATTTTCAACGTCCTCGCCCACGTAGCCGGCTTCGGTAAGCGTGGTCGCGTCGGCGACTGCGAAAGGCACGTCTAAAATCTTAGCCAGCGTCCTTGCCAGCAACGTCTTTCCGCAACCGGTAGGCCCGAGCATAAGTATGTTGCTCTTTTCGAGTTCAACGTCGTTTTGCTGAGTATAGTTGATTCTCTTATAATGATTATATACGGCGACGGAAAGGACCTTTTTTGCCTCCTCCTGTCCTATTATATACTTATCGAGCTCAGCTTTAATCTGAGAAGGTTTAAGGAGTTTTAAACCGCCCGCGCAGCTCTGTTCTACTTTGCGCTCGTTTAAAATATCCTGACAAATTTCTATGCAGGAATCGCAAATATTAAGTCCGTTGGGGCCGGTTATAAGTTGTTGAACTTTATCTTCTTCCCTTCCGCAAAAGGAACAACATTTTTTATTTTTATCCATAACACTCCGTTAGTTTTTATTTTGCCGAAATAATTTTATCTATCAACCCGTATTCGAGCGCCTCTTGCGCGGACAGATAATTATCCCTGTCGGTATCGCGCTCTATTTCCTCTATGCTTCTGCCGGTATTCTTCGCGAGGATCTCGTTCATCTTAGCTTTTATTTTAAGAATGTGCTCTGCCTGAATTTTTATGTCGCTTGCCTGTCCTTGCGTACCGCCGAGGGGCTGATGAATCATAATTTCGCTGTTCGGTAAAGAAAATCTCTTGCCCTTTGCTCCGCTTGAAAGCAAAAACGCGCCCATACTTGCCGCCATGCCTATACATATTGTGCAAACGTCGCAAGAAATGAAATTCATGGTATCGTAAATAGCCATGCCGGCAGTAACGCTCCCGCCGGGGCTGTTTATATAAAGAGAAATCTCTTTACCGGGATCCGTGTTTTCAAGATAAATAAGCTGAGCTACGACCGTGTTGGCTACGGCGTCGTTGATCTCTCCCGAAAGAAAAACGATCCTGTCGTTCAACAAGCGGGAATATATATCGTACGCGCGCTCTCCGCGGTCCGTATTGTCTATTACGGTGGGTATAAGTAACGACTTCATTTTATACCAAGTTCTCCTTATGCTGCAATATTCGTAATATAACGGCATTTACCCCATAAAAATCGGGGCTACCGAATATTATGCTATTTCGTTATTCGATTTGAGGAAATCAAAGAGGTTTTTGATTATTACGCTGTCTTTGATGTAATCTATCTGACGGGGATTCATCTCTGCCTTGAAAGCTTCGAACTCCTTGCCGGACTGTTCTGCCAACTCTTTGATTCTCGCGTCGAGTTCTTCCTCGGTGCAATCTATCTTCTCTTCCGAAATGATCTTATCGATAACGAGCTGATACTTGGCGTTTGCAGCCGCTTGCTCGCGGTAGTTGTTTCTGAACTCCTCCATGTTGGAGCCGATGTATTTAACGTAATCTTCGAGCTTCAATCCCTGATACATAAGTCTGTATTCAAGGTCTTGCATAATGCTGTCTATCTGATTTTCGACCAAAACGTCGGGAACTTCGACCTCGGACGCGTCGGAAATAGCTTTTAAAAGTTTATCTTCGTTTTCGGCGTTGGCTTTAGCGTCTTTTTCTTTTTGAAGTTTTTCCCTTGTCTCAGCCTTATACGCTTCTATGGTCTCGCTGCCAACGGCGTCCTTGATGAAGTCGTCGTTAACTTCGGGCAACTCTTTGAACTTAATCTCGTGCAACTTAATTGCAAAAACCGCGTCTTTGCCCTTCAAGTCCTCAACGTGGTAATCCTCGGGAAAGGTAACGTTTATATCCTTTTCGTCGCCGATGTTCATACCTACTACCTGTTCTTCAAAACCGGGAATAAACGAACCGCTGCCCAAAACGAGGTTTTGCTTTTCCGCCGTACCGCCGGGGAACTTAACTCCGTCAACGCTGCCGCTGTAATCGATAACTACCGTATCTCCGTCCTGAGCGGGGCGATCGGTAACTTCGACCATGCGGGAATTGCGCTCCTGAAGTTTTTTCAATTCCGCTTCAACGTCTTCGTCGGTTACATTATACTCAACTTTTTCGATCTTTATACCCTTATACGCACCAAGTTTTACGTCGGGCTTTACGGGAACGATGGCAACCATCGTGATGCCGTCGTCATCGATCTTTTCAATATCGATATCGGGACGGTCGATAGGTTTGAGGTCGGCCTCTTTATCGAGGATATCGTAATAATATTTGGGGAAGGACTCGTTTATAGCATCCTCATAGAAAACGCCCTTGCCGTAAGTTCTTTCGAGAATAGCCTTGGGCACGTGGCCTTTTCTGAAACCTTGAAGGGAATATTTCCCCTTGGTTTTTTCGTAAGCCTCTTGATTAGCGGCTTCCCACTCGGTTTTATCCAAAGTGATGTAGATTTTAACTGTACTCTTTTCGCCTTGCTCTATCTTGTAATTCATAGCTCTCTCCTAAAAATTTAATCTTTTGCTATGCTATTTTACCAAACAACACAAAAAAAGTAAAGTGTTTGATTTTACATTTTTTAATTTTTATTATATAATAATAAAAAAACGTCGGAGAAGAATATGCCGCAAGACGCATTCACCATCAAAACAGCCACAGCCGAGCTCAACGCTTTGCTAACGGGCGGGAGAATTAATAAAATCAACCAACCGAACGACCACGAGATAATACTTAACGTTTACACCGCAGGAAAAAACGTTGATATAGCCGTTTCGGCAGACGCGCAAACGGCGAGGATATGCCCTACGAAAAACGGAAAAGCAAACCCTGCCGTCGCGCCGAATTTCTGTATGCTTTTAAGAAAGCACCTTTCGGGCGCCACTATCCATTCCGTAACCCAACCCGAAAACGAGAGAATTATCGTAATTACCTTACAGACTAAAAACGACTTTTTCGAAATGACCGAAAAGCGGTTGATATGTGAAATTATGGGCAAATATTCAAACGTGTTTTTAACGGAAAACGGAAAGATACTCGGCTCGCTCCGCCCCGCGTTTTTGGATTTAGGCAGCGTAAGAAATCTTTTTACGGGTGCCGAGTACACTCTGCCTCCCGCACAGGATAAGGCGATGATATCGCAGAAAACGCGCGTTTTAGGGGACTTGTCCGCTTTTGGCGGAGGAAATGCCGAAGCGTTTATCGCCGCAAACATAAAGGGAATTGCCCTTTCCACCGCGCGTGAAGCGATAACGCAATTTTTCGGAAACGAAAGCGTTCCCGCCGGCTTCGGAGGTAAAGCGGAAGAATTCTACGATTTTCTTTACGATTTTTTGGAAAATCCGAAAATTTATCCAAACGTTACGGACAAGGATTTTTACGTAAACGATTACATTTCCGTACCCGATGAGAAAAGGCATTTTCCAACGCTATTGGAGGCAGAAGCCGCCTTTTTCGATGGTTTTGAGAGGAATAAGGAATACCGCAAAAGATATAAAGCCCTGCACGATAAGATATCTGCGCACGATAAAAAGCTGAAAAAAAAGTTGCAAATATTGACCGAAAAGGAGCTTTCCTGCGCCGACGCCGAAACCAACAGGATAAAGGGCGAAATACTCACGGCTTTTCAATATTCGGTGCGTCCCGGGGCAAATTCTTGCGAACTTGACAACTACTATTCGGAAACGGGCGAAAAGATTAAAATTGCGCTCGATCCGACGCTTTCGGCAAACGGCAACGCGCAGGCGTACTACAAAAAATATAACAAGCAAAAAAAGACTCTTGCGGCTGTAATTCCGCAAAAAAACGAGGTCCTCTCGGCGCTTGATTACACCGAGGACCTGCTTTCGGAGTTGGATCGCTGCGAAACTGCGGCGGATTTCGACTTGCTTACCGAGGAGCTTATCTCCGCGGGAATAGTGCGCGCGCAGAAGTCCGAAAAAAGCAAAAAAGAAAAGCCCTCTTGCCCGAAAACCTTCGTTTTAGGAGACTTTTTTATCAGAGTAGGCAGAAATAACGTGCAGAACGATCGCCTTACGGCAAGCTCTGCACGCGATGATATCTGGCTACATACGAAAGATTTTCATTCGTCTCACGTCATTATTGAAACGGAAGGGAGATCGGTGCCGGACGAGATACTTTGCGCCGCAGCCGAAATTTGCGCTTACAACTCAAAAGCCCGCATGGGCGATAAAGTACCCGTAGATTACTGCTATAAAAAATACGTAAAAAAGCCGCCGAACTCAAAACCGGGAGGCGTGATTTACACGAATTTTAAAACGGTTTACGTCACGCCGAACCCCCATACCGAACTCGAAAAAGTCTGAACTATCCGAAAAGTCCCCTTTTTCGCGCAATAACGGCGTCTCCCATGGGGATCACCACGGTGTTGCCCATGCCGTTAGAGGTAAAAACCAAGTTGCCCACTATAACCGTATCGATATTCAACAGTTGCGTAAGCGTAAGCGGTATTTGCATGCCGCGGTTGTCAACGCGATATTGCGCTTGATAATACATCCTATTACAACAGAGCGGATTTTTTCCGCATCCGAATTCATCACAAAACATACTCATATAATCACCTGTAATATGTTATGCGAACGTGCAGGTTTTTGACACAAAAACGGCGAGGACATTAAGCCCTCGCCGAATTAATTTTAATTTCTTATTTTAATTTAAGTTTATTACTTCGTTGCCAAAACTTTTTTGAGTTGAGCAAATCTGGGCAGGCCGTCGACAAGCGGAGCCTTTGCGTCGCCCTGAATGAGCGGCAGAGCGTATTTTACGTACTCTTCGGAAAGTCCCGTGCCGTTGTTCGTTATCCATTCCAGAGGGGCAAGGTAAATACAGTTTTCCCTTAAACTTGATTTCATTCTCACCGACCTTTATGGACATCGGCTTGATTTCGCCCTTGCCGATAGCCGCCTCCATGAGATACGGCGCAAACTCCGAGCGAAGAGAGAGCGCGTACATATCCTTTGCAAGCGCAAGGCTCTCCTTTTGTACGCGAGCGAGCACGCGCTTTGTCTGCGGTTTTTCAAGGAGATACTCGTATTCGCCCTCCTTTATCGCATTGTCAAAATACACGCGGACTTTTTCCTCTATCGTCGTCTCGTCCACCTTGCCGTCTCTTATATCGTTGAACAGTTGCTCCAATACGCTGTGAATGATAGTGCCGTTTTCCGTGCCGAGGAACTCGCCCTCCTGCCTCTTTTTCAAAGACAGCACGTAGGCAAAATAATGTTGATACGGGCAGGCGTAGAACTTTTCCAGCCTCGACACGCTCGTGATAGTCGTACCGCTATTTGCAACTTCAATCCTTTCAGGTTTGACGGCAATTCCGTCAAGTTTGGACTTTTCGTCACCGCTAAGCGTTTCAAGTGCGGAGCTGTACACTTCAAGTTCTTCCGGCAAAATCCTGTTCGACGTCGCGTCGTCAATGACGACGGGCATGGCGTTTTTCAAAATCTCATCGTCCGACAGGGCTTTTTTAATGCCGTCATAGTTGTTATTTGTAACGATTTCTTGTATTTTTTTGCTAACGCTATGTCTTTTTTG
>CAJOMS010000066.1 GCA_905235795.1 uncultured Clostridia bacterium | reverse complement strand
ATGGGGAGCATTGACTCGTCCACTATCTCGCCCGCGTACATATTTACGAGGGCGGTTTCTGCCGTGGGGAGCATAAATCTGCAACGCTCGCGGTTATCTTCGCCGTCTATCCAGTAAACTTCATCGGCAAATTTGGGGAATTGCCCCGCGCCGAAACCGCAATTGTAGCTGAGTTGATGCGGGGGGAGTATCATCTCGTACCCGTCTTTTAAATGTTCGGAAATAAAGAAGTTGAGCAAAGCCCATTCGAGCTGAGCGCCGATTCCGCGGTACAGCCAGTAGCCGTTGCCGGAAAGTTTAACGCCGCGCTCGTAATCTATCATGTGGAGCGAAGTGCAAAGGTCAACGTGGTTTTTAGCCTCAAAGTCAAATTGCGGCTTGGTGCCGAAAACCTTTATAACTTGGTTGTTTTCTTTTTCGCCGGGGAGAAGGTCGTCGTCGGGAACATTAGGCAAACGGCACAGAAAATCAAAAATCTTCTTTTCCGTTTCGGCAAGGGCGGCGTCGCCTTCGGCTATCTTGTTGCCGAGGTCTTTCATTTCGGCAAAAATACCATCTACGGGCTTGCCCTCTTTTTTAAGTTTGGGAATCTCTGCGGAAACTCTGTTTTTCTCCGCTTTGTAAGTTTCTACTTCTTTAATTATCTGCTTTCTTTCAGCATCCCACGAAAGGACTTCGGTAAAATCGACAATACAGCCCTTTTTGGCGAGGGCAGCCTCAACTTTACGAGGATCTTCGGCAATAAGTTTGATATCGAGCATTTGTGCCTCCAGGCGGCGTTTGCCGCAAAATTAATTTTCCTTTTAATTGTACATAATAATTATATACTATTTTAAAGATAAAATCAAACGTTATAAAAGGACGGTTAAAATTTTTTGCTTAGACGGCGAAAAAAATCGAAACCGCGGCGAGACGATAAAAGGGCGGGAAAAATCAAGAACGCGGTAGGGCTATAAATGAGTTGCAATAAAATTAAATTTGTAATATAATATTTTCGTTACATACAAATGCACTTACAGTAATATATAAAGATGAGGTAACATGAGTAAATACACGGAAAAATTCGACACTTCGATAAAGCCAAAGAAGCACAGCCGTTTTTGGCATGCGGTCGAAAACGTTGGGGGAGCATTTCTTCTTATGCCCGTCGGCGCAAAAATAACGAAGGTTAACTGCGAAGGCTTAAAGCCGCCTTATATAATTTTGGGAAATCACGCATCTATGGTGGATTTTTCAATGATGTTAAAGGGCACTCGCCCGTACCCCATAAGCTGGGTGTGCTCTATCGAAGAATTTATCGGCAGAGAGTATTTCTTCAGACAAATGGGCATGATATACAAGCGCAAATTTACAAACGACATCACCGTGGTAAGGCATATTTTCCACGTTCTTAAAAACAACAAGGGAATAGTCGGTATTTACCCGGAAGCGAGGTTCAGCCTCGCCGGCATCAACGAGAGACTTGACGACGCGCTCGGCAAACTCGTAAAAAAAGCGGGCGTGCCCGTCGTTACGTTTATGCAGGACGGGAACTTTTTGAGAAGCCCGCAATGGAACAAACACCCCTACCGCAAAGTTAAGGTTTCGGCGGTGATGACGCAGATAGTCAACAAGGAAGAAACGGAAACTCTTTCCGCCGAGGAAATACAAAAGAGGATAGAAGAAAAGTTCGTTTACGACGAGTATCGCCGTCAAGCCGACGAAAAAATACAGATAAAAAGCAAAGAAAGGGCGACGAACATACACAAGATCCTGTACCAGTGCAAGCATTGCAAAAAGGAGTTTTCCACCTATTCCAAAGGGACTAAAATATGGTGCCAAGAGTGCGGAAGCGTTTGGGATATGGACTATTACGGCAAGCTTATTTGCGAAAACGGCGAACACAAGGGCGAGGAGACTTTCGTTTCGGATTGGTACCGCTGGGAAAGGCAGAACGTGCGCGAGGAAGTGCGCAGCGGGAATTACAAGTTTGAAGATACCGCGAGGGTAGAAATTTTACAGTCCACGAAAAACGGCTTTATGCCTATCGGCACGGTAAAACTTACTCACGACGAAAACGGCTTTACTATGGACGGAGACCTTGACAACGGAGAGCACTTCACCTTCAACCGCCCGTGCGAAACGATGATCTCGTGCCACATAGAGTACGACTATAAGGGCCGCGGCGACGCCATAGACCTTTGCACGCTGAAGGACACGTACTTCGTGTTCCCCCTGACGGCTGTAAATTGCCTTACGAAAATACACTTCGCCACGGAAGAACTGTACTACTATATAATGGAAACACGCCACTCGAAATAGCGCGTTTTCGTGCGAAAAAGGGCACTTATATTATTTTTGAACATACGCATAATATATCTGGAGGTTTTAAATGGATTACGTTATAAAAACCCGCGGACTATATAAAAAGTACGGGGCTAAAAATGCCGTTAACGACGTTTCGATAAACGTTGCGCGCGGTGAAATTTACGGCCTCATAGGCAAAAACGGAGCCGGAAAAACCAGTTTGATGAAGCTTATACTCGGCTTGACTTTCCCCACGAGCGGGGAGCTGGAGCTGTTCGGCGGGGAAAACCTTAGTACCGCAAGGAAAAAGATAGGTTCGCTTATCGAGGACCCCGGGCTGTACCAAAACCGCTCCGCAAAGGAGAATTTGACGAGGTTTGCACTGCTTTACGGCGAGGATTTGAGTAAAGTTGACGAGATTCTCGAAACGGTAAACCTTTCTTATACGGGCAAAAAGCCCGTTAAGGCGTTTTCTCAAGGAATGAAACAGCGCCTCGGCATAGCCATAGCTTTGCTCGGCGATCCGGAAGTGCTGATTTTGGACGAGCCCATAAACGGCTTAGACCCCGCGGGCATAAAGGAGATAAGAGACACCATACTTAGGCTTAACAGGGAGAAGGGCACCACGTTTATAATTTCCAGCCACCTTTTGGACGAACTTGCAAAGGTCGTTACCACGTACGGGATAATTTCCGACGGTGCGCTGATTGAAGAAATTTCGGCAAACGATATTGCCGCGCAGAGCGGAAAGCACGTGAGAATTGTTACCGATTCCGAAAAAAGTGCCCTAAATCTCATAAAAACCGCGTATCCCGACGTCATAACCGAAATGAGCGGAAACGAAATTAAACTTAAAAATCACCTTGCCGATACGGCGGACATCAACGCCTTGCTCGTGAAAAACGGGATTGCCGTTTACGAGATTGCGATAGCGGGAACTGACTTCGAACAGTTCTTTATAAACAAACTGGGGGCGTGAGGATTATGGCTTCGCTTATTCGTTTTGAATTACACAAATTGTTCAGACAAAAGAGCTTTTACGTGTGCTTGAGCATACTGTTGGCGCTTACAATACTCAACGTGCTTATAGGCAATCAATCGCCGAACACGATAGTGCTATTGATACAGATAATGACAAATCAAAACAACCCGACGGGTATCGATTTGGCGTTGTCGTCGGTAAACAACTCTTACTTCACTACGGTAATAGGTATTTTCGTTGCGCTGTTCGTGTGCGACGATTACAGCTTCCATACCATAAAAAACGTAATTGCAAGGGGCTTTACGAGAACGCAAATTTATTTTGCTAAATTTATAGCTTGCCTCGTGGGGGCGCTTATCGCTTACTGCTCCGCCATAATCGTTTCGTTTGGTTTGGGCAGCGCAATTTACGGCGTGGGCAATATTACCGGAGATTATTTTTTGATGTTCGCCACGCAAATAGCCGTTTGCTTTGCCGTTACGGTAATCGTGTTTTCGCTTAGCATCACTCTCAAGTCGAAAGCGGGTTCAATCGTATTATTCGTTTTGGGCAGCACGTTTATTGACCTCGCGCTGTCGCTCGCGGATATTTTCTTCCAAAGCAAGGAGATCGATCTTAGCTTGTCGCCTTACTGGATAACCAGAATGCTTGCGGACACGAGCACGCTCGTTAACGGATTGGACGGAAAGAGATTGGCTATTTGCCTTGTTTGCGCCGCGGTTTATTCCGCAGTGTTTTTAACGCTGGGTTGGGTGTTTACGAGAAAGAGCGAAAGATAATTTTTCCGCAACTTATCCCAAAATGCTTTACTTTAATAAACAATATGACTCTAACGTGAGAAACGTAAGAATAAAGATAACCGTGATTCGGTAAAAGAAAAACATTATTATAAGAGCGCCGCAAAAGTTTGACTTTTGCGGCGCTCGTTAAGTATCTTATTGATTTTATAAAATTTCGAGATTTTTGTGGAAGATACGTTTGAAGTCGCTCCCCGCGTTCAACGCGTCTTTGATTTCAAGCGTGGCGTCGCCGTCTACCTCGGTCTTCATAATGACGGAGTCACCCAACACGTCGCAATTTATGCCGTGGATGCAACCGGACATGCTCCTGTCGAGGCTTTCGGCTATCCTTAAAATTATGCCGAGTTTGCGGATTGCGTCAACGTCGTCCTCGGTTACGTAATCTTTATATTTAGCCCAGTCGCTCATATTCAGGTCGTCGCTCTTATGCGCTACGCAGACGAGTGCGGCGAGGACTATTTCTCTGTGAGATATTCCGTAAAGTTGAGAATTGAGAATAATGTACGCGCTGTGCTTGTGGTAATCGTAATACTTGACCGTTTCGCCAGCGTCGTGCAAGGTGGCTGCCACCTTTAAAATTTTGAGGTACTGCCTCGGGAATTTGTGCAATACGCGCAGCTGTTTGAAAAGCTGGATCGAGAGCATAACGGTATGATCGACGTGATTTTGATTGCAACCGTAATATTTTACGAGGGTGTTTAAAGAATAACCCAACACGTCGCTTATCGGCCTTTCTACAGTCATGGGCATAGCGTAATTGAACATCAAGCCCTCTCTCAAACCGCAGGCGGACACGGTGAACCTTTCAAAGTTGCAGTAATGCATAAACGCGTTGATTATTGCGAGCGCGGCGGGCAAAATGTCCGCACGAGAGGACGAAATACCCCTTATGCGCTTCTTTTTGTCGAGATCCATGGCGCGGATCTTGCCGTAGATTTCGTCGTATTCTTCGCCCTCGATAGTATAATTGTGTATAATATTGAGCGGGCACTTGCGAATCATCTTGTTTATCTTGGCAACCGTCCTGAAAGAGCCGCCGACGCCTATAAGCTGCGTTTCCGGATCGATGGTGTTTAGCCATTCAATCTGCTTTAACTGTTCGGTAAAGAATTCCTCTATCTTTTCCGTCTGCTCTTGCGGAGTCAACCCGTCGTTGCCGAAAAGCTCGGTTAAGGTAACGCTGCCGAAAGGCAGAGTTTCGTACGCGAGCAGGTTCCTTCTGTTATAATAAGCTATCTTCGTGCTGCCGCCGCCTATCTCGAGAATGACGCCCTTGGGCACGTCCATAGTGTTTACGACGCCCCTGTAAACCGCCAAAGCCTCCTCTTCCGCGCTGAGTACGCGGAGTTTTATGCCGCAGGTGGCGGCAACTTCATCGAGAAAACTGCGCTGGTTTTTCGCCCTTCTCACGGCGGCAGTGGCTACTGCGTTTATGCGTTCTATTCCGTAAGCGTCGCAAAGCCTGCGGAACATCTTTAACGTCTTTATCGTTTCCGCAATGCGGGCGGGTTTGAGAAAACCGTCCCTCTCCATATCTTTGCCGAGCCTTACGCTTTCTTTTAATTGGTCTATTACTATAAAATGACCGTCGCCCAACATCTCAACTATAACTAACCTTGCGGAGTTGGAGCCGAGGTCTATAATGCCTATTCTTTCCAAAAAAATTACCTCTTTTTGTCTTGCTTCATTTTCGATTAGCATTATATCACAATAATCGAAAATTGAACAGCCCCTTTTTAAATATTTGTGCACTTTTAATATAATTTTTTTGAATTTGACAGTTTTTTTCAAATTTTGGCAAATGCGAGAAATTTCTCGTCCCATTTTTCGCGCATAATTGCCGTTTTTCAACTATTTTAATTTGTGCATAATGCACAAATATCAACTCGATATATATGTATATTCGACATACTTATGTTAAAAATTAACAAAAATAAAGGGGGAAATTTTTAATTTTCCCCTCTTTTTGCGATTTTTTCCGCAAACGCTTGTATGCCCGCCAAAACTATGAGAAAACCGCCGAAAACGCGCTTTAAAACGTCGGCGTCGGCATTTTTGGCGACGAACGCGAAAATTGCCGCGCACACCGCGCCGGGTATTATCATGTACAGAACTCCATGAGTGTCCACAAGCTTGTTTTTTGCGTGAAATATCAGCGCGACGATTGCCATAGGTATAAAACTTATAAGGTTTACCGCCTGTGCGGTGTGTTGCGATACTCCGCCGAAAAGCGTCAGCAACGGGATAAGCAAAGTACCTCCGCCCATGCCCATGCCTCCCGCAACGCCGGATATCAGCCCGGCAAAGACAAAATATATATATTTCATATGTATCGCGCGGTGTTTAAGGCGCGCTTTGGTGCGGCGGGTAAAACCGAGGCGAGGAATTTTAAAAAAACAGCATTTTTACGCCCGCCGCCAGAATAACGGCGGCAAAAATGAAGTTTAAAACCTTGTTTTTCACCTTTTTGAGCAACAACGCGCCGAGCGCGCCTCCCACAACTACGCCTATGCCCGCCGGCAGACCGACTTTCCAATCGAAATTTCCGAACAGCGCGTATATCGCACCGCTCACAACGGTTATGGGCAAAATTACGAGCAGAGCCGTGGCGTGCGCCTTTTTGGTCTTTTTGGAAAGCAGCAATATGAGCATCGGAACGACGAGCATGCCGCCGCCACCGCCGAAAAATCCGTTTGCCGTTCCCGCAAGGACGCCCGTTGAAACGAGAAAAATTTTTTCTTTGAGGGTGTTTTTCATAGTTTTATTATAGGCAAATAAAAAATTTATTTGCGAAAACTCAAAAAATTATTTTCAAGAGCAAAATAAACTTCCCTTTTGCTTGAAAAATACTTGCTTTTTGTATTGAAAATATTATATAATAGTAAAGCACTATATAGTAGTGCGCTTAAAATGACACTTAATCAAAGGTGGTTATGACTATGAGCAAAACTTACAAAGGCTTAAAAACCCTGCTTGTGTCGGTACTTGCGCTTATCATGGCGGCTGCGCTTGCTCTCGTTACGGCTTGCACGAACGATTCCAAAAACAGCAGCTCTGAAAGCAGCTCGTCTTCTTCCGGCACGACTTCTACCACGACGGTAGATTCACATAAGCTGCTTAACGGCAACTTTGAATATTACGCGGAAAGCGACAGCGTTACCTTCCCGTATAAAACGAGCATCCGTTGGACCAATTCCGGCGGCTACCTCGTCAACTCGTCGGACAAGGCGCCGACTTCTTCGGCTACTTCCGGCATAATCTCGACGAGCCCCGAAGCTTACGACAAACTTTTAAAGACATCCGTCGGTTCTACCGAACTCGGCGAATATCTTAAAAAAGACGGCGAAACCTTCAACCCGCTCTCCCCCTACTATTAC
>CAJOMS010000065.1 GCA_905235795.1 uncultured Clostridia bacterium | reverse complement strand
ATCAGAAAAACGCGTTCACCGCGGTGAGCGACGGGCAGATAAATCTCACACCCAACGACACCGCGCTCAAAGCCGCCAAGGACGCCATGAACGGGTGGGATCCGTCTTACGGCAGCATTTATTACTACAATCCGTCAATATCGACGAGTAAGTGGATACTTTCGAGAAAGGTCGTGGTAACTATCGGCAACCACGTGTTTGCAGTTTAAAGGAGAGGAATATGGAAAGAGAAAAAAATAACAGCGCAATAGAAAAAACGGAAGAAATATCCGGCACCCAAAACAAGGAAAGTGCCGTAAATCACACAAGAACGGGCGATTACGCCTATAACAACGGCGACGCGTACAGCGACAAGGTCAAGCGCGAGCAAATGCGGATAGAGCGCGACGAGCGCATCGCCGACCGCCGCGCCAAGGAAAGAAAAATGAAGGAAGAAAAAGCGGCTAAGAAGGCGCGCGCAGAGGCAGAACGCAGGCAGAATATACTTCGCCACAGAGATGAAGTCGCCGCCGAAAAGGCTCGCCTGCGTGAAGAAAAGGCCGCCCGCAAAGAGGCGTTAAAGGCGGAAACAAACGAACGGCGCAACAAAAGGTTGCAGGCGGACAGGAACGAAAGGTACCGTTTGGAGCGTGAAAAAGCCGAGATTCGCGCAGAGCTTTTGGCGGCAAAACGCGCGGACAAAAAGGCGCTTAAACAAAAAAAGATGGAAAAGCGCGCGGAAAACAGGGCGCAGAGGCGTTCTCGCGGGCTGGGCGGCTGGATTGCTGCCGTGGTCATTTTGGGTTGCACCACCCTGCTTTTAGGCACCATTCTCACCTTCAATAGGGTGTTCGATTCTTACGGAGACAAAATTTTAAACAATATGTACGCGAGGGCGTATTACGATCTCGCCGGCTACGTGGACAATATGGACGTGAGCCTCAGCAAGGTTTCGGTATCCAATTCTCCCGCCGAACAGCAAAAGTTGCTTGCCGATCTCGCCGTGCAAAGCAGCCTTGCCGAAAACGAACTTCAAACTCTGCCGATAGAGGATTCTTTAAAGTTTTCGACGAGCAGATATATCAATCAGGTGGGCGATTACTCTAAATCTCTGTTGCAGAAGATTGCAGGCGGCGAGCAAATGGACGAGCAAGACAGGGCTACTATCAGGGAATTTGCAAGGCGAAACGCCAATTTGCAAAGCACTTTAAGCACCATTAAGCAGGATATGGGCAACAATTATTCGTTTACGTCGATGACAAAGATGAACGAGGACGACGCCTTTACCAAAAACATGGGCGAGCTTGAGGAGCTTTCTACCGAATACCCCAAAATGATTTACGACGGACCTTTTTCGGACGGGCTTGACCGCACCGAAACCAAGGGGCTTACGGGCAGAGAGATAACGGAGGACGAGGCGGTTGCCGCCTTTACCGAACTTTTTGCCGATTACGGCTTGACCGATATAAAAGCCCTTAACGAGAGCTACGGCGACATAGAGACTTACAACGTCCGCGCCATGACGCAAAAGGGCGCCGAAATTTACGCGCAGATGGCTAAAAGGGGCGGAATGCCCGTTCTGATGAACTGTTACGAGGATTGTTCGTCGTCCGTGTTCAATCTGGACGAGTGCAGGGAAATTGCCGAAGTTTTCTTGAAAAAGGCGGGTTTTGAAGGAATGGTGCCGGTTTGGCAAACGGCGTCGAGAGCGGTGGCGCAGTTCAACTTCGCCTACGAGGAAGATGGCGTTATTGTGTACAGCGACCTCGTAAAAGTAAACGTTTGTATGGAGAGGGGGCTCGTTTCGTCGATAGAGGCGGCAACGTATTGTTACAACCACACGCAAAGGGTTATAGAGCCGGCGGCAATTTCCGCCGAGCAGGCAAGGCAAAAGGTCTCAGGGGAAATCGACGTTCAGGCGGTGCGCAAGGTCATCGTGCCCGTAAACAGCGGCGAAAAACTTGCCTACGAGGTTTTCGGAACCTTTGACGACAGCGTTTATTACGTTTACGTCGACGCCAAAACGGGCAACGAAATAGAGATTTTCAGAGTGATAGAATCCACCGAAGGAACACTGCTGATATAAGAGCGATATTTACCTTCGGAAAAGTCGAGAATTTAATTAAAATTAAAAATCTGACCGTTTGCAACGCAAACAATCTCACACAAAAAGCACGGTTTTCACCGTGTTTTTAAATTTTGTTGCAAAATTGATTTAAAAGTGCTAAAATATATATATATTGCGTTTGCAAATAATATTATAAAGGTTGGTGCTACACGAATGTTAGGAAGTATTGCGGAATTCGGCAAGATGCTTTTGAGAAACTGGTATATTACTTTGCCTGTCGCTTTGTTGATTATCGTGATAATAATTTCACTTGTTATGGCGTTTTCTCGCATCGCGCGTAACGCAAAGGAGGACGCCGCCGTTAAAAAGGCAAGAAAAAACGATTTGGAAATGGCGGAAAAGGCAGCCCAAGCCGCTTCGCAGGAAAACGAAGTTCAAAATTCCGCGGAAACTGCCGCCGAGCCTTCCCCCGCCCAAACTAAAGAGGAAAACGTAACCCAAAAGGAAAAAACTTCCGAAAACGAAGACCAAGCCGCCGGCAAGGAAAAGGTGCCCGGCAAGGGCGGCAAAGAACCCGCCGAAACAGGTAAGGAAACAGCCGGCAAGGGCGGCAAAGAACCCGCCGAAACAGGTAAAGAAACAGCCGGCGAGGCTGCGGGCAAGGATAAAGATGCTGCCGGCAAGGATAAAGATGCCGCGCCGAAAGCCGCAAACAAATCTTCCGCTAAGGCTCCCGCAAAGGGTGCGCCTGCTGCCAAAGAGGGACAAGCAGACGGAAAAAATGACGTTGCCGTAGAAGTTTCCACCACCGAGGAAGAAGGCGAAAAACCTGCGATAAAGGCGACTTATCGCGTTTCTTACGACAAGGAGACGCACGAGTGGTTGGTTAAAAAGGACGGCGCGCAGAGGGTGATTCGCCGCACGCGCACCAAGGCGGAGGCGGTGGAATACGCCTACAAATTTGCCGAAAACCAAGACCTTAATATAAGCGTTCAGAAGAAGGACGGGAAGTTCCAAAAGAAAACCCACTACGAAAAAATGATTTCTACCTCAAAAAACAAAAACGATTGACGGGGTATAACGGGGATATTCCGGCGGGAGCCGAAACGATATTGTCTATTGCAAACGGTTGTATTTTCAGCCCCTCGTCTGAAAGACGTGGCGCAAAGACGGATATAAAGGGATATAAAGTAAGGTAATAGCGATTAGCGGGATATAATAAACGGGGGCCGATAAATGAACGTACTCGTAAGTATAGATAAAAACTATATAAGATACTTTAAGGTAACGCTGTTTTCGCTCTCCGCAAATACCGACGCGGAGCTTTGCGTTTACGTTTTGCATTGCGATCTTTCGGCGGATGACGTTGCGGATATCACCGAGACTTTCCCCAAGGTTAAGTTCGTTTTTATTGAGATGGACGACGAGTATTTCAGAGGTTTCCCCACGGTAAAGCGTTATCCCTACACCGTGTATTACAGAATTTTCGCCCCGTTGCTCCTGCCCGAAACGGTGGAGAGGATCTTATATATCGATTGCGATCTCATCGTGCATAACGACGTAAGCGAGTTTTACAACACCCCGTTCGACGGCAACCTTTTCATCGCGTGCACGCACAACGGCAGGGGGATGAAGTTGTTCAACTGCATAAGGCTGGGCAGAAACAAAGATTACGTTTATATGAACACCGGCGTTATGCTCATGAACGTTAAAGCATTGCGCGCACAGTTGGATATAGATAAAATAAGGAAGTACACCATAAGGAACAAATGGCGGCTCGCACTTTACGATCAGGACATTCTGTACAGTTTTTACGGCAATCAGGTAAAGCTCGAAAACCCGCTCGTGTACAACCTTACGGACAGGCATTTCAATTTTTACAACGCCAAACACAAGGACAAGATCGACGGCGCGTGGGTGGATGAAAATAACGTTATTTTTCATTACATAGGTCGCCGTAAACCGTGGAAAGATAATTATATGGGCAAATTTGCAGAATATTATAAGGAGTACGAAAGAAGGGCATTTGAGAAAAATGCGAGTGAAAAATGAAGATAATCAAACTTTTATTTAACAGATTTACGTTTATAGCCCTCGCCATAATTTTGCAGATGGGGCTGTATACCATACTTGCGCTGGGGCTTTCCTCTTATTACTACGCAATATCCATAGCTTTGCGCGTCGTTTCGCTTTTCGTTATCATAAGGGTAATAAACAGAGACATAAACCCCGGTCAGCAGATTTTGTGGGTTACGGTAATTGCTATATTCCCCATAGCGGGGCTTATGCTTTACCTTATGATAGGCGACGCGAAATGGTCGAGCAGGTCTAAAGAGCGCATGCGCAGATCCTTCTACAAACAGATCCCCGTCGTAAACAAGACGGAAAATTTACCCGAACGCTACGCGGGGCAGATAAATTATATCACCACCAAAACCCCCACCAACGCGTTCGCCGGCTGCGCTACCGAGTACTTTCCCACGGGCGAAAAGTTCTTTGCCTCGCTTAAAAAGGACCTTGCCTCGGCAAAAAAATTCATCTTTCTCGAATATTTTATTATCAGTTCCGGCTCGATGTGGAACGAGATAGAGGAAATCCTCTTGAAAAAGGTGGACGAGGGAGTGGAAGTCCGCGTTATGTACGACGACATAGGCAGCATGAAGAACCTCAAAAACAACTTTGACTCTCAAGAGCGCAAAAAGGGCATAAATTGCATAAAGTTCAACAAATTCCGCCCCTTCGTAACCAACCTGCACAACAACCGCGACCACCGCAAGATAGCCGTTATCGACGGCAAGATAGGCTATACGGGCGGCATAAACCTCGCCGACGAATACATCAACGCCGACGGGCGCGATTACCATTGGAAGGATTGCGGCGTGAGAATTTACGGCAACGCCGTAAACGAGTTTACCGAGCAGTTTATGCAACTTTTCGAAATTGCGTCGCGCAAGCATATCAATTTCGAGCAATACTCTTGTAATGAAGTTATAAACACGGGCGAAAAGGGCTTGGTAGTGCCTTTCGGCGCGGGGCCGTACTTCTTTTACAAATGCCCCGTCGCGGAAGAAGTGTTTTTGAATATGATCTCTCAGGCGAGAAAGGAAATAATAATAACAACGCCCTACCTCATACTCGATTACAGCTTGAACCGCGCCCTCGTAAGCGCGGCGGCGCGCGGGGTGGACGTGAAAATTGCCATACCCGACGTGCCCGATAAAAAAATAATTTACCTTATAACGCGCAACAACGCGCTGTATCTGCAAAACAACGGCGTTAAAATTTACAGGGCAAAGGGCAGTTTCCTTCACTCTAAAAGCATCGTTGCCGACGGCGAAGTTGCGGTTGTGGGCACCATCAACTTCGATTACCGCAGTTTGATACACCACTTTGAAAACGCCGTGTGGATGTACGACACCGTTGCCCTAAAGGAGCTTTTGGAGGACGTAAACGGAATTTGTTCGAGCGCAAACGAGTACGGCTCCGACCTCGACATGGGCTTTTTCGCAAGGCTTTTCGCTACACTGTGCAAGCTGTTTACCCCGCTGTTTTAAAGGAAAGCCGAAAATACCGCCGTTTGCAATGAACGATATTGCGAGAATAAATTTAAATTGCCTTTCATACCTTATCGGTATGAAGGGTTTTTTTAACGGCGTTTTGGCGCCCGCGCTTGCCGTGGTGGGGGCGATCGTGGGCGCGGGCTTTATCACGGGTGCGGAAATTGCCGAGTTTTTCGGCGGCACTTTTCTGTTGCCCGCGGCGGCGCTGCTGTTTATCACGCTGTTTGCGTTTCTGTTTTTCATAGGGGTGTCCGGCGGGGAGCAAATGGTTGAAAATTGCTCGAATTCGCGCGTTTTACGCGGCTTTTTTACTTTTAAAGGGTGGATGAAATCAAACTTCGGTAATTACCGGCAAGACCATCGGGCTGCCCTTTGTGCGCTTGAAAACGTAATTTTTAAACGCCCTGCGGATAGCGCCGCGCAGCTCGTTTTTATCGCCCATAGCCTTTACGTCGTAACTGCGCACGGTCTTGATGACTATCCTTTTCATCTCATCGCGCTGCTCGTCGGTGAGCGTTACGCCCTTGCACTCGATGATAGGTTCCTGCAAGAGTTCGGCGCTGTCCGAAGAAATGCAGCACACCACGAAGATTACGCCGTCCTCGGCAAGGTGCTTTCTGTCGCGCACCATAACGCCGCTGTCCTCTATATTAAGCCCGTCCACGAGGCGCGAACCTGCGTGGAAACTCTCGCCGAACTTCATGCTCTTTGACGTCAACTCCACGGTGGAGCCTATTTCGGCAATGAGCATATTGCTATCCTTCATGCCCAAAGATTTGGCAAGTTTAACGTGTTTTTTAAGGTGGCGATACTCGCCGTGTACGGGTATGAAGAACTTGGGCTTTACCAGCGAGTGCAAAATTTTAAGTTCTTCCTGACAGGCGTGCCCGGAAACGTGAATCTTTTCAAGCGTTTCGTACACCACTTCCGCGCCCTTGCGGTAAAGGTTGTTTATTACCGAATAGACGCTCTTTTCGTTGCCGGGAATGGGCGAGGCGGAAATTATTAT
>CAJOMS010000064.1 GCA_905235795.1 uncultured Clostridia bacterium | reverse complement strand
GGTTTTTCTCTGCAAGCCGTCTTCCTCGCACAATGCCTTACGAATAACTACCCAATCGCCATACGTATGTTCGCCCGTTGCAGGCAAAACCTCGGTTTCCTTATCCCCGCAGACTTCGCACGCTCTCTCCCGCTCGCCGTCTGCGCCGCAGGTTTGCTCTACGGTAATCTCCCAATCGCCGAACACGTGTTCGTGTTCCGGATTGTCCTTGCTGACATTCTCGCACGAAGCGAAAACGATCAAGCCGATCGATGCCGTTATCGACGCAACGATAACGAGCAACAGTTTCTTGAATTTTTTCATCATTCCTCTCCTTTTTATTTTTATTTTTATTTGTTTAAAAAACAAAATTTTTTTCTAACCGTGTGGAATAACAAATACTCCCTCGCCCGTATCAAGATGAACGGTAAGTTCGCCGCCGCTAAGCGCAACGGTCGTCTTTTCGCCGTTTCTATATACGTCCGCCTTGGTAAAGCCGTTGAATAAAACCTTTGCGTTTACCTGTTTTTTAAGCGTCGTTTCATTGTAATTTACGAACATATAGCCCGAGTTACCCTCGCCGTCCTTCATATGGCCTATAATCAGATCTTCGTCCGACGTGACGTTTTTAATGCCGGAAAGCCTTGCCAAAGTCAGCGGCCCGAACATAGATTCCATTGTCTTGTTGAAATATTCCGAGTCTTTATCGGTATTGTTCGTTCCGTATATCGGACATACGCCGAGCCAACGGGAATTGAATTGCATATATACTTTTTCAAGTTTTCTGATTTCGGCGTTGACGCGCTTGCCGCTTTCGTAGACTTCCGTTCCGTTGCCGTCGCGGTCGATCAATGCGTACTGACTTTCATTGAATTCCTCTCCGATGGGCGGCGTGGCGTAGCAGAAATAAGACGCACTGTCGTAGCCGAACGCCAATAACGTATAGAGTTGCAAGCGGATATCTTCGTACGAAGGCACTCTGTCTCGCTTTGCGTTGTTTGCACCGTACGACATGGCCTGAATGAAAAAGTTAGTAACTATCTTGACGTCGCTGTCACGCTTTGCCTTGGCGAGATATTCGAGGTTTTGCAGCCAGGTCGTTTTGAGATAATAAGTGGTTTTCGACGACGGATCGTAGTAAAGCGGATAGTCGTCGCACGATAGCCAATTATCAATATCGGAATCGGCAAAGACGGAATTGACGTATTCTTCTTGCGCCTGAATATATTCATCGTAGTCAAAAGGCGGAGTTCCCCACGGAAAACCGAGCGACGTAGTAGGATTGAGATTGACCAAAAACTCTACCGTGGGATAGTTGTCGTGCATCTTTTTGACGACGGGACCGATATCCACTATTCCGTCCGCATTGTTTATCGAGTTTTTATAGATTACGGGTTCGTCGTAATTGAAACCGACGAACGAAGGGTGCTTTAAGTAGCCGTCGATGACGATGTCTATCATATTAAGCGCCCTCGTGATGTCGACGAACGCTTTTAAACCGAGTTCGTCGCAAATTGTAAGCGCCTGTTCTATCCTCGGCGACCCCGCCGTACCGACATTATTGCCTATAAGGAATATGTAGTTAAAACCGCACTCTTTATATTTGAGAAACGCTTCTCTCGTCGGTTCGGGCGCATACCACGCATTTAAAATAAAAGACCTCGTTTCCATACTTTCATAATCGGGCAAAATCACTTCTTTATCGTTAGCAGTTCCGCTCATTTTATCATCTCCTCCGCCGCAGGCAACCGTCGTACCGACAAACGAACATGCGAGTAGTCCGCAACATATTTTTTTAAGATATTTCTTAAAAATATTTTCATCTCTACTCACTTTTTTATTTTTATTCGTTTATAAAACAAATATCCTCCACCAAAAAATTAACCGTGAGGAATGACGAATACGCCCTCGCCTACGTCCAACTTAATATCGAGCCCGCCGTCCGTCAACAAAACGGTTGTCTTTTCTCCGTTCTGATAAACGTCTGCCTTGGTAAACCCGTCGAACGTCATATTTACGTCGGCATGCGCCTGAAGTGTGGTATCGTTGTAGTTGACAACCATAAATCCAGAATTGCCCTCGTTGTCCTTCATATAGCCGATGACAACGTCTTCAGTGGAAGTAACCGACTTAACGCCGGAAAGCCTTGCTACGGTCAGAGGCTCTTTGAGCATATCCATAGCTTTATTGTAGTAATCGGCGTCCTTTTTAGTGTTATTAGTGCCGAGTATCGGGCATAAGCCGAGCCAATTGGCATTGAACTGCATATACACGTTGGCGAGTTTTTTAATTTCGGTATTTACTCTCTTGGAAGATTCGTAAATTTCCGTCGTTTCGCCTTCGCGGTTTACGAGCGCATATTGATGTTCCTGGAATTCTCCGCCTGCGGTGGGCGTGCAATAACAGAAATAAGAAACGCTGTCGTACCCGAACGCCAAAAGTGTGTAGAGCTGAAGGCGAATATCCTCGTAAGTCGGCAATCTGTTGCGCGTGCCCGTGCCGTACGGCATAGACTGAATAAAGAAGTTTGAAACGAGCTTAATATCGCTGTCGCGCTTTGCTAAAGCGAGATATTCGAGATTGAGTAGCCATGAAGTCTTTAAATAATACGGATTCCTTGCCGAACTGTTATAGTATAGAGGATAATCGTCACACGAAATCCAGTTATCCGCATCACAATCCGCATAAACGGAATTTATGTATTCCTGCTGAGCTTCAAGATATTCTTCATAAGTGAAACTCGGAGTACCCCAGTTGAAACTCATAGAAGTTGTTGGATTCATATTCAGCAAAAACTCTACTTCGGGGTATTTTTCATGCATCTTGCTTATTTTCGGACCTATGTCCACTATGCCTTCTCTGTTATTTCGGTTATTCTTGTATATAACGGGTTCGTCGTAGTTAAACCCCACGAAAGACGGGTGTTTAACGTAACTGTCTATTACGAACTCAATCATATCCAGATTGTCCGAAACGTCAACGAACGCCTTTAAACCGAGCTGGTCGCAAATGGTGAGCGCCTGTTCTATGCGCGGGGATCCCGCAGTGCCGACGTAGTGTCCCAAAAGGAAAACGTAGTTGAATCCGCAATCTTTATATTCCTGATAAGCCTCCAAGGTCGGCTCCGGCGCATACCATGAGTTTATAATAAACGGGCGTGCCTCCACGCTGTCATAATCCGGTAAAACCACCTCGGTATGGGCGGTTTCTTCGTTACCTTTGTTGCCGGAACAACCGAAAAGGCTGCCCATAATAAAACAGGATATAAGCATCAAATTAACGATTTTTACGAGTTTGTTGGATATGATTTTCATTTTTCCTCCCGAAAATGTCTTTAATTATTTGAAATTAACCTTTCAGTCCGCCGGCTGACATACTTTCCATTATTGTTTTGGAAAAAGCCACGTAAAGCGCCAAAACCACACCCGTAGAGAACACCATAGCCGAAAACACGTAAGGCATACTCGCATTGTAACGCGACTGTATTGCCATAAGTCCGTACGCCACGGTCGGGTGGCTGTTCAAATACAGATACGGAGTATAGTAATCGTTCCAGCAAGCTATAAACGACATAATTCCCAAAGAAACGAATATCGGCGTTGCCTGAGGGAACATTATGCGTATGAACACCTTAAAATCGCCCGCACCGTCAAGAAAGGCTGCCTCTGCATATTCCCACGGAATAGCCGCAAAGAAGTTTATGAACAGCAGGAAACTGAAACCGAAACCGCCCGCATTAAGCAGGAATACGCCCCAGAAAGTGTCAAGAAGGTGGATAGATTCCATAAATCTGTACGTCATCGTTACCGAACCTATCGTCGGTACGACCAACGTTATTATCGCAAGGCTGGTAATAATGCCACGGATCGCAAACTTGTATTTTGCCACGATATAACCGGAAATCGCAGGTATAGTTACGGATATTATAACCGTACCTACGACGTAAGCGAGCGAGTTGAGTATCATTTGCGGCATAGAGGTGTGTCCGCCTACTTTATAAGTAAACGCCTTGCTGTAATTTTTTGCTATTGCGTCGAAAGATATATCGAAAAACCTGAACGGGTATTTCGAGAACGACGAAACGGAACGAAACGAGCTGAAAACCATCCACAAAAGCAGAAATATGTAGCTCACAGCGAAAATCATCATTATCGTAAAGCAAATTATACGGAAAATTCTATCGCCTGCGGAAAATTTCTTTTTCATATCAATATTCCACCTCTTCCGTTATTTTGCTCATCAGGTATCTGAACGACAATATGAGTGCGGAACCGAATACCGCAACGAGTACGCCCATCGCATTTATAACAGTATTTTTAGAGTCGTTTTTAACGCCGACGGTTATCATTAAGCCTATCGTAGAAGCGCGCTCCGACGTGCCGTCCGTAAGCAAGAGCGACGGCATCATCCAACTGAATACCGCAGCCACGAGCGTAACCGATATAGTCGTTATGGTAGGCCATATAAGCGGGATACACACGCTTACAAACTGGCGAAGCTGCGATGCGCCGTCTATTTCGGCACTTTCGAAAATGCCTTGCGGCATACGCGCCATGGCAGAACTGAAATATATCAGGTTGCCGTTTACGCCCGTCCATACACTGAATACCAAAATGGTGCCCCAAACGGTTGAGTCGTTCCCCAAAAAGCCGCCGACGGGGATAATTCCCGTGTCGAACTGACTGCCGTCGCCGCCGAGACCTATTGCCCGCAAAATCATTACGATTATACCGGAAGAATTATCGAGCGCCAGCCTGAAAACCAAACACAGAACGACCGTTGAAATAACCGACGGCAAAAACAGCGTTATTCTGAAAAACGCATGCCCTGCGACCTTTTTATATATGCCATATGCGAAAATCAGCGTGAGCGGCATATTTATAAACAACGCAAGCGGTATGAGAGAGAGCGAATTGAGCAGGGCGTAATGGTTCATAATACCGCGGTCTTTCTGACCTAAAATAATTTTGAACGCCTCAGCGTAATTCTCCCATCCCACAAAAGACCTGACGCCGGAATTCGAGTAAATGTAGAAAGAATCTATCATGGTACCTATATTCATTCCTACCCAAAATATGAGAAAGTGCAATATAGGCCAAGCAAGAAACCCGTACACGAATATTCGTCTTTTGGCTTTTACCGATAAACCGGATCTCGCTTTTGTTTCCTGTTTGCTCATCTGAACCTCCGAAAGTCATCAGTCGAATGTCTTAAAGTAATCGTTCCAGTCATTATATTGAGTGTTATATAAATCGTTGAGTTGAGCCTCTGCATTATCGACAGAATAAGCCATAGTGGCAAGTCTTATAAAGGGTGTCGTAACGTTGAGGTTCAACACGCCCGAAAGCGACGCCTTCTGATCGGATGCGGATACGACTTGTGCGCTGCGCTCCAAAGCCTCGGCAACCTCTTTTGCAAACGGGCTAAGAGTGTCCTTTTGCATTCTGTACTCCATAGCCGTGGGAACGCCAGTATAAGCTTGGAATACTCTCGATCTCTCCTCGGATGCAAGGTACTTCAAAAATGCCTTTGCAAGATCCGGATTGTTGTTTTTGCCGTTTTTGGCTATCATAAAGTATTCTGCGGGAGAGTTGATATATATAGTCTCCTTTGAACCGCTGTTTACGATAGGCATGGTCGCATAGTGATAAAAGTCTATTTCGTCATCCTCTATCTGCTCGCCCATTTCGGTTTCAAACCAAGAACCGGAAATGGTAAATACGGAAAGCCCGTTCAAGAACTTCTGTTCCGCCATAAGGTTGGAGTGGCTGGTCGAATCAGAGAAAGAGTTGCCGGGATAGTATTGTCCGTTGGTATTTTTGGTGGGGTTTAAAAGTTTTGCTACGCAATCGAGCGCCTGTATGGAATTTTCGTTTACGAGCAAAGACTTATTGTTCTGTCCGGCGACGTTTTCCGTCGTCTGCCCCCAGTAAGCTTTATAGCCGACAGGATCTATCTGTCCCCAAAGTGCCTCGAAAACGTAGCCCATATCGCCTACCGAACCGCCCCAGCTGAGCGGTACGACCTTTTGACCGAGCGTTACTTTGTTCCACTTAGTGTTGATGGAATCGCACATATCCAAAAGTCCTTGCCACGTTTTGGGGAAGGTTCCCTTAACGAACTCGCCGTTCGAGGGGATATCGTTTATGTAATTTTGGTTGTAAATAAAGCCCGTGGGCGAATAAGTGTATGGCATGGTGTAACGAACGTTGTTAACCACTCCGCATACTTCCATTGTTTCCTTGAAATTGACGCCGAGGTCGTCAAGCGGATATATTTTATCCTGCAAGCCCCAACGAACCCATTGATGCTGTGCGGAGAAGGTAAAGTAAACGTCGTAACCCGTTTTTGCATCTATGAACGTTTCAAGATTTTCATTCAAGCTCTCGTCGGCTTTTATGGTTATGTTAGAACCCGTGCCGGCGTTGAAATTTCTGGCGGCGTCGCGCAACCATTCTACTCTTACACCCTTATCCAAAGCGCCTACTTCGATGGATTTGCCCGTCCAGTCGCCGTAAGTTTCTTTCAGACTGCCGACTTCGATAGTCGGCGTCGTATCATCGTTATTTTTTCCTTTACATGCAACGAACGAAACCGCCGTTATCAACGTAAGGCACAAAACAAGTATTCTTTTAAAAGTCTTTTTCATTTTACGGTTACTCCTTAAAATAACTTACTTTCTCTTTTTTAAAACCGCAGCCAAACCGAGCATTGCAAGCGACAGTACGCCAAACCCGCCGATA
>CAJOMS010000063.1 GCA_905235795.1 uncultured Clostridia bacterium | reverse complement strand
GCTCCAAAGTGGTCATCCCTGCTTTGGCCTAAGTTCCATTTCTGTTCAAACAAAAATTTTGCCATTTTGCGATCATTCTCGTTCATAAGTGGCCTAATGCCCTTTAACAAAGCCTAAGGCCTAAGGCCTAATGCCTAAAGCAGGGAGTTTTATCGGACAGCAGATGTGTTATTCTGTGTTTGTTCAGAAAGGGGGACATACAAATGCAGGCAGAAAAAATGCATCAGCGATTCCGGATGGTCATCCGGCTTGCCTGCGTTCTGCTTCCTTTGCTGTGCGGCGCGGGTCTATACCTGATCTCTGATCCAAATACCGTCTTTTCGGCACGGTTTTATCAGCTCTTTCCGACCTTCTTTCGGCCGGATCTCATCGCCGCGTGGACGAGCCGTCCGGAGTTTCGGTTTTGCCGCAGCTATCTGTGTGATTTCTGCTGGGCATTTTCTTTGGAGAGCAGCGTGATCCTGCTGCTCGGATGCACGCGTCGCGGGTTGTTTTGTTCTGCCGGCATTTCCTTGCTGTTATCCGGTTTGCTTGAACTATTGCAGTTGACAGAATGGGTTTCGGGAACATTCGATCCGGCGGATATTTTGGCGGAAACAGCCGCCGTTCTTACGGCGGGTTTCATACAATACTTTTTAGGAGGAAAAAGGAATGAAAAAATGGTTACGCGTGATGTGTCTGGTGACGGTGCTGGCGCTGTTTACGGTGTTCGCACTGGGAAGCGGGTCGGAAAAGGCGTCCGAGAACAAGGGTGAAGCGGCAGCGAATGCCGGCGCAAATGACGCGCCTGCAAGCGGCGACGCGGAATATACCGTGGGCGACGCAGTCGTTTCGGTCACGACAGACAGTATCGGCTCCAAGTATGTTCATGTCTATTTCCCGGTCACCAATACCGGAAAAGTCAATCTGTATCTTAAAAGCGGTTCCGCAGACATTGAAAACAGTGCCGGCTCTCTGGAAGATACAGTCAGTCTGATCAGCGCATTCCCTGAGGTGCTCAAACCCGGTGAGACAGGTTATTATTATGAAAGCACGCTGTATGACGGCACGGAGACGACCGGTCTGAAGGCGGTTGCGCACGCGGATGTCGAAAAGGCTTCCGCGGACTGTATCCGGTATAAGGTCAGCGATATCAGCGTCAAGGACGAGCAGTATCTGGGCGCAAAGGTGATCGGCAGAGTGGAGAATACGACCGATGAAGAGGGCAGCATGGTGAAAGTCGCGGCGCTGCTGTTCGACGCAAAAGGCGCGTTGATCGGTGTGGAATTCACCTATATTGACGGAACGCTGGGCGCGGGCGACAAGAAAGCGTTCGAGTGCTCGTCTTTGGATCTGGAGCTGAAAGCGTCGGACATTGCAAAGTACGAAGTGTACGCGTATCCGACACAGTTCAACTTCTGATCTGTATACCATACAACCGAACAACAAGGAAGGACGCTGCCGCTGCAAACCAACGGCAGCGCTTTTCTTTCCGGATGTCCCTTTACACCGGCGCGGGATTGTGATAAGATGACAGTTGCAACAATCGGAAGGGCAAATCACATACGATGAAAAAGCTGTTTCTATATCTTAAAAAAGAACCCATGCTGCCGATCGCGATGCTGGCGGCGGCGCTTTCTCTTGTACTTACGCCGCCCACAAAGGCGCTGCTGACGGCCATCGACTGGCGCACGCTCGGCACGCTGTTCATGATGCTCACGGTGCTGGAGGGATTCAAGCAGGAAAACGTGTTCCGCCCGCTGCTGCGGTTGACCGGACACATCGGCACGATGACGGGTCTGTCGCTGTTTCTGGTGTTCGGCGTATTCTTCTCGTCGATGTTCGTCACGAACGACGTTTCCCTGATCGTCTTTGTTCCGATCACCATTCTGCTGTTCCGCGCCGCCGCACAGGAACCGTATATCCTGCCGGTTATCTCCATGGAAAACATCGCAGCCGTGCGCGGGTCGCTGCTGACGCCATTCGGCAGTCCGCAGAATCTGTTCATCTACGGACAGTCCGGCGTTTCCGCGTGGCGGTTCGTGCGCTTCATGTTCCCGATCTGGCTGATTTCCGGCGTGCTGCTCGTCTGTTTTGTGCTGGCGCTGTACCGCGGGAAGCTGCGGCTGCCGACAAACCTCGGCGGGACGGACGTGGCAGGGGAATGGCCGGCGGAGCGCAGACTGCACCGTACGGTGTATTTCTGTCTGTTTCTGCTGGTGCTGGGCGTGATCGTTACCCGCACGCAGTATTGGTACGCGGCCGTCGCCGTCGTTTTCGCCGCCGTTTTGCTGACGGACAGACGGCTGCTTCTGAAAACGGATTATGTGCTGCTGGTGACCTTCTTCTGTTTCTTCGTCTTCTCATCGTCCGTTGCCGCCAACGGAACGGTTGCGGCATTTCTGCAGCGCGTCATGGACGGCCATGAGTATGCGGGCAGCATCCTTTTGAGTCAGGCGATCTCCAATGTGCCGGCAGCGATCGTGTTGTATCCGTTTAGCCGCAATACCGGCGCGCTGCTGTACGGACTGGACAGCGCGGGGCTGGTGTCCATGATCGGCTCGCTCGCATCGGTCATCAACTACCGCATCTATGTGCGCGCATACCCCGGAAACGGTGGAAAATTTCTCAAAACCTTCACCCTGGTCTGCCTTTCGTTCTTTGTGATCGTTGTGCTGCCCGGGTACTATCTAAGCCGCGGCGGAATGTAAACAGATGAATAAGGGGTTGTCGCATTTAGCGTAGAACGAAAAGAATAGAAAGAGAAGGAACGGCTCATCCGGAGAGATTCGGAGAAAGCAGTTCCTTCTTCATTTCAATAGAGAATCATCGGTTGTGGATTATGATTCTTTTCTCGCCGTTTTTTCAACCTCGACGTATCTGTATACGCCTGTCGGGCGAAGAAAACGGCGTCTTCATCTAAATGCGACAGCCCCTTGGTTTGCAGTTTAAAAAATGACCTGGTCGATGTCATCAATATCGCCCATCTGGTAGACGATTCCGGACGCGTCCGAGCCGTCGGCGTAAAAATACCAGTTGTTTTCTAAAAATCTGTCGTGTTCGTAGACAAGGCCCATAAACGAATCGGAATACGGCACGCCGTATCTGCCTTCGCCGCCTTTACCCGAAAAAACCTGTCTGTACAGTTCGGGTTCCTTAAACTTCTGCTCTACGGTAAGTCCGTCTTCCCCGTCCGGTTTTGCCGCCCATACGTCGGTCATATCTTCGAGATAATCGTGACTTATCATATCCTTTATGACGGGGTCAGCGGTAAAGTAAATCGCCGTATCCGTACCGGTTTTCAATTCTGTGTTGATATCTCCGGTCGAATATTTAAGACCTTCTTTTATGACGACTTCATAGCCGCTGTCGTCATTTTCGACGTTGAAATCCGACGCAAGTTTTTTAAGCCACTCCACGCCGTTTCCTCCGTCGAATGCGTTTACGTAGATTTGCTTTTTGTTCACGTCGATTTCGCTTATGACTTTTCTGCCGCAAGAACTTGCTCCGACAGCAAGCAATAAGCACATAATAACGCACGCCAATTTTTTAATAGTTTTCATTTTTGCCTCCCAATATATAGTTTATTTTATAATATAGTTTGTTTTATATTTTTTTACTCCAACGCTTTTTAAGATAGTATGCGACCATCTTGGGCTGTCTGTCCTTTGTGAAAACGCCCTTTCTGTTTCCGCACACCCTGTTCAAACCCTGATTTGTCTTGAAATCCGCAAAGTTCCAAACGTGTTCTCCTATACAGAAATCAAGTTTATCGAGCGCATTGCAATTTTCCTCTATGTATAGTGCCTGAAAATCTTCGGAAAACGTTTCCGCCGGCAATGAATGCGCCCCCTCTACCGTATCCGCTCCGAATTCCGTCAAAATGATCGGTTTGCCGTATTTATCGTGAAAATCGGTCAGATCTTTGGTCAGCTGCCCTTCTATGACGGAAAGGTCGCCGTGGTCGGAATACCAACCCAGATAGCGGTTTACGCATAACACGTCCGAAAATTCGGCAACGTATGAATTATCCGCGCTCCACGCTTCAACGAACGTTATCGGTCTGTCCCAGTATCTATGAGTATAATCGAATATTTCCTTAAAATACGCCTTGCTCTCTTTTTCCGTCGTCATCGGCTCGTTGGACACGCTGATCATCACCACGGACGGGTGATTTTTATCCCTCTCGTAAAGTTCTTTGATGAGTGATTTATGGAGAGCTAAAGTCTGCTCGTCCGCGCCGCCCTCTCCGAAACACTTTTCCCAGTTTACCATGCCGACCGCCGGCACTTCGTCGATAACCAGAAATCCGTATCTGTCGGCAAGCTCAAGCGTCTGCTCGCTATAAGGATAATGGCTCGTTCTGAAAGAGTTGGCGTTTATCCATTTCATACACTCGAAATTTCTGAGAGTAACTGCCGGGTTGTTCGCCCTCCCGATAACGTAAAAATCCTCGTGCATTCCAAACCCCTTGAAATAGACCGGTTTATCGTTTACAAGAAATTTTCCGTCTTTTACCTCTATTTTTCTTATCCCGAATTCTTCGCGGTATTCGTCCGAGTCGGTCTCCACCACGAGCGTATATAAATACGGATTTCCTACTTCCCACAAAATCGGCTCGTCTATCGAGAAACAACTCTCATCGGTATCGACGACCTCTTTGCCTTTCTCGTCTATTACTTTAAGCCTTAAACTGTCATATTCGCCGCTTATCTCAACTTTGACCTTTCGATAGTCACCGTCTACGACCGTCTTTATTACGACATCCTCTATATGCTTTTCCGAAAGCGAATAGACGAGTACGTCTCTGTGTATGCCGGTATAATTATAGAAATCGTGCCTTATATGTTGTTTCCCATCGATGATTCTTCCGTTCGGCAAGGTATGCTGCGTCAATCGGTTATCTATCACAACCGTAAGCCTGTTTATTTCTTTCAAGTCGTACAAGGGCAAGTCTATGGGGTAAAAACCGTTTATGCCTTCGCCCAACTTTTTCCCGTTAAGATAAATTTCGCACTTATGGCTCGTCGCCCCTATTCTCAACCTGTATATCCTGTCTTTTCTTAAAGGTATTGAAAAATAACGTTCAAACAAAACTTTCCCGGAATAACATTTCTTTGCGCCGTCGGTAACTATCTCGTTAAAACTTGAAGGCACAGCCATAGGCTCGGTATTTTTTGCTTCTTCTATCGGCACGTAATCGTCTGGAACAAAACGGTATCTCCATATTCCATTCAGGTTGTACAAATCTCTATATTTGTTTGATATGGGGTATAACATTTAACACTTTCCTCCGTAGTGCGTATTATTGGTTTATGCTAATGTTCCTAACCAAATTATAACATAAATATTTAGCAATTAGAATTGCCAATTTTGCAATAATTATTGCAAAATCGACAATAATTTTAGAGTATAATAATTTAAGCAATATTTACAATGATTTTTTCAATAATACTTGCAAAATCATCTATTAAATGTTATAGTATAAATATGAGTACAGACGTTAATAATATTTCTTACGCAAAAAATGCGTTAAATAAAACGTTATATATGGATGAGATACTGACTTATTCTCATTACTATCTCGACACGCCCAAACAGAGCGATTACCATAAACACGCACACAACTGCTATGAACTGCTTTATTTTATCAGCGGCGACGCAAATTATTACGTGGAAAACTTTATGTTTAAACTCGATAAATACGACCTTATTTTTATCAAGCCAAAAAATTTCCATTATCTTGCCATAAACGACAGTTCTATATCATATGAAAGAATAAACTTTACCTTCGACAGTTCTTTTTTGAGCGCCGCGGAACTTGACGAGATGTTTTCGACCAATCACAAGATTTCTCTTGCCGGAGATAAGTTTTTTCAGGATTGGTCTAAAAGAATAGAGTATGATATAAAATATTATCAAGGCGAAGACAAGAGGCGTTCGGTCTATCTGCTGATTACGGAATTTTTGATTTATCTGAAAAACCATAAAGAAACCGCGTCCGATCTCGTTATATCGAACTCAGTTCTCAGCAACGCGATAGAATATATAAATGACAATATCACAACCGTAAAAACCGCACAAGAAGTTGCAAACGCAGTATATATCTGCATTATCTTTTTAAAAAATATCTGAGCGTCGGACCCAAGGATTATATTATGGAAAAGAAACTTTTAAAAGCTGAAGAATATATAGCTAAAGGATATAATCTTTACAACGTAAGTTCGGAACTCAATTTCGAAAACTACTCTTCGTTTTACCGCGCGTTCAAAAAGCACTTCGGATATTCGCCTTCCGATACCAAAAATGACAAATAAAATACGCTGTTTTGAGTACAAAGTATCATAACGCCGATATTTTCGAATGCGAACAGCGCTGACCGATTGACCAACGCTGTTGCTATAAAAACTACCTGAAAGGTACACGCTTTATCTTAACACGACAACTACACTAAATACGTCATTTTAAGCGACATCCCCGATTTCTCCCGAAACGAAACACCGCATTACTACATAGAGTAACACACCTTATCAATAGCTTTTTTGAGGGGCGAAAAGCGGTTAATGCGTTGTTAAGTTAAATATTTCGCCGTCGTGTAAAATTTATGCGTACAACGATATATAAGTTTTTAAGAGGTAACCGAATTTACCTCTTTTTTTCATTTTCGGCAAACAAATATTTGTGCACAAATGCGCATTTATGCTATAATATTAAATGGGAATAATATAAAGAGGTAACAAATGAAAGACATAAGAAGAGAACTTGCCACTCGCAAGTATAAAACGACCTCCCCTTTTATTTATTGGGCGTATCATAAATTAGCAAAATTGGTATACAGAAAGTGCAATATGCACTTTGAAATAATCGACGACGTAAACGACTGCGACGGCCCGTGCGTGGTCATTTTTAACCACCTTTCCAGGCTCGATCACATATACGTTATGCTCGCAACTTACCCCAAGCGTATAAATATGCTGGCAGGTTACAACGAGTTTTTCCGCTCTCACCTACACACCGTATTCAAACTGAACAACGTTTTGCCTAAGAAAAACTATTGCAACGACATTACCGGAATGAAGGCGATGATGTCCATAATCAAACAGGGCGGCAGCATTACTTTTGCGCCCGAAGGGCTTGCCTCTAACGACGGGACCAACAAACCCATAGTTCCGGGCACGGGGCACCTGTTAAAGAAATTAAACGTGCCCGTGTATTTTTGCGAACTGCGCGGGCAATACCTGCAAAACACGAAACATTGTCTTGACGAACGCCACGGTAAAACTTGCGCAAAACTATCCTTGCTGTTTTCAACTGAAGAACTTAAAGAGCTTTCCTCTGTGGAAATCGACGACAAAATAAATAACTCTTTCCGTCACGATGAATACGCTTGGCAGAAAGAACAACACGTCAAGTGGGAAAGCTACGGCAGGATATGCCACCGTTTGGAAGACGTTTTATACCGTTGTCCTCGTTGCGGCAAGGAATTTGAAATGTACGGGCACGAAAACGTTATAGAATGCAAAGCCTGCGGTAACGGCGCCACGGTAGACGATTATTACGATTTTCATAAATTCAACGACGATTGCGTTATCCCCGACCTTTTTACCGACTGGATAACCGAGGAGCGCATGGCAATTATACGGGAAATTCGAAACGATCCCGATTTTTCCTTTAAAGAAAACGTTAAAATAGGGATTTTGCCTAACGACAGATACCTTAAAAAACTGAAAACCTCAGTAATAGTCAGCGAGGGCGTTTTTACGGTCGATCACGACGGAGTTCACTATCGCGGTAAAAACGACGACTCGCACGATTTCGATTTGACTTACAACGAAATTTATACGGTAATTACGGAAGTCGATTCTTCTTTCTTCAATTTTTACGTCAAGGGCGAGTATCACGACGTATTTCCCGAACGCAAATCGTCGATTAAAATATCGATGTTGATTGAAGAAATGCACAGATTGCACGTAAATACTTATAAAAACTTTGTCTGGAACGATTTTATGTACGAACCCGAGAAAAATAAGTAAAATAATTACGAGGCTTTATTTCCCCGTTTTTTGTTTAAACGGCACTTATAAATTGCCGAAAATTAATTGTAAAAATATGCCCGACCTTAGGTCTGCAAAAGACTTTAGATCGGGCACTTTTTTATTTTGAGTTTATATCGGTTTTATCGACGGAATTAACCTCCGATTTCTTCCTAAATATCTTCTTCGGCCTCCGTAATACCGAACACGGTGTTTGCGAATGCGTCTTTGCCGATATTTTCCGGCAATTCGTCGGCATTCATTTCATACAGAGATATGCAAACTGCAAATGCGTAATCGCCTATCTCGCTAACGTTTGCGCAAACGGTTAATTTATAAAGGTTAACGCAATCTGCAAACGCGTAATCGCCTACCAAGATATTCGCATCTCCATCGTTACCTGTAAACGTTAACGTTTCTATTGCGGAATAAGCAAACGCACCCGCGCCTATCTTTATATCGTATTGAGAACTTGCGGGGATGATAAGCGTTTTGATCTTGGTATTTCCGAAAAACGCGTAATCGCCTATTTCTTTTACGCCTGCAATGGTATAAGTTTCTGTATTTTTCGCAGCGGGATACATAACGATTTTATTTCCCGTCTTGTTGTAAAGAACGCCGTTCCTTGAAGTGTAGCTCGGATTTGCCTGTGCTACGTTGATGTTTTCGACACCTGCGCAGAACATAAACGCAAGAGGATTGACGTTTACCCTACCGTTTCCGATATTGATCTCGGTTAAGTTATAGTCAAAAACGAAAGCTCCTTCTTCCACATCGAGAGCAACGCCGTTACTTCCTTCAAACGTAACCTTCGTAAGGTTGGTAAGGAATGTAAACGCGCCGGATTCTATCTTTACTACAGGCAAATTGTTGTAAGTAGCGGGAATGGTTATTTCCGTAACGAACGACGTATCTATATTATTAGCTACGGATACTTTATAGCCGTTATTATCTTCGTTCAACTCATATACGAGTTTTTCGGTCCATTGTGCGTAGAACGTAACGTCTTCGAGAACTTCTGCATAAAAATTGCCGTATTCATCCGCAACCTGCATGCCTTCGGCGTCGAACCATCCGGCAAAGGCGAAATCGTTGTTATTTGAAGTCGGAACGGGCAGATTATAAAAATCGTAGTTTGAAACGGTCATCGTGGTTTCGTACTCGCCGTAAGCATATTCGCCGTAATCAAGCGTGATTTCGTAGAACTCTTCAACGATCTCGTAACCCCAATCGGCATAGAATTCCAAATAAAGATTGTCGCCGAAATAAACGTATCCGGGATAAAGTTCCTCTAAGCTCTCGCCTTCGTCGTTATACCAGCCCAAGAAGATCATACCTTCGTTTTCGAGATACGGCACGTTTATCATATCGCCGTTTGCAACTTTAACGATCACGCTTTCTTCGCTCTCGTAGTCTGTAAAGGTTATTTCGCAAACATGAATTTGCAACTCTTTCCAAGCGGTAAATTTACCGTTTACCAAAAGCCTTATAGCAAAGGTCGGTTCTTCTATCTCGTTGATGTCGAAATCGTACGAAGTCATCGGCTGATCTACGTATTGATAAATTCCGCCGCCTACGGATATTTGCATCTTTTCGGCACCGACAACGGCATTCCATTTTACTTCTCCGTATTCATAATAGAGTTCGGTAATAGCGCCGTAAGCAAATTTAAACGGATTGCTCCAAGCGGAAGTTTCGCCGTTTTCGTCAACTGCCATAACTTCAAAGGTATATTCGCCCGTTTCCCAAGCGTAGTCGGCAAGATCCAACGTGCTGTTCTCTGCCGTAAATTCGCTTTCACCGATCTTAACTTGATAGTGATTTGCGCCCTCAACTTCGTTCCAAGAGAATAACGTGCCTGCAATAGTGATATCTTCGGGCGTTGCTAATGATTTCTTTTCAAAAGTATACGTATTGGTTATGGGTGAAACGTAACCGTACGCCACGGGATAAATTTCAATCGTTATTTCGCCTGCCGGATAAGATTTCACGTCGTAAGTCGTGCCTTCGGTCTCGAAATACTCGGTCTCGCCGTTTGAGGTAATGAACAAAACGTATTTCTCTGCATTTTCTACTTCGTTCCAAATAATGAGACCTTCGCCTTCGTTAAACGCCATTACTCTGACGTAGTCGAGATAATTGCTATATTCGAACCCTCCGCCTAATTGCACGCTGACATAATTTTCAGCATGGGGAACGGCTAAGAACCAAATAGTTCCGCTTTCGGGAATATATTCTGCAAAATCGAATTCGTTAGTCTCGATTTCTTCCTCTGCCGTACCGTTTTCGTTGGTCGTAATATAAAGCGTGTAGTACTCTGCATTCGCTACCGGATTGAACTTAATAACGGTGCCCTCTACCTCGTATATGCTTACGTTATCAAGCACGTTACAAGCATAATATATTTCGGATGAGGAGCTGTCGTCCTCGTTCTCTGCAATTGCTCCTACCTCTATCTTATAAAGACCTACTTCATTTAAATTAACGCTGTATTCGGTAGTGGTGAGCCCTTCGCTGTAACGATAAGGTTCGCTATTGCCGTCAATCGCATATTCAATATACACATAGTAACTTTGAGCGCCTTCTACCTCATTCCAAGAAACGGTTTTACCGTCATAAGAAATTTCTGGAGCGTCGAGTTTCGTGGTCTCTTCCGTGGCCTCCCACGCAGCGTACAAAGTGGTGTTCTGCGTAAATACGGTATCCGGCGTATATTTGTAAGCGTACATTTCCGGAACGTTGAACAGACATACCCACCAACCGTTAAAGGTATAGCCTTCTACTTCTTCCGGAGTGGGAACGGCTGCGAGTTTACCGAACTGAGTGGTAACGGGCTCGAAGTATTCCTCGCTGTAAGGATTGGACGTATTATTAAAACTAACGGTAAATTCATATTCGTTAAGAGGCCGCCAGTAAGCGTAAAGAGTGATATCTTCCGTAACTGCCTCTGCAAAATCGTATAATTCGGTAAATTCTTCGTCCTTGTACCAGCCCAAGAAAATATCTTTTTCACCGCGTTCGGGTAATTCTGGTTCGGTTACGGTCTTTCCGTTTGTAACGGTTTGAGCTTCAACTTCCGTTCCGCCGTAAACTTCAAACGTTACAGCGTAATCGACATAAGCAAGGAACGTCATTTTAACGTCTTTATACGTTAATGTAAATTCGTTGTTATCGATGAGCGTCATCCTGTAAATTTTCTTGTTTAAAACCATGGTAACGATATCGTTTTCAACGGTATAACTACCTGTGAGCTCATCGCCCATAACGTTAAAATTTACTTTGTCAACGTCATGGAAGGTGATAAAATACTCAGCGTCCTCGGCGTCGAAGTAGTAAGTGCCGGTTTCGGGCCCTTCTTGCGCTTTTACCCAAAGTTCGCCCGCGTCACAGCCGACTGCAGAGAGGCTGAAAGCAAGCATAAACACGGTAAGAATCGCGATCAACAGTGTCTTTTTTTTCATAAAAAACTCCTTTTTTTTATTTTCAAGAGAAGATGCCCTCGCTTAAGCTCAAACACCTACCCGCGAATTTTTGCATAAAAATGAATAAAAAATATTCTTTATACATCCTTATAAGTTTCTGCATTTCGCCGCGTTTTTTTGCTTTTATTGCTAAAAATTTGCTAATTTTTAAAAATTTTTAACAGACGAAACAGAATTTTCCAATAAGAAAGCTAAAATAATTTGCTTGAATTATAATATTAATAGCATATTTTTCGAAACAAGTCAAGTGTTTTATCGGTATTTATTTAATTTAATGAAAAAAATATGAGTAAAATCGGTCATTTATGCAAATTTACTCCAAAAAAATATTTGCAAGCGTCCTGACTTCGAAAATAAATTCATAGTAAAAATCCACTTGACCGCAAGTGCTTTAAAAACATTGAAATTTTCGATAAAATGTCAGGTAAAATTTTTTTGGAAAAGTTTTGAAAAATCCCGCGAAATTTGTTGACAACACAATAAGATTTTGCTATAATTTTTTAGCATTATGCAAGAAGTGCGGGTGTAGTTCAATGGTAGAACACCAGCCTTCCAAGCTGGTTGCGTGGGTCCGATTCCCATCACCCGCTCCAAAACCCTGCATTTTGCGCCTGTAGCTCAGCAGGATAGAGCAACGGCCTTCTAAGCCGTGTGCCAGGGGTTCGAATCCCTTCAGGCGCGCCACGGCGAGAGTAGCTCAATTGGTTAGAGCGCCAGATTGTGGTCCTGGAGGTCGAGGGTTCGATTCCCTTCTCTCGCCCCAATATTTATCCTGACAAGATGTTGGGGTGTCGCCAAGTGGTAAGGCACCGGATTTTGATTCCGGTATTCGTAGGTTCAAATCCTGCCACCCCAGCCAAAAAATGGTCCATTAGCTCAGTCGGCAGAGCACGTGACTTTTAATCACGGTGTCCCGCGTTCGAATCGCGGATGGATCACCAATGCACCATTAGCTCAGTTGGTAGAGCAACTGACTCTTAATCAGTGGGTCCCCGGTTCGAGTCCGTGATGGTGCACCACGTCGCCGCAAGGCGAATTGTGCAAAAGGTCATTCGGTTGAATGGCCTTTTTGCTTTGACGCCTGCGGCTCCTTTTCCCGCAGATATTTTATTCCATAAAATCTCCGCGGGAGCCCTGTTAGATTTGTTACGCCTATAGTAGCGATGTTTCTTCATTTTTATTACCACTAAAAGCAATCAAAACTGTCTAAAAATTTGTGAAAACTGTCTAAAATTTTTATATTTTTGGCAAAAATTCTTTAAATTTCACTTTATCCAAATTTGCTTAAAAACATGCAAAAATTGGCACTGTCTAAAAAATTGTCTAAAAATTTTTGAAAAAAACATAAAAAATGACCAAGAATTTTTGGATCCTTGGCCATTCT
>CAJOMS010000062.1 GCA_905235795.1 uncultured Clostridia bacterium | reverse complement strand
TGGCGAAACGCAGACCACAACCGAAAACCGCATAAGTTTGGATTACTGGCCGAGCCGTGTGTGCGATTTTTACGTTAAGGCTTGCAACAGTAACGAAAAAGAATATATCAACTCCGAGTATGGTGAAATAAAAGAAGTAATGGTCGAAACGCCGGGGCTAAAATGCCGACTCGGCGTTAGAACTTTAGGAGCTTTCAAAAAAGGCAAATATTACGAAGTATATCAAGGTGACGCCGATTTGTCGTCCGGCATCCTCGTTTTGCCTGCCGAAAAGGACGGCTTGCCTGTAATTGCCACGGCAGAATACGGAATTGACATATATCATCCCCCATTCACGCCGTGCGAAGAATTGACTGAAATTTACTTCCCCGAAGGTTTTGTTTATATTGCAGGATTTCATAATTTTATCAATTTAAAGACGGTTCACCTTCCTGATAGCCTTAAAAGTCTTGGTCCCAAAGTATTTGCAAATACAGCTATAGACAAAATGGAGCTACCTTACGTTGAGAAAGTATACACTCGCGTTTTCGAAAATTGTAAAAATTTGACTGAAGTTTATTTCGGTAAATATCTTACCGTGGACGGCAATCCTTTTATTGGTTGTAATAATTTAAAAACGGTAACCGTATCCGAAGAAAACGAACGTTTAAAAGTAGTTGACAATATGCTTATTTGTAAGGATAATGGCGAACGACTTATTTCAGTGTGGGATTCGAAAAAAGTGACAGTGCCCGATTACGTAACTCAAATACACGAATATGCTATAAGCGGTCCTTTGGTGGAAGAAGTTTACATTCCCGCAAATTATGCCTATGGCGGACTACTTATATGTTACAGGTGTGTAAATCTTGAAAAAATAACGGTTGAAGAAGGTAACCCCATTTATTATTCAAAAGGTAATTGCCTTATACTTAAGACTACGTCGTTGGGAGATATGCTCGTTAGTGTAGGCAAAGCAAACGGAACCACTTTTGATATACCGGAAGGAGTGGTTTCGGTCGGTTCGGGGACGTTTGAGGACAGACTTGACCTTAAAATAATAAATATTGCCGAAGGGGTTGAATACTTGCGGGAAGGTTCGTTTTGGAATTGCGCAAATCTCGAAAAAATAAATTACCCCAAAGAATCCTTAAAATATATTGATGAAGCCTTTACGGGGTGTCCGAGAGAGTCATATTATCCTTGTCCGGAAAGTGTTACTTATTGTGTATATACAAAACTTTTTTGACGTATTTTTTGAAGTTTGTAAAATTTTAATAGGGTGTTACACCCAAAAAAGGAGGAATTTATATGAAAAAATTTTACACCAAAAACTTATTTAATAAGTTTACCGCAACGCTTATTGCACTATAAAACGATTAACATACAAAGGCCTCGCAAGCGCTTGCGAGGCTTTTAAAATTCCTTAAAATATAAGCAAAATCGCTTACTTGTCGGCGTTGACGAAAACAATTTTATCGTCCGGAATATTGTTGAAACGGTCGGGCGAGGCGGTAGTATATATTTTGTAAATCTTCTGTGCGTCCGTTATCATATATAACGATTTTTTGTCCACCTTGCTTTCGTCGCACAAATACACGCTGTGTTTGGATTGTTCTATCATAGCGACGGTTGCGTAAGATTCGAATTCACTATTATCCGAGATGATTCCGTCGGCAGATATGGCGTGAGAGGAGAAAAAGAAAAGGTCCGCATTAAAAAGGCGAATAAACCTTTCAGTAAGTACGCCCGTAAAACAGTTGGAGTGAGTTATCTTGCCACCCGTGCAATAAAAATTGACGTGGTTTTGGTTTAGCAGATCCGCCGCGAGCAGACTGTTCGTAACCACCGTAACGCCCTTTATATCCTTTATATATTCTATCAAAAACTGCGTGGTAGACGACTCGTCTAAAAATATGAGCATATGCTCCTTTATCAGTTTGGCCGCCGCGCGGCATATAGCTTTTTTGTGTTTGTAGTTAAAGCTCCTTCTGAAATCCGCAGGGATAAACGCCGAAGGATCCTGCGGTAGCATTACGCCGCCGTGATTGCGCACTACGTAACCTTGTTCGGCAAGGTAGTTGAGATCGCGCCGAATAGTGGGGAGTGAAGAATAAGTCACTTCGGCAAGATGTTCTACACTTGCATACGTTGTTTTACTCAATATATCGAGTATCTGTTGTTGCCTTTCGTTTTTAACCATTTGCTACCTCTTTATTTTCATTTTAATTGCATCGTGCGTTAAAGTCAAGACTTTTGACGCGCCAATTTAAAAATTTTGCAAATTTTCGATCATTTTCAGCATAATATTAAGCGAAATAATGAGCGATTTTGATTACTTTTCAATTTGCGAGCCGCTTATTGACAAAAAACGCTCAAAGTAATATAATATTTGCTGACAAATTATGTTCATTATATAGATTCCTTAAAATCTACATAAAATACTTATATCAAGGTGAAACGTAATGAAGATAGGTATTTGTTTGGGAGAATGGCATTTTCCCAACAGGCACGAGTGGCTTACAGCATTAAAACAATGCGGGTTTGACGCCCTCGATTACACGGGCAAGGATCTCGGCAAGCTTAGCCCTGCAGACGAGGCGGAATATTGCAAGCAGCTGAATAAGGATCTTAAAGATCACGACGTATTTATTAATCAGACGCACGCTCCGTTTTTGATCGACCGTCCCGAAAGCGAGTTTCTTTCCGACGAATTTTACGAGCAGGTAAAAACCGCGATAGAGCGCACTGCGAGGCTCGGAGTTAAATATATAGCCGTGCATCCTTACGTTCCGCAGGGCTACGATTTTTTCGTCAATGCGAGGACGTACGATTATTCCAAACTTATAGCCCACAACAAGGAAGTAAATCTTAGCTTTTTCTCGCGTTTTACCCCGCTGCTTAAAGAGACGGGCGTAAAGATATGCATTGAAAATCTGTTCGCTTACGACGTATTGCTGCAAAGGCACGTTCTGGCAACGTGCGGCGACGCGGACGAGGCGAACTTCTACATAGATCAGTTAGGCGACGAAAATTTCGGTTGCTGTTACGACACCGGACACTTGAACCATTTCGGCATGGACGAGGAAACCTACGTGCGCAAGCTCGGCAAAAGGATAAAGATTTTGCACCTTAACGACAGCTGGGGCAAGAATTTTTACGGTATGGACTGGCACTTGATGCCCGGACAGGGCGACGTAAATTGGGAAAAAGTCGCCTCGGCTTTAAAAGAAGTGGGTTACGACGGCGTGGCAAGCTTTGAAGTTACGCCCCGCCCCGGCAAGTTTTTTATGCCGCAACTTAAATATATCGGCGAGATGGGCAACTTGATCTTCAACAGTTAAGTTTTGCCCGCATCGGTTTTTAAAAGTAAAATCCTAAAATTTAACCACATATTACTTACGCACCAAAAACGAATTTGAATACGTTTAAGTATACAAATAAAAAAATGGAGGTAAAAAAATGATGAACAAAAAAATCACTACGCTGATATTGATGTTGATCTTGACCTTGATGGTAGGCGTTGCCTGTACGGGGACGAAAGACATCGATACCGGCAATGGTTCCGACAGTCAAATCGAGACTCCCGAAATTACCGTTCTGCTCGACAAGCAAACGGCTACGGTGGATTTGTTTGATACGCTCACGCTGTATCCCGTGGTAAACGGTTCCAGCGCGACGAAAAAGTGGGAATCTTCCAATGAGTCCATCGCAACCGTTTCGGCTGCGGGTGTCGTAACTCCCGTAGGCGTCGGCAAGGCGGATATCAGCGTCACGGTGGGAGGCGTTTCGGCAAAGTGTGCCGTTACGGTAACTGCGCCTACGGAGGAGATCGAAATCGTATCTTCCTACGCTAAACTTTTACTTGAAACGGGCAGCACCGCTTCAATAAAGTCCTCTTTGACCGGTTTCATTGGCACTAAAGAGATCACGGGCGGCGCATTTACTTACGAGGCGGAAGACGAAACCGTAATTTCCGTTGAGGAAGACGGTACCGTTACCGCGTTGAAGGCGGGCACCACTAACTTGAAGGTTAACGGCACGTTTAAAGGCGTAACCGCTACCGAATTAGTTATCCCCGTAACGGTTGAGAATCCCGTAACTCACGATATGGTAAATATCGACGCTAAGATCGAATACGTTGAAAACCATAGCGAAAACTTAACGTTCGACATCAGCTCTTATCTTGAAGGTTACGACGTAAAATCGATCGATAAAATAGAGATCGAAGAATTCTACAACTTAGAGTTTACTTACGAAAACGGCGTTATTACCGCTGAAAAAGCTGCGTTTGCCGAAATACCCGGCGGCGAGCTTGAGTTTGAAATAACAGGTAAGACCGAAACGGGTGATATCACCTTATCCGGCAGCTTAACCTACATCAACTTCGCAATCGGCACGGCGGAAGAATTCGACGACTTCCATAAGGCGATCAGCGCAGGCGGCGGCGTAGAAGGCGGTATAGTTTCTTACACCAAATATCTTTACGTAATAGTTACCGATGATATCGATTACGAGGGTAAGGATATTCACGAGAATTATGACATTAAGGCCCCCATTTCGGCAGCTTACTTCCAAGGAACTTTCGACGGACAAGGCCATACTATCAACAACGTAAAAGTTTCCAACATGAACGGTCTTTTCTACGGAATTAACGGTTACGGCGGAAACAAATCGGTTGTTAAAAACGTAGCGTTCACCAACGTTTTGAGAGATACTCCTAACGGCGGCGGACTTTTGACTAACAGCTTCAGCTATGCTGAAATCAACAACGTATTCATAAGCGGTAGCTTGACCACTTACACGGGTGGTTTGTTCGCAGGTTTTGCAGGCACGGTTACGAACGTAACGTCTATCAAGAATTCTGTCATTTTAATGACGGTTGGTGCCGGTGCAGGCAGATATCCTGCACTTTATTATCAAACCAGCGGTAACGGTACTTGCATAGTCACTAATACCTACGCTATAACTTCAACTTCTAACGGTTATATGTACGGCGGCAATTCCGACGGTTTGTATGCGTCCTCTCAAGATTTTATGGAGGCTGTAACCGACGTTCCCAACAGCTTTAACGGCGAATATTGGGAAATGCGCAACGGCATGCTCGTATTCAAGAGCGCCGTTCAGTACGCAACCAAGACCGGCGTTACCATCGAGTCTGAAACCGAGGACGCCGACGTCGTAATCGGCGGAACGGTTTCCGTAAAAGCAAGCGACGCGGCCGCAACCTTGACCGTTATCAGCGAAAATGCTGAAAACTTCGTTTTAAACGGCAACAACATTACCGTAGGTGCGGGAGTTGCCGTCGGCAGTAAGTTCAAGGTTTTGGTTACCCTCATAGACGATACGACCGGTATGGTATTTACCGCGGAAAGTAAAGAATATACGGTTGTTTATTCCGAAACGGTAAATTTCGACGATGAGCAGACGGTAGCTAAGAACAGGGATGAAAAAATAACCCTTGACATCGCAGATTGCAATCTTACGTCTATCAAGGCAGTAAACGTTGGCGGCGCGGCTGTTGACTATACTTTTGACGAAGGCGTTTTGACTATCGCCGCAAAAGACGTGGCTGAAGGCGGTCAATTGGCAGTTACGGTAGTAGCTACCAATGAAAAAGGCTACGTTACTATTAATGCAAACGCATTCGTAGCCGACTACGCAATAGGCACGAAAGAAGAATATCTCGACTGGTATGCTAATTCCGGTTCGGCAAACGGATCCGCAGGCTATAAGTATGCGTTCCTGACCGACGATATCGATTTAGAATATTACGAGTTCGGAGATATCAACAACAACTTGTATTTACAAGGTTGCCTCGACGGAAGAGGTCATACGGTAAGCAACGCAAAAGTAACGCGTTCTATCATCGGTCTCGTTTCTAATTCGTCTACCAAGCAGACTGTAATCAAGAATATCGCGTATACAAATATTATAAGAAAACAGCAGACGACCGGCGGTCTCTTCATACACCAATTCAACTCCGGTCTTATAGATAACGTTTACTTCCAAGGCACTGCAAACGGTTACCAAATCACCGGTGCGCTCTATGCAATGGGAGAAAACGTAGCGTTCATAAACAACAGCGTATTCAATATCGAATTTGCTGAGGACAAAACTCCCGAAACCGTAATAGGTCGTTCGACAAAGACGTGGAGTACAAGTACGGATACTCTTAAGGTTTCTAACACTTACGGTATTTCCGCAAGAGCTACTCACCTTTACGGCGAGACTAAAGACGACGGTCTTTACAGAAGCATTACGGAATATAAAGAATCTTTAACCGAAGTTCCCGAAGGGTTCAATACCGAATACTGGGCAATGATAGACGGCGCTCTTGCGTTTAAGACTGCGGTATTCAACGGTGAACTTACGATGACTCCCGATACGGAAGAAGTAGAATTTGTTCCCGGCTGGGTTATTAACTTCAACGTTGCTTACGGCGTTGTTTTAAGCGCCAATGCAGAAGGTATAACCGTAAACGGAAATAAGGTTACGATCGGCGCCGACGTTGAAGGCGGCACTACTTTCGTAGTTACCGCAACCTATATGGATCCCGCTACGGGCAAAGTTTATACGGTAGAAAGCGAAGAATACACCGTTGTAACTCCCGCAAAAGTGACTTTCGAGGTTGAGCAGACTGCTGCAAAGAACAGAAATGAAAGTATTTCGTACGATCTTGCCGAGTACGGCATAACGAACATTATCTCCGTTATGGCAGGTAGCTCAGTTGTAAACGGCTATACTTTCGAAGACGATACACTTACCATAGGTGCGGATAAATTAGCAAGCGGTCATTTAGATTTAACGATATTAGCTAAAACGGAAACCGGATTTTTAACCGCATCGGCAAAGGTGTACGTAGTTGACTATGCAATCGGCACGGCTGCCGAACTCAATGCATTCTATCAAAAGGTAGCTACGTATAAAGCTGCAAACGTACCCGGAGCGACTTTAGCTTACACCGGCGTTTATAAAACACCTTATATGTACGTTATCCTTACTGCCGATATCGATTATAACAACAATCAGGTGTGGCCTCAACAGAATAACGTTAATTCGTACTTCTACGGAACGTTTGACGGCCAAGGTCATACGATATCTAACGTAAAGGCTAAATACTCGTTTATAATAGGTGCATGGGGCAACAGTGCAAACGAAAAAGCGGTTATTAAAAACCTCTCCATTGTCAACCTGCAAAAGACAGGTAGTAGCGTCGGCGGACTGTTACTGTATTTTGCACAGAACGTCGTTATAGATAACATTTACGTACAAGGCAAAGTACAGAGTGGTGCTGCTAACTGTTCCGGTCTTATAGATACCGTTGACAACGGTGGCGGTGTGGAGATTAAAAACACGGTTGTTAATGTGGAATTTGTATCTACTCCGGGGAGCAGCAATGCGATTGTTTCGAACTTTAAAGGTAATGCAACTGTGACCAATACCTATGCAATAACGACCGGTTCTACCGGACGTCTCTATCCGAATGCAACTGAAGGTGAAGGCATCTACGCAAACGAGGCTGCGTTCAAAGCTGCTGTAACCGAAATGCCCGAAGGCTTTAACGCCGAATACTGGACTATGTACGAGGGAATGCTCGTATTTAATAACGTGCTCAATTATGCGACCACTTCGCTGACACTTACGGCACTTACCGAAGAAACCGAAGTAATAGCGGGCGCTTCCGTCAGCTTTACTTTGAGCAATGCAAAAGCAACACTTAGTATCGTAGGCGAGAATACCGAAGGTATTACAGTCAACGGAACTACCGTCAACGTAAGTGCGAGCGTAACAGGCAATACGAAGTTCAAAGTCGTAGCGACTTACTATGATATGTTTATCGGCAAGACGTTGACGGCTGAAAGTGAGGAATACACGGTAGTTACTTCCGAACAAGTGACTTTCGAGGTTGAGCAAACTGCCGCAAAGAACAGAAATGAAACTATTTCGTACGATTTATCCGATTATAACGTAAATAGCTTTACGTCCGTTACGGCAGGTGGTACAGCTATTAGCGGCTATACTTTCGGAAACGGCATACTTACCATAGGTGCGGATAAATTAGCAAGCGGGCATATTGATTTAACGATAGCGGCTAAAACGGAAACCGGATATTTATCCGCAAACGCAAAGGCGTACGTAGTTGACTATGCGCTCGGCACTACTGCCGAATTCAGGGCATTCCAGAATGTATATTTAAATAATGCAATAACGGCAAGCAATGGATTTAAATACGTTATC
>CAJOMS010000061.1 GCA_905235795.1 uncultured Clostridia bacterium | reverse complement strand
GTCAACGCTGTTTTTTCTCTTTTACGGGATAGGGCAGGTATTAAACGGAATTCTTTGCAATAGATATAATAGAAGAATAGTTTTGACGGTTGCGCTATTTGGTTCCGCCGTAATAAACGGATTGATTTATTTTAATATTGAATTTGTATACATAAAATACTTATGGGCGCTAAACGGCTTGTTACAGTCCTCGCTTTGGGTATTATTGATGCAAACGATAAGCGTTGAAATAGACAGAAAATTACTCGAATTTGCCGCGCTTATGATGAGTATGTCGCCAACGATTGGAACTTTTCTCATTTACGGTTTAAGCGCCATTATTACGTCTATAGGGCAATTCGAATTTTCGTTTTTATTAAGCGCCGTTTTGCTTATATTTGCGGCGGCAGTGTGGTTTACTTTTTCTTTTACGTTCAAAAAATCAGGAATGACCGCGGAAGAAATTTCAGAAAAAGAAACGAGCGACATTCCCAAAAAATTTGCCTTATTGTTAATTTTATTTATATTTTTCTCCATCTTACGCTATCTCCGGAGGCTTAAAGTCTTGGTCTCCGGCAATACTGAAAGAGACTTTCGAGTTAAATGACTGGGTTTCAATTTTCCTTTCGGTATTATTGCCGTTATTTTCCATATTCAATTCGATAGTTGCCGGACGACTTTATAAACTGTTTAAGAATTTTATTTTAGTTTCGATTTTTGGTTTTTTTGCGACGTCGATTATATTGATTCCAACGATATTCTTGTTTAATTTTTCTTGGATTTTAACCTTGATACTTCTGATATTGATTTGTATATCGTCGGGAGTTGTAACTAATGCAATGACGGTTCAAGCGCCGTTGTTTTTGAAAAACAGAAAATTCAACGCAGGGTTTTTAGCGGGAATTTTAAACGGCTCATGCTATTTCGGAAACGCTATAAGCACTCTGACATTAGGGGTTATAGCAGATAATTCGGAGTGGAATAAAATATTTGTATTTTTCCTTATTTTAAGTATAGTTTCACTGATAATAGGAAGTATTTATTATAGATATACAAAAAGAAGTAAATAGTAAGCGTTTCAACAGTATCAGAACTTCGAGACGCTGGCTTTTTTCACGATAAATCTTTTGTTTACAAAATCTTTTTTGTGGGATTTGTTGTAAAAATTTGTTTCATTAACGGTAGCAATCGCTAAGTCGAGCCTCTATAACCGAAAAAGCGTGTTTTGGCAACCGCTTTTAATAAATCACTTAAGTCCCAAAAATGCTGTATTTTGTTTATTGGTATTTTAAAAAATAAAGTGTATAATAAGTACAATAAAATAGTGATGAAATCATTATAACAGGGCGGCTATCGTAAAAATGGTCTGTCAGTATTTCAAACGGAGAATATACGAGTTATGAAAAACGAAAACAAGATTGCCGAGTTGATGCAAGGCGGATTGCGTTACCGCGGCGCGGCGGTTAAATTTGCCGGCGGTAAAAAAGTTGATTTGCGGAATACTGACGCCCGCGTTGAAACTACCGACGGCGGCGCGCGAATATTAGTTTCTTTGGAAGAGTATACGGCTGAGTTTATATATCGTAAGGTAGATACAAACGTAGTTTCCTGTAAGGCGGTTTTAACGCCGAAAGGCAAAGTAAAGGATAGTGTTCGCGAAATCACGGCAATGCGCGTGTTTTGCCTTGCCGAGCAGGATGCTCCGCTCATTATGAACCATTTTACCGAAGTCGGTATCGTCGAACGGCAAAAACGTAATAAAAAGGATTTCAGCGAAAATCATCTTTCCTTGTTTCCGAAAAACGCCGCGGATAAGGCGGTTACGTTTACGGCGGGATTGCCCGCAAAATTTTATTCGCGCGTAGAGTACGAGCAACGAAAGAACGGCGTACTTTTTAACGTGAATACGATAATACCGTATTCGTATGAAGGTAAGATAGAAAGCGAGACTTGGTTTATAACCGTAAATAAGTCTCCGACGGAAGCCTGGGAGTGGACGGCGAAACGGTTTGCGACCGACAGAACGTTTGAAACGCCCGTAGGTTGGAGTACGTGGGATTATTATTTTACGTCTGCTACGGAAAACGACGTTAAAGAGAACGTGGATTTTATAGCAGCGGACGAGATTTTAAGCAAAAAAATACGTTATATCGCTCTCGACGACGGCTGGCAACAGCGCGAAGGCGATTGGAAGAGCGGCGCGCGCTATCCGAGCGGTTTGAAATCTCTCGTGCAATATATCAATTCGAAAGGTTTTGAAGCGGGGATCTGGATCGCGCCGACGAGACTGCATTTTCTGTGCGGTACGGTTATGCGTCGCAACGATTTTCTGGTGCTCGACGAAAACGGCGATCCGATAATGGACGAAGATATGTACGTGCTCGATCCCACGCACCCCGACGGAGAAAAGTTTTTAAGGGAGACATTTGCGTATTTAAACGACTGCGGTTTCCGTTTTTACAAGTTGGATTTCGTGTCGAATATGACTAAATTCGCGCAACGTTTCTACGATAAGAGCGCGGGGCATTTCGACGCGTTGAACCGTTTGTTTACCATCGCGCGGGAGAGCGTGGCGAAAGGCAGTCATATAATGGGCTGTTCGTTGCCGTACGGCGCGGACGTAAGTTTGTCGGATTCCCGCAGAACGGGGATAGATATACACAATACTTTCAAGCACCTGAAAAAATGCACGGAAATGGCGCTTTGGCAGTACGCGTCTAACGAGAGACTGTATAAAAACGATCTGGATTATCTGCTAGTTCGCGGTAAGGATACGACGACGGATTCCCAAACGAACGTGCTTAATCCGAACGGCGGAAAATACAAAGCCGAGCCGACGGAGACGTTCCGCTGGCGCGACGGAGAAGATTTCTCTTATACCGAAGCGAAATGTTGGTGCGGCGTTATTCTGATGAGCGGCTCTTCTGTATTTCTCGGCGATAAACTGCCGCTACTCAACGGTAAAGGCTTGGACCTTATAAAAAAGACGCTTGAAAATGCGGATTTCCATGCGGCAAAACCCGTACTGACCGGCTTAGAAGGCTTGCCCGAAATCTGGAAAAAGGAACAAACGGGCAGCGTTTACGTATTCAATTTCGGAGAAGAAGAAAAAACTTACGATTTAGAGTTGAAAAACGGGACGTATCGGGATATATTCGACGAGAAATCGTACGTAGTTGCGGACGGCGCGCTTCGCGTTTCGATAGCGGCGCACGATTGCGTTTGTTTGTATAAGCAATAAACAAGAAACGGGCTAATAAGAAAAGAGTATAATTAAATATAATAAAATGGAGCGGTGAAAGAGCGTTTTTGAAGAAGGGGATAAAATTCGGATTCGGTTAGACGGAACGCAAAACGTCGTTTCGATGCTCGCAATGGCAAAGTAAAAAACCGTCATACTGTCGATGACGAAAAAAAGATTGCCGCGACGGACATAGTCCGTCGCGGCAATAACAAAAAGTATTCGTCGCATTTAAAATCGTTTGCGTTTATTTACGACGTGTAGTATAATTGAAACCGTAAATTCAAATCCTGCGGAGTAACTGTTATGGTTGAGATCAAAGAAGTAAAAACCAAACGCGACCTTAAAAAATTCGCAAAATACCCGGTTAAACTTTATCAAGACTGTCCTTATTACGTGCCTTCTTTGTACGGCGACGAACTTGCGACGTTTAACCCTAAAAAGAATTTCAATCTTCGTGGCAACGAGTGCAAGGGCTTTCTGTGCTACAAAGACGGAAAACTCGTCGGCAGGATTGCGGGGCTTATCAACCGCAAGGATAACGAACTTACGGGCAAAAAATTCATAAGATTTTCCCGCCTTGACTGTATCGACGATAAAGAAGTGTTCGACGCGCTTATTTCTTCTGTCGAAAAATTCGGTAAGGATTTCGGTATGGACACTATTCACGGGCCATGGGGGTTCAACGATACCGACAGGGAAGGTATGTTGACTTACGGGTTCGATAAGCGCAGCACTTACGGTACAAACTACTACTATCCCTACTTTTCCGAACGTATGCGTGAAATGGGCTTTAACGACGAATCGAAGTGGGTGGAAAAGAGTTTTACTATTCCGGATACGCCCTACGACCGTATAGTTTCTATCTGCGAGAAAATCAAAAAACGGTTGAAAGTGTTTGAAGCTTTCGATAAATATTCCGTAAAACAAGTGGTTAAAAAGTTCGGCGACGAATTTTTTGAAACTATGAACGACGCTTACGCGCCTTTGGACGGATACGTGCCGATAGAAGGCGGCGCGCGAAAAAACGTGCTTAAACAATTCGCGACGATAATAAATCCGCGCTATTCGAGTATCCTTATAGACGAAAACGGAAAAGTGGCGGCGTTCGGAATCGTTTTGCCGTCCATTGCGGACGCGCTTATTAAAAGCCGCGGCAGACTGTTTCCGACCGGATTTATCGGGGTGCTGAAATCCATTAAAAAGCCCAAAGAACTCGAAATGGCGCTTATCGGCGTTAAAAGCGAATATAAAAACACGGGCATAAATTCGATTTTGATTTCGAGAATAATGAAAAACATTATCGACGATAAAATCGAGAGAATAGAATCCAACGTAACGCTCGAAACAAATTACAGTATGAACAATCAATGGAAGTTCGCGGAAAGCGAGATAATTAAGCGCCGTCAGACTTTCGTAAAAGAGATATCCGTTTAATTTGACAATTTGACGAATTTTAAGGCTCTGCGCTTGCAGAGCCTTTTTTATAGCCGAAATATCGCGTAAAATCCTTGAAAATTCTATCTTAATATGTTATACTTTATAAGTATAATTTTAAATAGGCGCTTATAAATTAAGCGCAAAGGCTTTACTATGAACAGAACTACACTTAAAACCGTTTTCAATGCGCCCGAAACTTTTTCGGGGAAAAGCGTTACCGTCTGCGGTTGGGCGAGAACGCTCCGCGACAGCAAGTCGTTCGGATTTATCGAACTCAACGACGGGTCGTATTTCAAAAACTGTCAGATAGTTATGGAACGCGAAAAACTCGATAACTACGACGAAGTTGCAAAAAGCAACGTCGGCGCTTGCTTTAAAGTTACGGGTACGCTCGTTTTAACGCCCGACAGAAATCAACCTTTTGAAATAAACGCCGAGAAGATTGAGATTTTAGGCGCGTCTACGCCCGACTACCCGATGCAGAAAAAACGCCACTCGTTGGAGTTTTTACGCACTATGCCGCATTTAAGACCGCGTACCAACACCTTCAATGCGGTGTTTAAAATACGCAGCGAAGCGGCTTTCGCTATTCATAAATTCTTTAACGAACGCGGCTTTGTGTACGTTCACACGCCGATAATCACGGGCAGCGATTGCGAAGGCGCGGGGGCTATGTTTCAGGTAACGACCTTAGACCTTGACAACGTGCCTAAGATAAACGGCAAAACCGACTATACCAAGGACTTTTTCGGGAAACAGGTATCTCTTACCGTTTCGGGTCAACTCGACGTCGAAAACTTCGCTTTTGCGTACGGCAACGTGTATACTTTCGGTCCGACTTTCCGCGCGGAACATTCTAATACCGTGCGCCACGCGGCGGAGTTTTGGATGATAGAGCCGGAGATGGTGTTTGCTGACTTAAATGACGATATGGACTGCGCGGAAGATATGGTTAAATTCATAATTTCCTACGTTATGGACACTTGCGCCGAAGAACTCGCGTTTTTGAATAAATTCGTCGATACGGGGCTTATCGAAAGACTGAACTTGGTGAAAAACAACACCTTCGCTCGGCTTACTTATACCGAAGCGATAAAAATTCTGGAAAAGGTAAAAGACAGGTTTGAAGCGCCCGTGTACTGGGGTGTGGATCTGCAAAGCGAACACGAACGCTATATTACCGAAGAAGTATATAAAAAGCCGGTATTTTTAACCGACTATCCGAAGGAAATAAAGGCGTTTTATATGCGCCTTAACGACGACGGAAAAACCGTCGCGGCAAGCGACCTTTTAGTGCCGGGCATCGGCGAACTCGTCGGCGGCAGTCAAAGGGAAGAGCGCGAAAACGTTCTTCGCAAGCGCATGCAAGAGTGCGGACTAAAAGAAGAAGATTATTCGTACTATCTCGATTTAAGAAAGTACGGCGGCGCGGTGCACTCCGGTTTCGGACTCGGGTTCGAGCGCATGATAATGTATCTTACGGGTATACAGAATATTCGCGACGTGTTGCCGTTCCCGAGAACTTTCGGTTCGCTGTAATTTAAATTAAGAACAGGAGATAACTTTATGAAAATACTGATAGACGCTTTCGGCGGGGATAATTCTCCGCAAGACGTTATTGCGGGGTCGGGTGCCGCTGTCAAAGCGAGAAAGGATTTTACCGCGGTGCTGGTCGGCGACAAAGAACTTTTGGACGTGCATTTGTCGCGTTACGGCTATCCGCAGGACAGAATAGAAATTTTGGACGCAAAACAGGTTATAACCTGTGATGAAGAGCCGACCGTCGGCGTAAGGACAAAGCCCGACAGTACGATTTGCAAGGCGTTTAAAGAACTTAAAACGAACGAAGAAATGAAAGCGTTTGTAGTTTCTTCAGATGGTTTGTAGCAAGTGATAACCAAGTCCTGTTTGACGGCAGTTGTTGTTGTTACCGCCTTAAACGAACCTTGTTTTTTATCGAGAGCAGCGACATTTGCAATGATAAATCCTGCATATTGCAACGATGATTGGATGGAGTTCCACACCGCAGCACTTGTGTTGCTAAACTCAACAGTCATCCATTTACCAGGCTTCAGCACCCGGTAGTATTCACGGAAACACTCCGTCATTGTGTCTCGATAATGTTGTGCATCTTTCCCTTGGGCTGTATTCTCGATAGCCTCGTGACTATTGTTTGTGATTACTTTCAGCCAGGGTTCGGGTAAAGAGTTGAGTTCGGAGTAATTGATGTTTGCTCCAAATGGGGGGTCGGTAAAGATATAATCTATAGATTCGTCGTCCAATGTGATTCTATCGGCAGAACCAACGTATTGTGCATTAGGTCTAATCTTTGCCAACATTTCTGAAGCACGTACCATTGCCCCAAGTTTATCTTCAATTTGCTCCAAAACTGAAGTTTCTGTAGGAGCATTTGGGACATAAAGGGTTCCCTTCAAGTATCCACCATTCCAGCCTCCACCACCATTGAAATAGTTGTTTATATGAACACGGTTCATATTCGTTGAGCGATTTATCATTGCAGTAAACATAAATCTCAATGCGTGAGCCATAGGTGATTTCTCTATTTTATCATATAGTTTTGATAAAGCTATGAGATTACGTTTAGTGTAAAATTGATGAACGTGTGTTATCCCTTTATCCATATTTCTCTGTGTTTCTTGACCATCGGGTAATGGTTCGGAGGGGATAAAACTATCTACTTTGATTTCCTCGATTCTTTTTAATATATCCAAGTCGTATTGTATTGGAGCTCGTTGAATCTTTTTCTTACCAGCCTTGCCGACGACTATCACAGGCACTTGTTTTACACGTTTCATTGGTTTCTGCAAGGCATCATCGTAATATGTCTCAACGGCAGGTCTGGCTGTTTTCTTCGATTGTTGCGAATGGCAATGTGGGCAGTAGAATTCATCAAGCATACATTTTTTTTCGTGGTCTACAGCTTGATGCCAAAACACATATTCTTGACCGCAAGAAGGACAGACCATAATATCACTCCACACTACAAAACTTATGCGTCCATCCACCAATTCAATATGAATCCCATTTCCTATACTATTCTCTATTGGTTCCACCGTATTGTACATCCACCCACATTCTTTCTCCATCTCTCGCTGGATACGTTCTACCTCCCGTTTGAGTTGTTGAATATTGACAGGCGTATTATAGAAGTATGCAATATTGGTGGCGTAGGGCGACAAATCTCCAAT
>CAJOMS010000060.1 GCA_905235795.1 uncultured Clostridia bacterium | reverse complement strand
AGAATGCCCACCAGCCGGCCGTTTTCGGTGATCGGCACGCCGGAGATGCGGAACCGGCTCATCAGCTCCTGGGCGTCGGAGACCTTGTGGCTGGGAGAGAGGAAGAAGGGGTCGGTGATGACGCCGTTCTCGCTGCGCTTCACCTTGTCCACCTGGCTGGCCTGCTCCTCGATGGTCATGTTCTTATGAATAATGCCCAGTCCGCCTTCGCGGGCTATCGCAATCGCCATGTTGTAGTCGGTCACGGTGTCCATCGCGGCACTGAGCATCGGGATATTCAGCTTGATGCGCCTGGTCAGCTGGACGGAGAGGTCCACCTCCCGGGGCAATACGCTGCTGCGCTGGGGAACGAGCAGTACGTCGTCAAAAGTCAAACCTTCGCGAATGATTGCCATTTGCCATCCCTCCTGTATTCAAATCTGTGGCCGCGTTCATACGGCCACATATTTATTGTTCGATATTATAACAGTTGATTGACGGGTTTATGTGGAGATGGGGTTAATTTTGTGAAAGATACAAAATATTTTGAATTGTAGGGTCAATGAATCATTCAGGCATTTGGAGGCGCGTCCAAAGATGAGAACGGAATAAGCCGTCGAACGAGAAACATGTGTTGACCATCGCGCAACTCTCTGATATACTATCACTATAATATGAAACTGTCTTCAGAGGTAGTTCCCGAGTTAATACCTCTGATTACAATACAAAGGATGACTGCATAGACCTCTGTTCATTTTCTATTGCGAGACTGGTTGTCTGGAGTGGTTCGATGAAAAAAACAGCCGTGTGCGCCCTGTGCCTGTTGCTGTGTCTGTTGCTTTCCGCCTGTAACAAACATCTTTTCGGCAAGGGCTTTGTCCCTCGAACGGAGTGCGGAAGAAACGTTTGCCGCGTCCGCAGCCGCCGCGAGTATTTTCTTTAAGTCCTTGTCCTTGGCGTACTTTTTCATATAGGCGAACAGTTGGCGTTTAAAGACGCAATCCACCTCTAAGCCGTTAGCCGAGCCCTCGTTAAAGAGTTGCGCGCTCTGCGTAACGGCAAGAGCAAGCTCCTCGGGCAAAGCCGAGGTATCGTCGGAAAAAACCGCCTTTTTCAGCATTTTTAAGTCGAAAGCCCCGATCGAAGAAACCAACTTTTCCTCGTTTGCACCGGCATACCTGCACTTTACGTACGCCTCCGCGTTGTGGAAGTCGTATTCGGCAAGCAGAAAATACTTAATATAATCTTTGGGCGCGTATCGGCGGATGAAGTCGTTTACGTCCTGCTCCTCCGCGCGCATAAGCGCCTCTGCCTCGTAAGGCGATTCTACGGGCGTTTCGCCGCCGAAACCGCTCTCCTTCAAGAGTCTGAAAGCCTCGTCGAGGTCGGAATCCGCCATTCTGTTTAATTTATCGCCCAACAAAAACCTCTCGCGAGATTTGATAACGCCGTTCGTAAAAGTAACGTCATAGCGCATAGCACACCTCACCCGAAAAGTTTTTCGGCAACTTCCGCCTGCTTTTCTTCTCGCGCGGATGCGACGAGCGCCTCGAAGGTCAGATTTTTATCCGCCCCTTTGCCAACCAGCACCAGCCCTCCGGCAAATTTGCCGTACTGCCGCGATACTTCAAGCGCCTTTTTGGAAACGACCTCTGCCGAAAAAATCTTTTCCTTGCAGGGGCAATTTTCGGAAAGCACCACCGTTTCGCCGTTTTCGGCATAGCGTTCAAGCAGATTGCAGATAAGGTCGGCGTATTCCTGCTCGCTCAAAGCGCACAGGGCGGCAAGCGCTCCTTCGAAAACCGAATCGAGCGCCTCCGTTTTAGCCGCAAGCACCTTTTTATTTTTATCTAACTTGGCGTTTATTTCCGTGCGGCGCAAAACCTCGTCGTTGCGGGCGGCGTTAAGCGCAAGCTGTTCTTCGCGGTATGCGTTGGAACGGTCTCGCGCGGCCTGTACCGTTTGCACGGCGTTTGCCTCGGCGGCGGCAATTATCTGCTCCGCCTTTAATTCCGCGTCGGAAATAATTTTCGTTACGATGTTCTGTTCTTTCATTTTTATCGAACTTTCCGATTATTATACCGGAATAAGTATGGAGATAACCAACGCGAGAATTGCGTAAGTTTCAACCATTGCCGGGAAAAGCAGAAGTTTACCGGAAAGTGATTCTTGCTTAGCTACGGCGTAGATACAGTTAGCAGCGGTTTTGCCCTGGAAAATAGCCGAAATGAAACCGACTATTGCCATAGGCAGCACTTTAGCGAACATTGCCCAGCCTGCGGCGATACCGCTTACGCCGAGTATTGCGATAACGAAACCGTAAATACCCTGTGTTGCCGGCAACACGACAAGAACCATGACTTTGCTGAACTTCTTCGGATCTTCGGACAGGACGCCCGCCGCAGCAGAGCCCGTTTTGTAAAGGCCGTAAGCGGAACCCGCTCCGCAGAGAATCATGCACAGTGCAAGGCCCAAAATACCGATCGTTTTTTCCATATTGTTTTGTTTCCTCCGTTTTTCGCCTTTCGGCGACGTTTTATTGTTTTGTTTTTATATCTTAACCGCAAAGCGGTTTTTTTTATACGCAGCTTGAATTTTTTCTTTTTTGTACGCAGCTTGAATTTTTATTTCATATCACGTCGGCAACGTAATTATGTTTGCTGCCGAGGGGGGCGAACCGTTCTCCCTCGCCCGTGTAAAAGCGGGAGAAGAATTCGATGTATTGCAGACGGGCGTCGTGTATATACGCGCTGAGCAAGCCCATAAACAGGTTGAAGGCGTGCCCTATTATCATTATTATAACGCCCAGCAGAATAAGCGCGACGCTACCGGAAGCAAACATCTTCAAGGCGTTTTCGGAAACTATCTGCGCGATTATAACGCCGGAGAGCATCAACCCGTAAAGCCTAGAATAGCTTAATATATCAGAAAAGTAGTTTATTATGCCGTACACCGCGCCAAAGCCCTTGGTTACCTTGCCGAAGCCCTTTTCGTGCATACCCGCGGTCACCGCTCCCACGAACAGCGCCGCCACAGCGGTTATCGCGCCCGGTACGGTCAGGTAAGACATTCCGAATTCTTCCGTCATGCCGAGTATTATCATGATCAAGCCGATAAGGAATATCGCCCATACCACGCCGAAGAAGATTCCGTCCCAGATCCTGCCCTCTCTGAATTCCGCGTACGCACGGCAAAGGTTGCTTACCGTAAGTTGAACGACGCCCATCAAAAGAGCCAGCAACAATAGCAGCGGCAAATCTTTTATCGCCCCGCCGCCGAGCATTACGGTGGCGTTTATGTCTGAAAGCGGCGCCCAAGACAGGAAACTGAGCTGTACGCCGAAAAATGAATTCAACAGTACGCCGAATATTATAGCGCAGATGCCGCCTATCGCCAGAACCGACGCAAGGCGTTTGAGCGCCGTGTCCTTCTTTTGTTTTGCGGCAAACAGGAACCCGCCTATCATCATCAACAGCCCGTATCCTATATCCGCCATGATAAAGCCCATAAATATACTGAAAAATACGGACATTACGGCGTTGGGATCGAATTCGCGGTAGTTGGGCGGCGTGTACATATCGGTTACGAACTCGAAGTTCCGCACCACCTTGTTGTTTTTGATAAGCGATGGCGGCATTTCGTCATCGGAGATACCTTCGTACTCGAAGTAGACGTAATCGCTCTCCGCAGAAAGGGCGGCGGAAACTTTTTCCTGCGCCTCCTTGGGCACGTACGCCTCTAACATAAACGACGACGCCGTTTGCGGAAATCTTTCCGCGTCTTGCAGTTTTTCTATTTCAAACGCGTAGTAGTCGGAAAGTATCTTTAATTCCTTTAAGTTTTTGCCTGACTCGAAGATCGCCTCCTCGGTTTCGGCAATCGTTTTTTCGTAATTTTTAATTTCCCTGTCGCACTCGTCGAGCAGTTGCCGCGCGGTAAATTCGCCCGAAAACGGCGCGCGCTGAAAGCCCAATGCGGAAATCGCCGCAAACGCCTCGTCCGCAACGGTTTTGTGCGCCGCAAGCATCACCGCAACCGCGTTGCCCTGCGGTTCCCACTCCTCGTAATCCACGGCGGAGGTAGAGTCGGCGTATTCTTTAAACGCCTCCAACCTGTCCGCGGGGATCGTGCCGAAGTATATTGCCGCGTATTTGGTATTTTCAAATTGCGAAAAACTCTCTTTTACGCACGAAAACGGCGCAAGCGACTTAGCGCGCGCATTAAGGCGCACTATCTCGTTCCTCTCGTCGGAAACCTTTTCAAAAGTCCTTTCCGCCTCGTCGCAGAACGCGAGAAGTTCCTGCTCCTTTTGGGCTATGGACATAAAGTCGCCGTAATCGACGTCAAAGCCGTTGCCCAAAAAGTCGCACTCGCGCTTGTTGTCCCGCGCGTAAACCTCAACGGCGTTCGAAAGGCGGGCGATGCAGCTTTCGACCTTTTCAAACTTTTCGTTAAATTTGCCAAGCTCGGCCTCGTCGGGTTTGAACGCGGTGTTTTCCGGCAGGGCGCACTCTTTTATTTCCGCACAGCCGGTTTTTGCCAGCGCGTTCATTATGCCGTTGCGCTCATCGGTCAGCCCTATGAGGCGCAGCTTGCTCATTTCAGCAATTGCCACTTGCTATATACCTCGCAATTTCTTCGGATATCTGTTTTGCTTTTGAGACGACGGAAGATTTGATCTCGTCCGCCTGCTTAGCGCCCTCCTGCATTACGGCATCGTAAATTTCATCGGCGTCGGCGGCAGTTTTCTTGGTTAAATTCGCGCACTCCACGCGCACTGCCTTTTCGGCGTCGGCAAAGATTATCTCCGCCTCGGAATCTGCCTGCGCGGAAATTTCCGCCGCTTTTGCCGTGGCGTCTTTAACTATCTCGTCGGCCTTGGCCTCCGCCTCTAAAATAGAGTTTACCAATTCGTTTATCATAAAATTACCTTCTTCTACCCTATCGATAGATATCATACGCCGAGCGTGCCGTTAAAGCTACAAAAAATCGTTTTTTCGGCTTTTTTCGACAAAATACGCCTCTGCGCAAAACAGGGCTATTAAACAAAACGCCAAACTGCCCTATTATCTACAATTTTACCATATTGCGAAAAAAAAAGCAAACGTTTTTTACGGTAAACGCGCTTTTCTTATTGCATAAATAATTTAAGGCTAAAATGCAAAACGCGGCACTTAAAAAATGCCGCGAGCGCATATCGAGCGCATATATTTATATATGACAAAAAGCCGCTGTAAAAACAACGGCTTTTAATACGTTTGATTTAATTAGTTGGCAGCTACGAACTTGCAGGAGAAGGTGGAGCTTCCGGTAGTGTTGTAAGCTGCGGCGCCGGTCTCGAAGTAAATCGTAGCGGTAGCGCTTCTGCCGAGGAGGTTATCGAGCGTAGCATAGGTGTAATCTTCAACGAAAAGTTTGATGAAGTACTCGCCTACGTTGTGCTTTAAGGAACCACCGAAGAGCATTTCGTGCGTCATGGTGCTCGTTTGTCCATCGTCGGTAAGTATCTCAGCCTTTGCAACGTCTTTGAACATAGCTTGGAAGATTTCGCAAACGCCGGTTTCCGCAAAGTTGCGGATCATGATTTGATCGTCGCAGACATAGAAAGTAGCCTCTTGTTTGGTAGCGTCGTAAGTAACGTTGCTAATACCCATTGCGGTTGCGTCGAGTTCCTCCAAAACGTCTTCGAGAGCATCGTCGATACGCTTGCTAACCTCTGCGATGTAAGCATTTACGAGATCTTCAATAGAATTGATTGCGTCGACAGCGGCCTTGAATTCTTCAACTGCAGTCTTCATTTTAGCGTTGGAAGCTACGGTTTCAAGATAAGCGGTGTATTCGGCGATCAATTCTTTTACTGCCTCTTGTTCTGCTTCACCGAAATCTGCGAGATCTACGTAGTTCTCGATTTGAGCGGTATACTCTTCTCTTCTTTCTGCGGTCTTGGTAGCAACGCTACAGCCGGTAGCGGAAACTGCCAAAGCAATTACCATAAGTACGGTAACGATTTTAGCCAAATTTTTCATATTTTTCTCCTTTTTGATTTTGCGGTATATTCCTACCCGCATATTTTCATATATTTATTATAAGCAAGATAAATTCGTTTGTCAACAAAAATTTTGATAAATCGACAAATTTTTTTATAGCATTTTTATAATTATGAAAATTTCACGCCCCTTTCGAACTATTTTTGCGGCAAAATAAAAAACTGTTTAAAAACGCTTGATTATTTTTTTTGTAGCGTATATCATATTATAATGTTACATAATCGAATTATAATGTTACACGGACACAAAATACGCTTTTCGGAGAAATACTGATGAATCTTTTGCTTGCAAGCGAACTTTCCGCACAGCTTGAAACGTTGCTGAGCTTGGCAATAGCCATGGTTGTAGGTCTGCTTTTGACGAGACTGATGAAACTTTTAAACCTGCCTAACGTGACGGGTTATCTGATTGCAGGGCTGATAGTGGGCCCACATTTATTTAATTTTATAGGTTCGACCGCGCAGGAGCAGGGCAAACTGTTCAACCTTTTCGGGCTGAGCGGCGGCAGAAGTCTGATTGGCATAAGCACCTTTCAGAACGGCAACTTTATAACCACGGTGGCGCTCGGATTTATCGCCTTTTCGATAGGCTCCTCTTTCGAGCTTAAACAGATGAAAACTTTGGGGCGTTCAGTGGCGGTAATAACGGTGTTTCAGGCAGTCATAACCGCTTTGGCGGTGGATTTGGCGCTGGTTGCGGTCTATCTGATAAACCCCTCTCTGTGCCCTCTGCCGGTGGCGATAATGCTCGGCGCGATAGCTACCGCAACCGCACCCGCGGCAACTTTGCTTGTCGTTAGGCAATACAAGGCGAGCGGGCCGGTAACTAACACTTTACTGCCCGTGGTGGCGCTTGACGACGCCATAGGCTTAATGGTCTTTTCAATAAGCTTTTCCATAGCCAAAGTCATGCTCGAAGGCGGCACTTTAACGCTGTATTCGGCACTTTTGGAGCCGCTGATAGAGATAGTTGCGTCCGTAGGTTTAGGCGCGGCGCTCGGCTTTTTGCTGGCGCTTTCGATGAAGATATTCAAAAGCCGCGCAAACAAAATGGGCATGGAGATAGTTTCCGTTTTCGCGGGCGTGGCGCTTGCGGATATGTGGGGGCTTTCCAACCTGCTTGTGTGCATGATGATAGGCGCGGTGTACTGCAACGTTCATAAGGAAGACGTGAAACTAAACGAATTTTCCGAGCGGTGGACGGCGCCGCTGTTTATGCTGTTTTTCATCATTTCGGGCGCGGAACTCGACCTTACCGTCGTACCCTTGGTAGGCGTGATAGGCATAGTTTACCTCATTGCGAGGTCGCTCGGCAAATACTTCGGCGCGT
>CAJOMS010000059.1 GCA_905235795.1 uncultured Clostridia bacterium | reverse complement strand
ATGTATTTCGCCCGCAGAGGCGGACTTTCTCGTTAAAATTATAATTAACGTAATAACCGCAACGCAGGATTAGCCCCCTATTGCTCGGCTGCATTCGACGAATTTTACGGTCGGCGGCAAATTTGCCGCCGACCGTAACCGCTCTCCCAAAACGCTCGTCCACCGCGGCAAATGATAAAACAGCGGCGGGCAAAACTTATAAAAATCGCCTAAAACGCACGTTTTCGAGCTATTTGTTCTTTTTTCTGAGCTCGGCGATTTTTAAGGCGGCCTCTTTATCCACCACTTCTATGCCGTTTTTTTCGGCAATTTCGGCTACTTGCATCAAAGCCGCCTTCATAAACGGACGGGGAATCTTAACGTACAACTCGCACGCTTCACGCGTAAAGCGAACGTTCGTATCCAGCCTTTCGGCGCAATACATAACGCTATCCACCGAGCACGCGTTGCTCGTGGCAATCGCCTCTGCCGTGGGCTTACAGCCCTTAAATTTTTTATACCAGAAATTCTTGCTGTCGTGGTATCCGTAATCCACCGGAACGTTGGGGAAGGAATTCGCCTTCAACCCGTTTTTAAGATTGTCTGCGTATTTTTCTTCCATAAGGATTTTATCTATTTTTAAAATAAAGTGGCAACCGAATTTGGACGTTATGCCGTTAAAATTATTGTACGGCGGTTCAACGCCCTCTAATTCGCCTATATGTTCTTTGGCTTTAAAGCCGTCTTCAAGGGAGTCGTCCCAAGTACATTCTATAACCTGATACGCGTCCTTCAAAATAAGCGGCCTGTCTCCTTCCGCCTCGCCTTTGGTAAGCGCAAAATTGCAATCTTTCATCTTTTCGGCGGGAGTTTTACCCGGAAAGCCCAACCTTACCGCCTCTTTAAAGTATTTTCTGTCGTCTTTTATAAAATTAAGCGCGCATTTGCCGTTGGAAAGGATATTCTGCGCCGTATTTGACGAATTGCGACATTCAAGGATCATTGCGTAATAATCCTTGCCCGCAATGTAATACGGAAAAACCAAAGAATAACTGCCCAAAGAAGTGGTTCCGTCGTTGCACAAAGTGGAAATGACCACCGTAGGCATAGGATAAAACAAATTGTTTTGATAGAAGTTGTCAACAACTTTCAAACTTTTAAATTCAGACATATATACCCCCATTAATCATATATTTCTACCGTTATTATATCACAAAAATTTTAAATTTTCAAACGAAAAAAAATTTCACCGCACCTAAATAACTAAATATTTATTTTGAAAGCCCTATGACTAAACATCCAATAGCGCAAATAACGAAGAGAATAATGGCAATTATATTTAATTTTGCCATAGTCTTACGATTCCCTCGAGTTCCGATTATTGAAAATATTAGTGATAATATTAATAATGGTGTATGAGCGTAAGCAAACATGAAAAATGTAGCATAAAACCCCTCTTTCACAACATTTGCAACTGAAAGAATAAAACAAAATGTAAAAACTGATATATTTATAATTGTCGATGCAACTGTTAATGCCCCTTTTTTTCTCTCTTTCTTTTCTTCTAATTTTGCGTTATAGTTCATTGTACCAATAACCGATATTACCGATTCATCTGAACACAATTTATAATATTCATAATCCGGGCAAGCAGTTGCAATCTTATATTCGCGTGAAATTCTTATTTTGCCATAAATCGACTCATTAGAATTTTCGATTTTAGTATCTTTATACGCCTGACTTATTGCCGACCACATCCACGAAAGAAAAGTATTTGGATATTTTTTACACATTTCTTTAGCGTAAACCACAGCTTCTTCAAACATTTCGTTTTTTATAAACTTTTCTATTTCCACAATTTCGTTTGAAATTTTTTTATTCGCCAAACAGACTTCTGCAAGTTTTGTATAGGTTTGAACAGTATTTTTATCACCATTCTCAACAATAAACTTAAAATGCTCTGATTCATACAACCTACCTGCTATATCACCATGATAAAAAGACATTTCATATTCATTTGAAACTTTGTACTGAGATAAAAAAAGGAGCCTTTGAACCGCAACGTTGTTAAGAGGAACTTCAGTTCTCAATATAGTTTCCACATTTCTATAATCACACTTTTCAAAAGCAGCTTTTGCATCGTTAAATCTCTTGTTTGCAACCATAGAATCAACGTCTACAACAGCGAATTTATCGTTTACATTCACCACGAATTGTCGCCTGCTCTCTTCGAGCTTTTTCTGAAACTCTTCTACGGAAATCATGTCTACATTGACATCAAATTTTGCGTCGATAACCTCGATTGTTACACTTCCGCAATAGTTACAAACAAAAACATTATTCTTGTATTCCAACTGTCCGCCACAATAGGAACACTTCATTTGAACTACAGCCATAAATTCCTCCTCTTAAACAAAAAAATGCGCAACGTAAGTTGCGCACGAAAAACGCAACTCAGTTATTGCCACATAACTTTTTTGCTTAAAAGAGAAACAAAAAATAGAGCTGACGTTTTTACCAAAAAGATAAAAGTCTCCCTTATAAGCAAATATTTAGTTATGTGGCATTGTTATTATATCAAATTTTTTACTGTAATGCAAACTTTATTCATATTGTAAGAGTACGAAAATATATATTTTTAATATTTCAGATGTCGTTGTCGAAAAAAACGAATAAAAAGAGGACAAAACGGAGGGATTTTAGAGAAAAACAAGATAAATTTACCACTTGCCTTTTGTTTATATATATGCTATAATAATTTCACCGCGCAGGCGGAATAAAAAAAGAGGTAAAAAAAATGAATATAGGTAATATATTAGGAATAATTTTGTTCGCGATTTCCGCTTTATGCATTGCATTTGCCATAAAGAGTATGGTGGGTAAGTACAAAAACAAGGGACGCGGGCTTACTCTTGCCGTAATAGGCGGCGTTGCGGCGTTGTTTTTTGTGATAGTGCCGTTCAGCCTGCACACCGTAGACACCGGCGAAGTTGCCGTGGTAAAACACCTTGGCGAGGCGCGCACCGTGAGGACGGCAGGCACTTACTTTGACTTTTGGCTGACTAACACTTACGATCTTTACGATTCCAAAGTGCAAAATCAGGATATTTCGACGCAGGCGTATTCCAAAGACGCGCAAACTATGGATATAATTATGACCGTTCAATATCAAATAGACTCGTCGAAAGCGGTTGAAATAGCCAAAAAATACGGCTCTTTGGAAACTTTGGGCAACAGAATACAAAGCGTTTCGATAGAAAAGGCGAAATCGGTGCTGTCCAGCTATTCCGCAATGACCATAATAGAAACCCGTGCAACCATATCGCCCGAGGTAGAAATGACCATTAAAAACGCCATTGATGAAAACTATTACGTAAACATCGTGGCTGTCGTGCTGACCAACATTGATTTTTCGGACGCATTCGAGCTGACCGTTGAAAACAAGATGATTGCCGAACAGGAAAAATTAAAGGCGGAATATGAAAAAGAAACCGCAATAGTAAACGCCGAAAAAGAGCTTGAAGTGGCAAAGTTAGAGGCGCAGGCAAAGATAGCGCAGGCAGAGGCGGACGCAAAATCGCAAGTTTTGGCTGCGGAGGCTGAGGCTGAGGCAATAAAGCTGAAATCAATTGAAGTAGCAAGGGCTTTGGGCTTTACCATCAGCGAAACCGCGACTACCGACAAAGATGGAAATGCCGCCATAGAATACGCCATTGATTTTACCGGCAAGAGTGCCGACGAAATTAAGCTGATAACCGATTATATAAAATATATAGAATATCTTTCCAAGTGGGACGGCAAGCTGCCCACCGTATATACGTCGGAGGGCGGAGCGTCAATAATCATCCCGCAGCCATAACCCTGTTTTCGTGCGAAATAGGCAACTAACTTAAAAATATACTAAACAGCGCCCGCGGAAATCTTTTCCGCGGGCGCTCGTCTGTTTATTTTGTTTTATCGATTATTTTTTAAGCAACTTGGTTGTCGTTTATATCGAGGGTGCCATCCGTGCAATAAACTTTATAGTCAGAGGGCATGTATGAATTCCAAGAATAACCTTTTGAAATGGCTTTCCACTCCGCCATAGTGCCGTTAAAGTTTATACTCGTTAAACTGCTACAGTAATAGAATGCATAAGAACCGATATAAGTAACCGAAGATGGCAAAACTATACTCGTTAAACTGCTACAGCCTTCGAATGCATACGAACCGGTAGTAGTGAGGTTGATACCTTCTGCAAACGTTACGGTCGTTAAACCTGAACCTAGGAACGCACCCTCACCAATAGTAGTAAGCGTTGCAGACAATTCTATACTCGTTAAAGCCTTACACCAATAGAACGCATTTAAACAATTCATCGATTTGCTCAAATATATCACTCAATCTGATAGTACTGAATGAAATTTCTTTTTCGCCATTATGAAGAACTAACAGATAATGTTCACTAATCTTCACAATGTAACTATCATAAGTAATGATATAAATCACACTGTCAAATTCTCTTGATTTTACACCAAAGATGTTATTTTTCTTTTTGTATTTGAAAATACTTATAAAGTCATAAAATTGACTTATTTTTTTTCTGAAAGTACAGCCTCAGTTTCCTCACCGTTTTCATCAACAACCACCTTGATAACACACACTACTTCTTCATCGGGAAGTTCATTGATCACCTAGCAATCTACCGCACAAGAGGACAACGGAAACAACAAACACACCAAAATAAATGCAACAATCGACAGTATATTCTTTTTAGCTCTCGTTTTCATTAGTAACCTCCATAACTCTGTTTATTCCACTGTAATCAATATATTCGCCATTGTTCAAATTATTTAATACATATCTACCCACATTACCGCCCACATATTGGGCTTGATCCCAAGAGTGGTCTGAATCGTAAATCCACCAGCCTTCATGCCAAGTGACAACTTGTAAACCATTTAACGATATATAAGGCGATTTTTCAGTCCTCTAAAGCCGCGACGGTTGCAAACGGGAAACGAGTTGAAAGCTCATTTAAAAAACGTTCCTGCGCGAATATTTTTACGGGTTTATTCGGCGCTTCGCCAAAATAACCGCAAATAAAAGCCTCTTTTGCCGGTACTTCGCCATAAATATACACGCACAACTCAACGTTAGGCGTGGCTAAGCTGTCAGCCACGTAAATTGCACGTTCGTCACAGCTTAAACTGCCAATAAACGTGAGATTTTCAAGCAGGGGACAGGCACCGACGGCACCCGTTTCCAAATATATATCGCCGTAAAACACCACCGCCTTTAGGTTTGGCGCATTTTCGCCGACGATAGCGCCGCTAAGCACTTTAACGACGGGCTCTCCCTCGTAAAATTCGGGGACGTACAGCGTTTCGGCAGTGCCGACGTAACTCTTTAACGCATAACCGCCAATACATTTTTCAAATTCGATGCCGCTGCTTATGAGCGAAATTTTAGGATAAAGCGTTACGTCGCCCGTAAAAGTATCGCCCTTTTTGGGTATATAGCCGTTCGGCGCGCCTATCGCCCAACCATCCGCAACGTAACCGTTATATTCGAATTTTAAGGATATAAGGTCGTCTATCGTATCGACCGTGTAGGTCGCGGGCAGACCGCCCGGGCGGGGCAATTCGCCAAATTCGTAATTAACGACGTATTCGATAGGGCGGCACCTTGCGTAAACGGTCAATGGCCCCTCGAATAAAAAAGCCTCACTCCGAACGGTTACCTCGCCGAAATCAAGCGTAAACCAAAACAGAAATTCATAACCGCGGTCGGTAAGATCCACCGAATCCACGCCGATGGGGTACCCCTCGTAATTGAATTCTTTAAACAGAACGCCTTGCGTTTCAAGATATTTATCCTTATTTTCAAGCGCGTAGGTCACGGTGTGTTTGGCTATCGTATCGTTAGAAAATTCTATTGCGAAAGGCTCGGTGTACGCAGAGGCGTCGTAACCCTCGCCGAGCGCGCGAACACGCACCGACTTGCCGGCGTCCGAATATCTGAGATTTGCGGGACTTTTGAGAGAAGTGCGGACTTCTCCGTCAATCTCCAACTCGTATCTGTCGGCGTGAAATACGCTATCCCAAACGAGCGTGTAGCCCGTAACGTGAACGTTTTGCGGGACGTCGAGCACCCTTTGCACCGCGATATTTGGAAACATTGCCCGCAGTGCAAAATAAAGGCCGACAAACGCGATAGCCGAAAAAGCAAAAATAAGAATCTTTCTCTTCATATTCTTTCGTAATAGCCGAAAACCTGCGTTTTAGGCGACTTTTATCAAATGGGCTTCCTGTCGGCAAGCGCGCGGGAGAGCGTCATTTCGTCGGTATATTCCAAATCCGAGCCTATGGGTATGCCGTGCGCCAACCTTGTTACTTTTACACCCAAAGGCTTTAAAAGCGATGAAACGTACATGGCAGTTGCCTCGCCCTCTACGTCGGGATTGGTTGCCATAATTACTTCTTCTACCCCGCCCTCGGCAATACGCGCGAGCAACTCTTTTATTTTTATATCGTTGGGGCCTATATTGTCCATGGGCGAGATGGTTCCGTGCAAAACGTGATATACGCCGCGGTACTCGTGAATCTTTTCCATGGCGATAACGTCTTTCGGCTCCTTGACGACGCAAATCACGCTTTTATCGCGCGTTTGGCATATATCGCACACGTCGCCGTCGGTAAAATTTCCGCAAATGCGGCAATAATGAACATCCCTCTTTGCGCAAATAAGCGCGTCGGCAAATTCTTCTACTTCGGCGGCGGACATATTTATTATTTTATATGCGTATCTCTGCGCCGTCTTGCTGCCTACGCCCGGCAATTTGGTAAATTCGTTGATAAGCCTGCCTATTGGTTCGATAAATACCTTCATATATTAAAACAAGCCGCCGGCACCGCCGAAAGCGCCCATTTTTTCTTCGTAAAGTTTTTCCGCCTTGGAATAAGCGTCGTTCAAAGCCGCAATTATGAGGTCTTCAAGCATTTCAACGTCGTCGGGATCTACGACCTTCGGATCGATAACGATGCCCTGCACCGCCTTCTTTCCGTTTACGGTAACCTTTACCATTCCGCCGCCGGAAGTCCCCTCTAACTCAGCTTCTTCGAGTTCTTCCTGAGCTTTAGCCATTTGTTCTTGCATTTTTTGCGCCTGCTTCATAAGTTGCTGCATCTGATTGCCGCCGCCAAAGCCGCCGCCGTATCCTTTATAACCTGCCATAAAAATTTACCTCCGTGATAAATATCAATCGTTTTTTATTATTTTAACTATATCTTCGCCAAACATTTGCTTGACGGTCTGAACGTCTTTTTCAAACTCCTCTTTGCCGTCGTCCACGCTTGCGCGCTTGGATATTTTTACCGTGTACTCGCCGAAAAGGTTTGCCGCGTCTGTCAAAGTTTTAAAATGATCCTCCCGCATGAACATATCGTACTCGCTGTCGTTTGAAACATAGATG
>CAJOMS010000058.1 GCA_905235795.1 uncultured Clostridia bacterium | reverse complement strand
GTCGTTTAAAACCACGGCTCCAACTGGCACCGAACGGCTGTAAATCAAGCGTCCGCCCGCCTTTGCCGCTATTTCCGTACTCGCACCGCCGAGGTCTATGACGAGCCCGTTTTCGCCCGAAACTGCGCCTTCTGCGGCAAGTTCAGCCTCTACTTCTCCCGGCACGAGGTAAACTTCCACGCCCGTTTTATTTAAAACTTCGTATAAAAAATCTTTGCCGTTCGCGGCGCGGCGAACGGCTTCGGTTGCAAATGCGTATATTTCATCCGCCCCAAAATCGAGGGCGCGTTTTTTCAATTCTTCTATGGCGGCCACTGTGCGGCGAACAGACTTCTCGCACAACGTTCCGCCCGTTACCCCTTCGCCGAGACGAGAGGTTATAAGCTGTTTTTTTACGGATAAACCATCAAAAAACAGGCCGAGGCGCACAGAATTAGACCCAACGTCTATAACGGCGGTTTTCATCAGCCGTCACCGTTCCTTCTGTACCCGTATTTTCTCGCGGCCTCCTCTATCTTCCACTCTTCCTGCCACAAGACCAGTTCGTCTTCCGTGTCTTTTTTCAGCTGTTCGTACTGTTTTTTGGTTTCCTGCAACTCTTGCAGTTCCCTTTTCGATTGAAACAGTCTTGCCATTTGAAATATCATTACCGCCAGCAAAAACACGATTATCACCGTTGCCGCCGCTACCGCCGCGTTCGTCAGCCTTTTTGCTCTTTCTCTGTTCATATTTTTCTTTCCGTATTTCTTTTATTTTTCTTTCTATTAAATTATACAACAAAACAACCGATTTTGCAAGCGTATTTTGCACTATTACGGTCGAAATAGCCATGCCTGCGAGAGCGGCGAGCGGCATATATATTCTGAAATTAGGCAAACGCCACCTGTAAACGGCTGCGCAATACAGCGCAAGCAAAACTAAAAAGTGCCCTAAATCGCACAAAAACGCGACTAATTCACTTTTAAACGCCACCCTTAGCGGCACGCTGAAAAGGTAAAACAACCCGCAAATCATCCCCGCCAAAAAGCACGCTGCAAAATAATAAATTTGATTGTCGGCGACGAACATTACTTAAACAGCCTTTTTACCAAGTTTTCTTTCTTTCCGTTATAGGTTATGCTCTTGATCGTTCCCTCACAGGAAAACGCGCCCGTCGTTTCCGAAAAGTTATTTATTTTAAGCTTTTCGCCCGTTATTACCATTCCTCCGCTCGCCGCCGTCAGTCTGATTTTTTCATCCGTAAATCCGATGACTTCCAAAACGTTTGTGAGCGTCAGCCTGCACGTTTCTTCAACGGTCAATATCTGCAAATTTCTATCCATAAAAAACCCCTCCGATACATTATATTCGGAGGGGTACAAAATATAGCCTGTTTTTTAGTTAAGTTTTAGATCTCCCGGTTTTATTATGCCCTTTTTGCGCATAAATTCAGACATTAAAACGCACAGCACCGTAGGCAAAACGAACATCAACAGCACTATTCCGAACCACATAAGCACCGGATTCTGCTGCGACGCCAAATTGATAACGCCAATAACGCCCACGAGTCCGCTCGTGCCCATGCCGCCGCCCGAAACGTCGCACAAAAGTTTAAACACGCACGTTGAAAGCGGACCGCATATCGCGCTTGCAATTATCGGCGGAAGGAATAATACGGGCTTTTTCATTATATTGGGTATTTGCAACATACTCGTACCCAGCCCTTGCGAAACCAAACCTCCCCAGCCGTTTTCTCTGAAAGACATGGTTGCAAACCCCACCATCTGGCATGCGCAACCTACCACCGCCGCGCCGCCGGCAAGATATATATTGTAAATTTCCGCCTCTGTACCGCTCGCGATAACAGGCGTTGCTATGGAAACCCATATCGCGGCAGACGACGTTGGCATAGTGAGAAGTACGCCCATTACCACGGCAATAACCACACCCATTACGAACGGAACGGCGCCCGTAGAAACGGCAATACCTTTACTTAAAAGGCTCACCACCCAAATAAACGGCAGAGCGACAAAACAACCCAAAAAGCCCGCGAAAACACACGTTAACGGCACGAGAAGGATGTCAAGCTTCGTCTTTCCTTCTACGAGAGAACCTATCTCCACCGCCATCAACGCGCAAACGTATGCGCTGACTGGGTTGCCCGGAAGTCCCTTTGCAAGCATGCCCGTTACCGCCGCAAGGTTGCCGTTAAGAGTGACCGACCAGCTTGAATAGGTTATGGTTGCGCCCAAAATCGGCTCGGCGTACGCTCCGATGAACCCCGCTACTATCGCGGAAAACACCACGAGCTTAGGCGCCTTTAAATAATTGGCGATTCCAGCGCCTATGCCCGCGCCCATAAGTATGCTTGCGATTTGACCGATAAGCGTAAAAATTCTGCCTACGGTATTATCGCCTATCACGCCGCCTATCGTCTTGATTATAGTGCCGGCGATAAGCGTGACGAACAAGCCTTGAGCCATACCGGTAAACGCGTCTATAAAATATCTTTTGGGCATATTTTTAAAATACGTTTTTGCCTTTTCGTTCATACAATGCCTCTCTTTATTAAATACTACACCTCGCAAATCAAGGTGAGTTTATTATCTACCTGATCGCACGAAGTGAGATAATACTCGACTCCTCCGCGATATAAATATTTATCTGCGCGGCACGCTCCGCCGTGCAAATGGCCGTAAACCACTTTATCGACCTTAAACTTTTCAAAAATTTCCGTGAAAAGCGAATCTTCTCTCCTCGCGTTGAAGGGAGGATAATGAATCATGCAAATAAGTTTGTCGTCAGCTTCCCTTACCTTCTCGACCTGAGAAAACGCAAGCTTCAACCTTTCGGCCTCTCGCAGATAGATTTTTCTGTCCTGCTCTTTAAAATCGGGGCTGCCTTCTACCGCCCACCCGCGAGAACCGCACAAAACCACGCCGGGAAACCTCAAACAATCGTTTTGCAGGCAATAAAACCCTTCGGGCAGCTTTGCGCGAATTTTGCCTATGCCGTTCCACCAATAATCGTGATTTCCCCTGATCATCACTTTTTTACCGGGTAAAAATTCCAAAGTCTTTATATCCGTGATGGCGTCATCGAGTTTCATCGCCCAGCTTATATCTCCGGCAATGAGCACGACGTCATCCGGCAAGACTTTTTCGGTCCAGTCGGCGCAAATATTTTCTATGTAATTCATCCAGTTTCCGCCAAATACGTCCATCGGCTTGGGCGCCGTGGTAGATAAATGCAGGTCGCTGATCGCGTAAATTTTCATAATCACACCCGATATTTAATATTTATTATACATCAAACGGCAAAATTTCACAATCAATATGGCGGGCTACGTTAAATTTTTTAATTTTATTGCCGAAAACGCGCTTTTTGTACGCGTATAACGAACGTCTGCACGGCAGAATTTGCCCATAATTTAAAATTCGCTATTTTGTACTAATTTATTACATTTTTCGACATATATTTTTACAATTATATAAATTTCTACAAAATAATTTTTACAAATTCTTTGATAATTCGTTAAAATTAGTTGCTTAATTTACAAAATTGTGCTACAATTATTTCGTAAAAAATTTACGGGGAGAAAATTTTTATGAAATATACTATTGTGCTTTTACTAGACGATCACGACATGATAGCAAGCAGATTTTCGGCTGACGAAAATTTTGAAGTTATAGCGACCACCGATAACGGCAACGAGGGCATACGCATAATACGGGAAAGAAAGCCCGACGCGGTTATTTGCGATTTGATACTCAAGGAAGCAGACGGATTGACCGTTCTTGAAAACGCAAAGGGCTCGCAGACTAAATTCATAGTATATTCCGCATTCGACAGTGACGATATAATTCGCCGTGCATGCCGCAAAGGCGCGGCCATGTATTTAATAAAACCTCTTGCGCCCGAAATACTTATCGAACGGGTGAAAGACGTGTTATCCGGCAGCAACGAAAATACTGTCACCAACGTTGCCGACAAAGACGACAGCGCCGCCGAACTGCGAATAAGCAACGTGTTTCTCTCCGCAGGAATCCCACCGCATATAAAGGGATTTTCATTTTTGAGAACGGGCGTAAAACTTGCCATGAACAAGCCGGAAATCTTGTGCAATATTACCAAGGAGCTTTACCCGAAAATAGCAGAAAGTTACGACACGTCTCCAAGCAAGGTAGAAAGAGCCATCCGCCACGCCATAGAAGTAGCGTGGAACCGCGGGAGAATCGAAAATCTCAACTCGATATTCGGCGTCAATTTTTACACGAGCGGAGACAAGCCAACCAACGGCGAATTTATAGCTTTGGTGGCAGATAGATTAATTCAAGAAAAGCGTATGGGAAAATGGTAATATCCGTCGGCCGCACTCACGACCGAACCGCCAAAAAACGCAAAAAAAAGACAGGCATAAAATTTACACCCGTCGTAATAAAAAATCAAGCTGCGTACTACTTAATTCTTTATCCGTATTTAATATAATATTTATTGTATAACTATATTAAATATATGTCAAGTATTTTTGACCGTTTTTTCAAATATTGATTACAAATTACCGTTAAGACGGCAAAAACTTAAAAAGATTCGAGCGTTCTGCCCGAATCTTTTAATTATAACGCAGACATAAGCAAGAGCATTGCCAACGAATAATAAACGCACACGGCCACCATATCGTTTATCGTGGTGATCAGCGGGCCGGACGCAACTGCGGGGTCGATTTTCATCTTTTTGAAAATGATAGGTATTATCGTTCCGCTGAAAGACGATATGAGCATCGCTACGAGCATCGCCACCGATATGCACAACGCCGCAAGAAACGGGGTGCCGGTACTTCCGACGACGAACAGATATAATGCAGACGAAACGAACGCTATACTGCCCACTATCAGCCCGTTGAAAAATCCGACGCGCAGCTCTTTAAAAATTAGCTTACCTATGGTTTTGCCGCTCAGATCTTCACTCGAAATGACTCTGATGGTTACCGCCAGCGACTGAGTACCCACGTTGCCCGCCATATCGAGTATCATCGACTGGAAAAACACGAGATACGCGAGGTTATCTATAACCTTGTCGAACAGCCCTACGACCGTTGAAACGCCAAGCCCCAAAAACAGCAATATCATAAGCCAAGGCAAACGTTTCCTTACGGATTTCGCTACGGGTTCTTTTAAATCTTCTTCTTCGGCAAGACCTGCGAGTTTTGCGTAGTCCTCGCCCAATTCTTCATCAACTACTTCAACGATGTCCGAGCTGGTGATTACGCCTAAAATTTTATTGTTATTATCGAGTACCGGGATAGAATCTTCGGAATATCCTTTCAATTCCTCCAAACATTCCGCCACGCTCTCCGTAGCGTAAATGTAAGGGTAAGACTCTGTTATTATGTCTTTAAGTTCGGTGGTAGAACGCGCAATTACAAGGTCGCGCAGGTCTATCGCCCCGCAAAAAGCTTCGTTTTTATCCGTAACGTATATGGTGGAAATGTTGTCGTTTTCGGCGGCCTGTTCGATGACGCTCTTCATCGCCTGCTTTACCGAAAAATCACGGGGAATGGAAATAAAATTCGTAGTCATTCGGCTACCGACCATATCCTCGTCGTAAGAAGATATCATTTGAATATCTTCGACCGCCTCGTCGTCCATCAACTCGATGATCTCTTGACGGGTATCGTCTTCCAATTCTTCGAGGACGTCGACCGCGTCGTCCGCGTCCATGTTCTCGATTATGTCTGCGGCTTTTTCGGCGTCCAACTCGGCGATGTAATCCTCAACGTCGTCCAGATAACTGAATATATCGGAAATTTCGTCGTTGGAAAGTATCCTGTAAAGTTTGCGCCTGTCAACGTCCGAAAGCAAGCCGAACACCGACGCTATGTCGTTATCGTGGTAGTCTGCGAGTTTTTCATGTATCTCCGCAGGCGGGAGGTCGCTTTGGATTATGGAAAGGAGTTCTTCCTCATAATCTCTTTTGGGTGGTGACGTTATTTCCGCTTCGGAAAGTTCTTCTTTTTCAACGTCTTTATCTTCCTCTGCCATAAACACACCTCCACTCAAATATTATTTACAGTATATGATAATTCACTGATTTTGTCAACGCATTTTAACCAATAAAAAAAACTATTTTCCGAGTAAAAGCAATTCGTTTGCAGTCCGCAGGACGACGCCCGCTTTAACCTCGATAAAATAAGTAAGTAGCTTTATAGCCTTGCACTCGATCATCTGCGGGAAGGTAAGTTTATTCAATTCGTCAAACGGCAAAGTATTTGCCCCTTCAAGCAATTTCAAAGTGTTTGGGTTGATCTCCACGTCGGTATTTACGCGGCAATCCTCGCACACGGCGCTACCTGTGCCGAAATCGAAAAAAGTCCTGTTAACGATTGTTTTACGGCACTTTTTGCAACCGGAAACCGAAATTTCATAGCCGGAGAAAGCCAATGCTTCAAGCAAAAATTTTACGAGCGCGACGCGCGGCGGCGCATCGGTATAGCACAGCGTTTTTAAAAAATCCGCCAAAACCAAAAATATATCCTTTGCCCCGTCGCCTTCCTGAACGAACTGACTTACGAATTCAAGCGCCACGGCACCCGCGTAAAATTTAAGGATATCCTCTCGTATAGGGTAAAAACTTTCGATAATATCAGCCGAAACGACCGTCCTGCGCTCGCCGTTTTTATTTAAAACGAATTCGCAAAAACAAAAGGGCTGCGCCGCAAATTTAAGCTTGGCGCCGCTCTTTTTTACCCCGCGTATCGCCGCGGAAATAACGCCGTTTTCAAGCGTAAACAGCGTTAAAATTTTGTCGTTATCCTTATAGTCTATCGCCCGTAAAACGATTGCATTGTACTTTTCTTCCATAGCGTTAACGCGTGAAATACGCGACTATTTTAATTTTTTGTACAACAGATAGTACGATAAGTTGCCCGTTTTTTCAAACAGAGCCCAAGCGGCTTCGGCAGGGCTTGAAAAGCTCTTTTCGTCGATCGTATCTTTCATAAATTTCCTCCTGAAATAGTATCAGCAAATTTACGAAAGATATCCGCCGAAAAAATCAGATCACCCAATTTCCGTTTCTGAAAATCGCAATTTCCTTTCCGTCCTCTGTCGTGGCGGTGATGTCGAGGTCGGAAGTGCCGACCATAAAGTCAACGTGCTGCAAACTGTCGTTCAAACCGGCGGCGGAAAGTTCTTCCTTGGTCATATTTTCTCCGCCTTTCAAACAGGTCGGGAAAGCTCTGCCTATTGCGAAGTGGCAGCTTGCGTTTTCGTCAAACAGCGTTTCGTAAAACAGCGATTTAAGGTTTTGAATGGGCGAGTCGTAGCCTATCAGCGCAATCTCGCCGAGGCGGTGCGAACCTTCGTCCGTTTCGATTATCTGCTTTAAAGTTTCATAACCTTCTTCCGCCTTATAATCGACAATGTAGCCTTTTTCGAAGGTTATCGAGAAGTTTTTGATTATAACGCCGTTTCTTACAAGCGGCAACGCCGCTACCAAAGTGCCCTCTGCCGTGTTT
>CAJOMS010000057.1 GCA_905235795.1 uncultured Clostridia bacterium | reverse complement strand
AACTATTATATTTTCGGCGTTAAGACAGTTGAAAGCATTTATAAAATCTTCGCTCGACGGGTTCATCGTCTGCCCGCCGTCTATTATTTTGTCCGCGCCCATGCTTTCAAAGGTCTGTTTCAATCCTTCACCCGTAGCGACAGCGACGATTGAGAACGGCACCTTTTCGCCCGATTTTTCCTCCGGACGAGCGGCAAACGACGTCTCGCTGTGCTGAACGGACATATTTTCCATCTTAAAAGTTACGAATTCGCCGAACTGTTGGCTGAATTCTATTGCCTTTGCGGGAGTTTTTGTATGAACGTGTACTTTTACCACGTCGTCGTCTTTGATAGCCACGATAGAATCGCCTATCGTTTCGAGGTAGTCGGTCAAAGTTTTAAGGTCGAAATTTTTAACGTCCGTTTTGTAATTCATCAACTGCAAGATAAACTCCGTGCAATACCCGAATTCAAGAACGCTATCCGGTCCGAAGGCTTTGCCCGAAAAAGACAGCCCGTCGTCGGCAACGGTTTCGTCAACTTCTTCGCCGCGCACGGCTTTAAGAAAGCCCCTTATTACGCAGATAAGCCCCACTGCGCCGCTATCCACAACGCCCGCTTTTTTTAACACGGGCAGAAGGTCCGGCGTGCGCTTTACCGATTCGTTTGCCTCTTTCAAAAACAACGTGAAAAATTCTTCTATATCCACATTCGGATTATTTTTAATATTTAAACCGGCGTAAGCAGTCGCCTCTCTCAGCACTGTCAGAATAGTCCCTTCGGTAGGTTTCAGCACCGCCTTGTACGCGTACTCGACGCCCGAAACGAAAGCCTCCGCAAGCTCCTTTACGCCTGCTTTATCAAGTTCCGCAAAGCGTATGGAAACGCCCTTTAAAAATTGTGAAAGTATAACGCCGGAATTCCCGCGTGCGCCCATAAGCGCGCCTTTTGCCATCGCCTTTGAAACGGCGCCCAAGTTACCTTCAACGCATTCGGCACCGTGAACGGCGCCTTTCATAGTAAATTCCATATTCGTGCCTGTATCTCCGTCCGGCACGGGAAAGACGTTCAGGTCGTTTACGGTTTTTTTGTTAGCCGTAAGTTCTGCCGCGCCCGAGCGCAACATTTGCCTGAATAAGTCAGCATCTATGTAAAATAGCATAAAAATCCTCTTTTTCCCTTAAATAATCCCTAAACAACAATTACTCACCTACGATGGTTACTTCCTTGCCGAAGTAGTAAGCGGCGACGGTCCCCGGACCGGTAGAAGCGCCGATAATAGGACCTATGTAGCCGATGTAGACGTCTTTGCAGTTTACCGCTTTTTTAATTTCCTCGGCAAGAAATTTTGCGTCCTCCAAACAATCCGCGTGGGCGACGTAAACCGTTTGATTTTCGGGATCGACGATGGTTTCCTTCATCATATTCACGATCTCCGTAAACGAACCTTTGCGTCCTTTTGCCTTTTTAGCGGCGTAATTATTGCCGTGCGCGTCCGAAATGATTATAGGCTTCACCCCGAAAACGTTACCGAAAAACGCAGCCGACGCCTTTACTCGTCCTGCGCGTTTAAGGTAGTCGAGCGTATCGACCGCGCCCAACTGATTAGCCGTCAACTTGTTGTTTTCCAACCAATCGGAAAGCTCGTCCAGACTCATGCCACCGAGTTTTAATTCGGCGGCTTTAATAACGAGTATTCCCAACCCGTAGCAGGAGCGCAGAGAATCCACGCACACGACCTTTCCTTCGGGGTATTTTTCCATCATCTCTTTGGCTACTACGCACGCCGTATTTACCGAGCCGGACAACGCCGACGAACAGCCGATATAAATTATATCCTTGCCCTCGTTCAAATACTTTTCGAATATTCTCACGTATTCTTCCGTAGGCACTTGCGTAGTGGTTATTCTCGTGCCTTTACGCATTATATTAAAATATTCGGTGGGGGAATACAACTTCCAATCGATATCGGCGTAATATTCCTTGCCGTCGTAAACGACGTTCATTCTCGCATAGTCCACACCCAGATCCGCACGTATTTCGGTAGGCAGATCGGAACATGAGTCGGTAATTATCGCGTAATCTCTCATTCCATTTTCCTCGTTTATTTTTTCTTTATAACACCCATCGGCGTTTAATTCAATCTTTTATTAGTGCATGTAAAAAGTTTGAACTCGTCGGAATAATCCTGCACGGTTCCTCCCCTTTCCTTAAAGGCGTTGCCGAAAAATACGCACGCGCGCACGTTTTTGGTCTGAACCGCCGCCACGAAATTTCCGTTCAACAAATCGAAAATGGCGTTTATGGCAGCCTGCGCCACTCCCTTGCCGCGGTAGTAACCCACAATGAAAAATTCCTGTATGCAGTAATCGAAAGCGTCGGGGCAGTACGGCGGAAGCGTAATTACCGTAAAGCCGACTATGCGCCCGCAATAATCGATTATAAGCGGAATAATGGCCTCATCGCCCGCGAAAAACACGTCGGTTGACCGGGAATCGTAGTAGCCCAAAGCGTCAACGTCCTGAAATTCGCTGCAATAAAGGCCAAGTTCGTTTTGATATATATTAAACAGGTTTTTGTAAAGCGTCTTATCTTCGGCGCTTGCAACGCGCAATTTAACGTCCATTATCACTCTAAAATATTCGTTGTTATAAAATCAACGCCCATATCGATCAATTTTTGTGCAATTTCAGGGTCGTTTATCGTAAATGTGTTCAACTTTATTCCGTGAGATTTAATCTTTTTGACTATTTCCTCGTCGAGAACAAAGAACACGACGTCCAGATCTATTTTGTATTTGATCGCCCCTTCGATGATCTCATCGGTTATTTTCTCGGTGAGCAATTGAATAGATTGCTCGGGCAATAATTCCCTCATCCTTATGAGGTTTTGCGGTAAAAACGAAATAAACGTGGTGTCTTGCAGATGCCCTATGCTTTGCAAAATACTTATTATTTGTTTAAGTTCCTCGACGGTAAATTCATCCTTTAATTCCAAAATGCAATGTTTGCCGTAAGCGTGGCAGATCGAAACGTAATCTTCGAGCTGCGGTGCAACGTAATCGGCGCGCGGGCCGAAATCGCTCTCCGTTTTATGCTGGCGTATGGAAGCAACTTTTTCGTAATCAACCTCTCCGACGTTACAATGGACGCCCGACACTCTGAATATATCTTCGTCGTGCAGACATACGAACTTGCCGTCAGCCGTGCGGTGTACGTCCGTTTCCACCCCGTAATAGGTGCGGTTGCCCGCCGCCACGAAAGCCGCCGCGGTGTTTTCCGCCTCTAAGCCCGAAACGCCCCTGTGCGCTATCATCAACACACCCTTTTTGTCTTTTAATTTAATCGTATCTTTCATAAATATCTCCCCTTTTATAATTCTGTTTTATATATTCCCTATTTTTCGATATTCAATTCGCGAACGTTGTTGCCGTCGAAAAACATATTGGGAAAAGCTCCTTTTTTCATACAATAACGAATATCTTTGTTTACGTTATCTCTGTTGACGTGCAAATTCTTTGAAATTTCCGATGCGGAGTGCATGCCCCCGTCTATCGCGCGCGCAACGCGGTAACGGCGAACGCATTTAGCAAACCATATCCAGTAAAACCAAATTCCGTAAACCCCGTGCAATAAAAGTATTACCCCTAAAAACAACAGCGCGAGAGACTCGTAGGCAAGCCCGTAAAGAAACACGAATACGCCCAAAGGCGTCAATATGGTCGTCGCAATTGCCGCCATGAGAGAAATTATAAAGTACTTCTTCATCTTTTTCATCTTTATATTTCCGTCTCCGAATTAGTTTTGATCGTTAATGTCCGGCGTAAATACCAAAGTTATCGTTTTGCCGCCCGCTTTGGTCTCCACTGTAACGGACGTTACTTCGTTACCATCGAGTAAAAACTTAAAGTTTGCAACGGCGGAATTGGGTTTGCGCTCGTCATCCGTAAAATCCCATTCGGTTCCGTCTAAACCGACGCCGTGGATAATAACGCTCGCAAGGTCTTTTATTTTAAAGTTTTTAACCAGCGCGTACGCCAGCGCAACTTCAAGCTCAACGTCCTCGTATATATCCGCGTAAGAACCTTCGGACAGCGCTTTATCCAGCCCGTCAATCACGTCGACAATAGGCTCGTCAAAAATCTCGTCGAACTTATCTTTTGCTTTTTGCGCGTCGAATTCCAACCCGTATTCGGCAAATTTCTCGTTCAATTCGTCTATCGTATCATAAACGAAATCGGTTACGCTACCGACGGTCACTCCCGATTGAGCGGGACTCATAATCCTTACCAGATCGCGCAAAGAAATATTTTTCGTCATATACGAATATAACGGATTGTTTAAAATTTCCCCGATGGACGCATCGTAAGCGTCGCGCAGGTACGGATATATTATCTGATAAATAGTCTTTTCCGCATTTTTCGAATATATATCGTGCATAGATTGCAGATATTCCTCGGCGTAAAGCGTCGCTTCTACCCCGTTATCCGTAAGTTTTGCGTCTTTCATAAGCGCGGTATAAACGGCTATGCGCAAATTGTTTTCGTCAAAGTCGCCTTCGAATTCGTAGTCGTCCTCTGAGGATAAAATAATCAGCAGATTTTTAACTTCGTCCGAAATTTCTATTTCTTCGCCCTTTTCGCCGTTCTCGCAGCGGTACACCTTAACGTCGTCGCCCGACGCGGTAACCATATATCCGTAAGGATCTTCACCCGCCTTTTCAAAGACGTAAACGCCCTGATCCTTGGAAATTGTTATAAAGTACGTTTGCTCGTTTTCGCCGTCGTCAACGGTCAACGCCGCGTTGCCGTTTTTGAGGTCCAAACTTTCTATCGCTCTCCACAATTTTTCGTTTGCGGGCTTATCCAAACCGTCCAAAGCGTAATCGAACGACGCGCTTAGCACAACGTCCTTTTCCACGATAAAAGTGTAGGTCTGATCGACCGAAACGACCTTTCCCGTGTCGTTATCCACCCAGCCGGAGAATTTAAATCCCTCGTTAGGCGTGGCTATAAGGGTAACTTTATCGCCCTCGCCGTATTTGCCCGTGCCGGAAGGCTGCCCCTCTATCTGCGCGCTCCCGCGATTTGCAAGCGTGGTCTGCACGCCCGTAGTAACGCGGTAAACGGCAGAAGCGTCGTACCACTTAGCGGTAAGCAGCATATTTTCGTTCACCGCTTCTGAAAATTCCCAAGGAAAACCCAGATAGTACCAGCCGGCAAATTTATAGCCGTTTTTTATCGGCACGGAAGGTTCGGTAATTTTACCGCCCGCCTTTACCGATTGATCCGCTACGAAAGTTCCTCCTGCGGAATCGAATTTTACGACGTAAACGACTTCCGGCGTCGGCTCCTCGTCTGCGGGCTTATTTTTTGAGCGCACTCCGAAAATTACTGCCGTCGCCGCAATTAAAACGACGAGCACCGCGGATATAGCTATAATAATTTTTAAATTGTTTTTTTTCATATTTCGACCCAAAAATATAATATCACATTATAAAAATAATATCAACTATTTTTATATAATAAGAATCACTAATAACCGTTACGCAACTTCTTTCAACAAAAAAAGGGCGCAAAACAGCCATACAACCCAAGCTCGTTTTATCACCCTATTTTTTTATATCATTTGAGTTAAAATATCCCCGCCTTGATCGCGCAGGCACTATCCGGCGCCCAACGCCTCAAAAGCACTTATTCTTTAGCCGGTTCTTCGTCCGTCTTTGGGGCGTCCTCTGCCTCGGCACCTTCTTTAGCGGGTTCCACGGTTTCGGTTTCCTCGGCAAACACGGCGCCTTCCTCCGCAGGTTTCTCCTCTGGCGTTACGGCGTGTTCTACCTGATACATCGCCACCTTGTCGAACTTGATGAAATTTCCGCTGTTGTTAACGCCCGTTTCCAAAACGAACGTGTTTTCCTCATCGTTTACTTCAACGACTATACCGCAAATTCCGCCGATGGTCTTTATCCTATCACCCACGCGAATGCTGTTCATCCTTTCTTCAGCCTCTTTCTGACGCTTTTTTTGCGTACGGCTGGAATAAAGCATTACAACCACCAACAACACGACCATGACGATAAACATTATCCAGATACCGTAGTTTGTCGCCGTGGCGGCTTCCTCTAACAAAAGAAATAAATTCATAATTGCCTCCGTTTTAATTTATGAGCGGCGCAAAAAATTCAGCCGCAACTTTCAAACTTTCCGACCGATATTTTCGCCGTTTACTATATGATATATTTTTTACGGGATTTTTGCAAGCAAATTTAACGAATTTTATATAATTTGGTCAAATTCGCCAAAATCCGTTAAAAATTTTTATCTCTGCCGTACTTGGCGTAGAATTCTTCGGTAAATTCTTTAAGATTTCCGTCTATTATCGCTTTGCGGATATCCCTTGCAAGTTTAAGCAAAAAGTAAGTGTTATGCAAAGAAAGCAACATCGCGCCCGTCATTTCCCCCACGTTTACCATGTGCCTCAAATACGCCTTGGTGTAATTGCGGCAGCAGTAACAGTCGCATTCGGGATCCAGCGGAGTAAAGTCTTCCTTGTAGGCGCCGTTTCTCACCACGATGCGCCCGCGGGAAGTCATCGCTGTGCCGTTGCGGGCAATTCTCGTGGCGAGCACGCAGTCGAACATATCTATTCCCCGTAAAACTCCCTCTATGATGCAATCCGGGCTGCCCACCCCCATAAGATACCTCGGCAGGTGCGAAGGATAGTAAGGCAACATATCGTCCATAACGCTGTACATCAGCTCCTTAGGCTCGCCCACCGAAAGCCCGCCTATCGCTATGCCGTGCTGCGCGTAGGGGATAGTCTCTCTCAAACTCTCCGCGCGCAAGTCTTTAAAAACGTTGCCCTGAACGATGGGGAATAGAGTCTGGTCGCCGTTCTCGTGCACTTTGGCGCACCTTTCAAGCCAGTAAAGAGTGCGGTGCATCGCCTTTTTCGACTGGTCGTACGTTGCCCCGTACTCACTGCATTGATCGAACGCCATAATTATATCCGCACCGAGGTTGTGCTCGATATCCATAGCCTTTTCGGGCGTTATCATGTGATAGCTGCCGTCTACGTGAGAGCGGAATTTAACTCCCTCGTCGGTTATATCGTTGAGTTTCGCCAGCGAAAACACCTGAAATCCGCCGCTGTCCGTCAAAATGGGACTGTCCCAATTCATAAATTTATGCAGGCCTCCGGCACGCTTAACGAGGTCGTCGCCGGGGCGCATATACAAGTGGTACGTATTCGATAAAATTATCTGCGCGCCTATCTCTTTAAGGTCTTTGGGCAAAATACCCTTAACCGTAGCCTGCGTGCCCACGGGCATATAGATAGGCGTTTCGATATCGCCGTGCGGCGTGTGCAATATTCCTGCACGGGCGCCGCTATATTTATCCTGTTTTATAACTTCAAAAGAAAATTTTTCCATAACAACAATTAGTCGCCTATTTCGCGCGTTATTTAAATTTTTTTAAAATTCTTTCCGACCGCACGCGGCAGTTTTCGGCAAGCTTACAATATCATCATCGCGTCGCCGAATGAAAAGAATCTGTACTTTTCCCTTACTGCTATATCGTAAAGTTCAAGTATTTTCTCCCTCGAAGTAAGCGACGCCACGAGCATGATCAAAGTTGACTCCGGCAGGTGAAAGTTCGTTATCAACGAGTCCACGCACTTAAATTTATAAGGCGGGTAAATGAAGATACTCGTATCTCCCGAACAAGCCCTTACGAACCCTTTATCGTCCGCAACCGTCTCGAGCGTGCGCACGGCTGTGGTCCCCACGGCAATAATCCTTCTTCCTTCCGCCTTAGCCCTGTTTATCTTTTCCGCGTTTTCCTCGTCTATGCGGTAAAATTCGGTGTGCATTTTGTGTTTGGTCACGTCCTCAACCTTTACGGGCCTGAAAGTTCCAAGCCCCACGTGCAGAAGTACGGACGCAAACTCCACACCGTTCGCCTTCAATTGCAGAGCCTTCCTCCCGGCAATACACGGTTTGATACCTGTCCTTATCCACCAGTTTTTCGTGGATATACGGGGGTAACGGCATTTCTCCGATGCGCGAGATTATATCTTCGAACACCCCGTCGTACATAAATCTGACAATGCGCCCGCCGCTCTCCGTGCGGGAAAGCACTTGCAAAGAAAGCTCCTCCGAAGCCACCAACTTTACGCCCTCTTTCGCCTTCTTGCCGGGTTTTACCATAACCTCCCAATCGGTCAAATTTTGTCTCTTTAAAAGCAAAATTTCAACTTTTCCGCCGTGTTCGGTGTAAAAATACAGCCTTGCGGGCAGAACTTTCGTGTCGTTTACCACCAACAGGTCGCCCCGGTGCAGAAATTCGGTAATATCCCGAAATATCTTGTGTTGCACGGTGTCCGTTGCCCGGTCGTAAACGAGCAGACGGGAAGAATCCCTCGGTTCAACGGGAGTTTGCGCTATCAATTCTTTAGGAAGATCGTAATAAAAATCTTTAGTCTGTAACATAAAAAACGGCCTTTTTCAAACGTTATCGTCGTCATCGTCGAAAAACGACGCCTGATATTTATTGCCGGAACTCGGCATTTTTCTGCCCATGTGGTCGTAAGCGCGCTTCAAACAAACCCTGCCCCTCGGCGTTCTCGAAATAAACCCGAGTTGCAAAAGATACGGCTCGTACACGTCCTCAATGGTGTTGGCGTCCTCGTTTATGGTAGCGGCAAGCGTATCCAACCCAACGGGCCCGCCGCCGAATTTATCTATCATAGAAAGCAGCAATCGCCTGTCTATGTTGTCGAGCCCCAAGGCGTCCACTTCCATTCTGTCCAGCGCGTCAGCCGTGGTCTCAAAGTTAATTTTTTCATGCCCGCGCACCGATGAAAAATCTCGCACGCGCTTTAAAAGTCTGTTTGCGATACGCGGCGTGCCGCGGCTGCGCCTTGCCAGCTCCATAGCTGCGTCATCCATTATTTCCGTACCCAAAAGCGTTGCCGAACGGCGAATTATCTCCGCAAGTTCCTCAACGGAATACATTTCCAATCGGCAAATAACGCCGAATCTATCACGCAAAGGCGATGAAAGCATGCCCGCGCGCGTCGTCGCCCCAACCAAAGTAAACGGTTTTAGAGGTATTTGCACGCTGCGTGCGGAAGGTCCCTTGCCGATAATAAAATCGAGCGAATAATCTTCCATGGCAGGGTACAAAATTTCCTCAACGGTATGGTTCAGCCTGTGTATCTCGTCAATAAAAAGCACGTCGCCGCGCTCCAAATTCGTCAAAATTGCGGCAAGGTCTCCCGCCTTTTCTATCGAAGGGCCGGAAGTAACGCGAATGCTCGCGCCCATTTCCGCCGCGATTATATGAGCGAGCGTGGTTTTGCCGAGCCCCGGGGGCCCGTAAAGCAAAACGTGGTCGAGCGCCTCCTCGCGCATCTTCGCCGCCTGCATAAACACGCTGAGGTTCTCCTTGACCTTTTCTTGTCCGACGTAACCGGCCATGGTTTTCGGTCGAAGGATGTTTTCAACGTCGTCATATTCTGTTTTCGTCGATACGATCAATCTTTCGTCGTCATTTTCAAAGCTCATAAAAGTCGCCTTTTTCTCACGTTATTAGCTATTTTGCCAAATTTTTAAGTGCAAGAGAAATAATTTCTTCAACCGTTTTTGCCCCGTCGTTTTTCGCTGCCGCAACGCCGCGTTCGGCATCGGCGCGGGTAAAGCCGAGACTCATAAGCGCGATTGCAGCGTCGCCGTCGGCTCCCGTAACGGGCGCGTAGGCATGCGGAGCGTCGCCGAGGTCGAGCGAAGAAACGTTCTCCCTCAATTCCACGATTATGCGTTCGGCGGTTTTCTTGCCGCAGCCCTTTATGCTTGCAAGCGTCTTTGCGTCGGAAGTCGCTATCGCGGTAGCCAAATCCTGCAAATTCATAGAAGCAAGTATCGTAATGCCCATTTTAGGGCCTACGCCCGACACCGAAATAAGCTTTAAAAACATATTTTTTTCGGCAATGGTGTCGAACCCGTACAAACTCAATCCGTCCTCGCGTACTTGCAGGTAAGTATAAACGCCGCCCTGCATATTTCTTGATAATCTTTCCATTGCGGAAGAAGATACGCTTATCTCATACCCAATTCCGTTATTTTCCAAAAGCACCGTGCCGGGATAAATCTCAAGCACTTTTCCCTGTACGTAACCAATCATAAAAAGCCCCTTTTTCTCACGTTATCGCTATATTTTAAACAATCCGCCCAAGCGGTTGGTCTGCGCGTGACAAAGCGCCACGGCAAGTGCGTCTGCGGCGTCGTCCGGTCGCGGAATCTTATCCAGCCGCAGGAAGGTCTTTACCATATTCATCATTTGTATCTTATCGGCGCGGCCGTAGCCCGTCAACGCCTGCTTGATCTGTAAAGGCGTATATTCGTAAAGTCTGCCGGGGCACTCTCTTTCGCACACCAGCAAAATAACGCCGCGCGCGTGAGCAACGTTTATGCCGGTGGTTATGTTTGTGTTAAAAAACAGTTCTTCTATGGCGATCTGATCGGGCTTAAACTTTTCAATAAGTTGCATAATCCCCTGTTCTATCGTCAGCAGACGTTGCGGAAAATTCTGCTCTTTTTTGGTAGTAACGGTGCCGTAATCTATCGCCGTAACCTTACCTTTATCGCTGTTTATCACCCCGAAGCCTATCGTTGCGAACCCGGGATCTATTCCAAGTATGACCATATTTTCGCCTCAGAGCGCAAAGCCCCGTATTTTGCTTATTATATTATAGCAAAAAAAATCTTTACTGTCAAAAAAATTCCAACGCAAACACAAAGTAGGTCAATCATGCCGCACGGTTTAATTTCCGTTGCAATCGCCATTCAACGTAAGCTATCAGGTACGTAGCCCCGTACATCACGATAGTGCTTATGGGAGCCATCCACATACGTCCGCCGAAAGTAAAGTTGTAAAAATCCGCCCAACCGCCGTTTTCTTTGCCTATAAACACCACCATTGTGATATATAAAATCGAATAAAGCACAGTCGGTACGAGACACAAGAACGTATATTTAAAGGGCAATTCACCATTTAAATCAAAGCAGAAAAACGTAACCATCGCCAACAACGGGTTTATAAAGTGATTAAACATATTGCTGTGCGTGTACAGCCAAAAGAAACTTCTGCCCGATGACATCACAACCGGTTCCAAAAACAGCAGAACGGTAAAAAACGTAAGCGAAACCGCCACTGTACTCGCAAACTTCAAAGCCGACAAAAACTTAGGGAAAACGCTTATTTTTCCCTTTAAAGCCAACGCCGAATAAACGACGGCAATTGCCGCAGTAATTCCTGCAAACAAATTGGAAAGGACGGTAAAATACCCAAACGACCTTATACCGCTGCCTAGCAGAATTTCCTCGTCGTTTTCCTGCAAGAAAACAAAAGCGCACAAAAACACCGAGTAAACGACGAAACACACCGTAATTGCGTTAAGTGTAAGCGAAACAATATTTTTCTTTCTCTCATTCATATAAAGCTACCTTAGTAAATTAATAACGTAAATATCTTTAAAGATTTTAGCACCTATAGACAAACCCTGTCAACGTTTTACCGGTAATTTATTAAAAAGAAAAATGCAGTCGTCTCAAAAACAACTTTAAAAACGCCCTAATTAACTAACTTAAAATAATTTTATCCCATGCACGCAAAACGTTTGATTTTTTCAAATTTTTATAGTATAATTTATAGGCTGAAAACCGAAATGCTTCCGTAGTTAAATGGATATAATAAACCCCTCCTAAGCGCAGGCTATATCCACTGTAAACAGTAAAAAACAAGCGAAACTTGCCTTAAAATGCGTAATTTCAAACAAGTTTCGCCTGTCAAAATAAAATCGGTATAAAAATCGGTATAAAATTTAATAAAAATGCTTCCGTAGTTAAATGGATATAATAAACCCCTCCTAAGGGTTAGTTATGGGTTCGATTCCCGTCGGGAGTACCAAAAAGCACTCTCTATTGAGTGCTTTTTATATAAAATAGTTATTAGCCGTTTAACGGAGATTGATTATGAGACCTGATCATAACAATTTAAAATACAAAAGAACAGGATCTGTTCTGAACAAAAAATATATGCATTATATGATTCCTGCGATGCTGTCCGCTGTGGGGATTTCATTAAGCGAATTTGCAGACAGCATGGTCGTTTCAAACTTGCTGAGTTCAGACGCTTTCGCCGTAATCAACCTCGGAACACCAATTGTTTTTGCGGTCTCGTTGATTTACACGGTAGCAGGACTTGGCGGCTCGC
>CAJOMS010000056.1 GCA_905235795.1 uncultured Clostridia bacterium | reverse complement strand
AATTCACTAGACAGAAACGGGACTTGAACGGGTGGGAAGTCGCCGACTTAAATGCTGAAATTACAACGATAGTCGGCGACCAAACACAACAGTGTTGTGATTGCCACCCCGGCGTGATAGCGAGGTAACGAAAAGTCAGAACAAGTTGTAATCAAAATTGAGAAGTCAATTTTGCAAAGTCTTTTATGAGTTTGAAATAAAAACTGAGCGGAGCAAGTCCCGTCACCTCGACAATCTATGTGCTACGAAAATACTGTCACACGAAAAAACTCCTGTAATTGCAGGAGTTTTTTTGTATCAAAAATCAAAATATATTCGATATTGACTTGTATTTAATATCTTTTTTCCCATATATAATTTACGTATTTGTCGGATATAAACGACGCCATTAACTTTGGATTTGAACATTCGTCAAAGCCGAGTATGCGCCCGCTGTCTGTCGTGTTATAATATCTCCAACCTACGGGATCTTCTAAAACGATGCTCTTGAGATTTTTACAATTTTCAAATGCGTTTATACCAATGGTCCTCACGCTGCCCGGAATAGTTATTTGTTCCAAAGCTTTGCAGCCGCAGAATGCGCCGCTGCATATTTCTTTAAGACTTTTAGGAAATATTACGTTCTGCAATCTTGTGCAGAAATAGAACGTATTTACTCCTAATTTTTCTATTTGCGCTTCTATTGTTATGGATTTTAATCCGGAGCACCCTCTGAAAGCGAATATATCAACGTAAGTTACGTTTTCCGGAACAGTTAATTCTGTCAGATACACGCAGTCGCAAAAGCCGAGTTTTTCTATTGTTTTAACGCTGTCGGGTATTGTCAGGGACGAACCTTTATAGTCTGAAAACGAGTTCTTGCCAATCGTTTGTATAGTCGGTTCATTCCAAACTATTTCACTCACGCACCCCGAAAAGGCAAATTCGCCTATTTCGGTTATTTTATTGCCGAGAATTATTTTTTGAAGTGAATGGCAGTTATAAAATGCGCTATAAGGTATTTCGGTTGCGCCGCCGATCTCGACTTGCTTTAAAGAAAGCGGTAGATAGTAATCTGAAGATTTCACGTTGTTAGATGAATCGTACTTATAGTATTGCGTTACCATAACCGAGTCGTTATATTTTTCTTTGCCGAAAATATAGCCGAATGGGTAGCATATTTTACCCGTTTCAGAGCAACAATTTGCTCCGATAAACGGAATTGTCAAAGTCGATAAAGAACTGCAACCGTTAAAGACTCCATAGCCAATAGACTGAATATTTTCAGATATTTCCGCAGTGGTTAATTTTTTACAGTTCTTAAAAGCCCCGTCGGCTACGGCAGTTACGGGCAATCCGTCAATCGTATTCGGGATATTTATCGAAGAAACCCCTACGTCTTTTACGCCTGTTACTGTTATTTCGCCGTCATCGACCGTGTAAGTAAAGACTGTATTATAACCGTTATCTTTTTCCGTTATGGGCGGTTCGGGTAAATTGTTTTGCGAAAGAATAACAGTAACTAATGACATAATAAATGAGATGATTTTATTCATATATAAAGCATTTGTAAAATAGCAAAAAATATGCGGCAAGTGCGGTTCCGCTCTGAACCTCATTTTTAGTTTTAATTTACGATTATAGTTAAATTTTCCCAATTTTTTGATAAAAAAGGAAACAACACGTGGGTTTTAGTCGAAAAAAATGAGAAGAATTGAAAAAATAATGAGTAGAAATACTATAATTTATATGATATAATGAAAATTGAAAAAAAATAAATAGTAGGAGGACCATGTATGAAAAAACATGGAAAATGGTGTATAATTGCTCTGCTCTGCTGTATGATGCTGGGTGTGACAGGGTTCACGCTCAATCAAGCGAAAGCGGATACTGCTACAAGAGACTATTCGCCGACAATTACGTCAGAAATGCAGGGTGACACGATCGTTTTGCTTAACGATGTAGTTGCCGAATTTGCGGCAAATTACACAATAGGCTCGGCAATAAACTATGCGTATCCGGATGTGATAAACACCGATCGTTACATGCCGAAGCCGGCAACGATTTCTTGGGAAAACAGCCGTGACGGTGCGCTGTATTACACGCTGCGAGTCGGTTTAGAGAAAGACCTTTCAGACGCAGATAGTTATATTGTAAACGGAACTACGGCGGATATCGATTATTTATTTGCTGCAAAACATTATTATTACCAAGTTTATGCGCATTACGAAAATGACGAGGTGATAGAATCTCGTATATTCGATTTCTACACGGCGGATTTACCGCGTACCGTCTACGTTGAAGGCGTAACAAACACCAGAGATGTTGGCGGCAGATACGTATTGGACGATCAATATCAAGTGAAACAAGGTATGGTTTACCGTGGTTCAGAAGTAGATAGAAGTATCGGTAAAATTACTGAAGAAGGCCGTCGGGTTATGCTCTATGACCTTGGCATCAAAACCGACTTGGATCTCCGTGGCGAAGTAAACAATTCTACGAATAAGTCGCCTATTGACGATTCGTTAAACTACGTTCACGTAGTAGCGCCTTGGTATACTTGGATTTTTACTGCAAGTTATAAAGAGGCTCTTGCAACGGAAATCCGTACCTTTGCAAATCCCGACAATTATCCAATTTATTTGCATTGTTCGTTTGGTCGTGACCGTGCAGGTACGCTCGCTTATCTTGTCAGCGCGTTAGTCGGCGTTGAAGAAACTGACTTGTGCCGCGATTACGAAATGACTTTCTTCTCAAGAATTGGGTTAGAAAATGCGGATCAAGCGGCAGGTCAACACGCCGATTTGATGTGGTATTTCACTGGTATGATCAATGAAATTCAAGGCAGATATCCGGCAGAAAATCTGATGGGTAGCGTTGAAAGATTTGCGATAGAATATCTTGGTATTACGAAAGCGGAAGTGGATTCAATCCGCAATATTCTTTTGGAAGAGACGGAATGTAGTGCAGCGGAAATCGCTGCCGAACGCGCTATTCCTTCGCATGCGTCGGAGAGCGGGGCGGAGACGGTTGCTTCCGTAATAAATTTCAGTGAAGTAAAGGCGACGGTAGGCGCTAAGCCGATGCTGTCGTTAAGCGCAGCGGAAGGCAATAGCGGTGTAACGCAAGTATGGTCGGACGGCGCGTTGGATCAGCGCAATAGATTGACCGCCGGCGAACATACTTGTACCATTACGGCGACTTACGCAGGCGGCGATACGGTAACAAAAACCGTAAACTTTATTGTGACGGAAAATCAGCCTACGTATTCGCTTATAGCGGACGAAGCAGACCTTTGCGGCAATTGCACGGTAACGTTTGACGGTAAAGGCCCTGTTGCCGTTACCTACGGCTTTAAGCTCTTAAAGCCTGTCGATCCTACAAAGGAAGCGACGGCAGAAGCGACCTATGAATTTATCGGTTGGTATCTTGGCGATAAGGAATGGGATTTTGAAAAAGACGTGGCTTTGGAAGATTTGAATCTTGAATCCAAATGGGAAGCAACCAAGCAAGTTTACACGGTTAGTTTTGACGGGAAAGGCGTATCGCAGAAGATAGAATACGGCAGCGTAATTCCTGCTAACGTAATCCCTGCCGACCCAACGAAGGGAATGACGAGCAGAAGGGAATTCACCTTTGCCGGTTGGTATTTGGGCGATAAGCTGTGGAACTTTGAAACGGACGTTGTAACGGGCGATACGGAGTTGACCTCGAAGTTTACGGAAAAGGCACGCCGCTATACCGTAACCTTTGACGGTAAAAATGCTCAGCAGTACGAATACGGCGCAAAGATAATCAAGCCCGAAAATCCGGCAAAAGCGTCTACGGCAACCGTTCGTTACGAATTTGTCGGCTGGTACTACCTCGGTAAAGAATGGGATTTCGATACGGATATTGTAAATTATGATATCAAGCTTCAATCGAAGTGGAATGAAGTCGCAATCGGCGGGAAAGACTCGAACGACTCCACGCAAAAGGATCGCAGTTCGGGCTGCGGCGGCGTTGTCAATGGTATGGCAGGCGGTATGATTGCCCTTGGCGTTGCGGTGATGATGCTTTTAAAAAAGAAAGAGAATTAGGAGGAAAATAATGGGGAAATACTCAATTTTAACAAAAATATGCGCTCTTATCTGCGCACTGTCTATTTGTATAGTTACAGGTTGCGGAACTTCAAGCGGTCAGCATAGTTCTTCACCCGCAGATGAAAGCGTCATTACCTCGGAGTCCGACGACACTTCGGCATCCGACGATACCTCGGAATCCGACGATACCTCGGAATCCGACGATACCTCGGAATCCGACGACACTTCGGAATCCGACGACTCATCTGATGAGAATAATCTTACGATTCTTGCGCCCGTGGGTGAGGTGTTCCCTTACGTCGATGCGACTAAGGCATATTTAGAGGCAGGGGTAGGTGCGGACGTTGTCAGATATGCAGAAAGAATGGATAACGCATATGCGCCCGTGCAGATAAAATGGAGATTCAATGCGGCAGGCGCAAGAAAATTCCTTGTGGAATACGCAACGAAGGCTGATTATTCCGACGCAATCTCGGTAGAGGTTGGTGCAACAAAGCGTTCGGTGGACATTTACAATTTGTATAGGGCTACTACGTATCATTTCCGCATAACGGCACTCAACACAAAGAATGATGCAATAGAAACGCAGGAGAGCGAGTTCTATACGACGGATATCGGACCTCGAGTTATGAATATCGAAGGTATTTGTAACGTTCGTGACCTCGGTGGTTTTATGACTTCATTCGGTAAGAGACTCGTACAAGGTGTCGCCTATCGCGGCGGCGCATTGCTGGATAATAATTCAGTACTTGCCAATGGTGACTGGCTCAAAATTACTGAAAACGGTAAAAAATATATGAGTGAAGTGATGGGCATCAAGGGTGAACTTGACTTCCGTACTGAGGCAGAATCCGGTATTAAGCTTGAAGACGGCAGTCTTATTCCCGGCGCAACGCTTACTTACATTGCGATAGGCGGTTACGATGATATCTTCCAAGGAAATGCGGGTTCGGGGCAGAAAGAGATGTATCGTAGAACCTTTTCCTACCTTTCAAACAAAGATAACTATCCGCTGTATTACCATTGTACGGGAGGCGCGGACAGAACGGGTACCGTAAGTTATATTCTGCACGCATTTCTTGGCGTGTCGGAGTTTGAGTGCGGACAAGATTACGAATTTACCAGTTTTTCTATCTACGGAGTGCGCGGCGGTTCGTCGCCGAAACCCGAGAACGCGAGATATAAGGAAATGAAACGGCTTTTGAATGAATACGAAGGTGCGAATCTTCAAGAAAAAACGGAAAATTATCTTCTTTCCATAGGCGTAACCAAAACGGAATTGGACAACATTAAGGCGATTTTCTTCGGTGAAGTCGATATTGACGGAAAAGCATTCACCCCTGAAAACGAAACTTATCCGATTCCCGATGTGGAAGAAAAAACTTTAAGTCAGCAGTTTTCGGAAGTCCTTGCGGCTTGGGCGATTCAAAAGAAAGTAAATTAAACTTTTATGTTGAAAATTCTTTCTCCTATCGGGGAAACGTTTCCATATATCGAAAATGCAAAAAAGTATTTACAGGCGGATATGGAAGCGAACGTTTCCGATTACTTGGTCAAGGTGCGAAATCCTTACGTGCCTATAAAGGTCGAATGGCAGTACGGCAATGAAATTGCGCAAAAATTCCTTGTTCAATATGCACGGAAAAGTGATTTTTCCGACGCTATTTCTGTAGAAACGGCAGGGAACGTGCGCACGATTGATTTGTACAATTTATACAAAGCAAGCGATTATTTCGTGCGTGTGACGGCGTTTGATGAAAGCGGTAACGTGTCGGAGCGTGCGGAAAGTGCTTTTCAAACGACTTCGCTCGGTCCGCGGGTGATGAATATCGAGGATATATGTAACGTTCGCGATTTTGGCGGATATAAGACTTTGGACAACAAGACGATTGTGCAAGGGATAGCCTATCGTGGCGGCGCATTGACGTCCTCAAACGCTACGTTAGACCCCGTTCTTACGGAAAACGGTAAAGCGTATATGCGTGACGTACTCGGTATAAAAACTGAAATCGATTTTCGCAGCGAGGAGGAGTCCGGCGTAGGCAAAGAAAGCGTTATCCCCGGAGTCAAGTTGATTCATGCGGTGATTAACGGCTACGAGGCGGCGATGGATGAGCCTGAAAGATATCGCAATGTGTTTTCTTTGTTTGCGGACAAAGACAACTATCCGCTGTATTACCATTGTACGGGAGGCGCGGACAGGACAGGTATTGTTACCTTTATTTTGCGTGCGCTGTTAGGCCAGTCGGAGTCAGATTGTATCAAAGATCACGAATTTACCGGTTTTTCTATCTATGGCGAACGCAATACGAAAACGGGTGAAACGGGTGGTTGGTTCCGTAAGTTTTACGACCGTTTGCAGGGAGAATACGAAGGGAAAACGTTGCAAGAAAAGACGGTAAATTATCTTCGTTCCATAGGCGTAACGCAGGAAGAAATGGATAGTATCAAGGCGATTTTCTACGGCGAAACAGAAACCATAAAAAACCTTTAAACCGAGTAAAAACGAAATGGGATAACAACTAACTTTTCAAAGATTATTTAAGACGTAAAAAAAACAGGGCGACTCGCCCTGTTTTTGCTTGATTATAAACCGTCGTTAATCAATGCGTTAGTATAGGATTTTTTGTATGCCGTTGGGGACATTTTTTCGCTTTTTAAGAAATTTCTATTAAAACTCGCCAATGATGCAAAACCGGATTCAAAAGAAATAGACATAATTGATAAATCGGAAGAAATGAGCAATTTTTTTGCGTGTTTTAACCGCATAACGTTTATATACTGTTTTATAGTCATGTTCATTTTTTTATGGAAAAGGTCGCTAAGGTAGGTAGGGCAACATTTTGCATATTCTGCAATTTCATTCAAGTCCAGAGCGTTTGTATAATGTGAGTTAATATAAATTAAAGCGTTTTGTAGAATGTTTCCCGTCGAATCGGACGTTGAAGAGGTTCCCACGGCGTAATGATGCAAAAAGATAGCCACCAAATCCTGAAAAAGATTCGGCAAGAAATCTTTAGGATAATCTTGCTGACAGTTTTGTGAATATAAAATTGCCTCCATTACAGAAGCCGTAGATTTCCCGACGGTCTCCGGGAGCACGCAGATCTTGTCGGAGGGCAAAGAGTCCAATTGTTTGATGACGTGGTCGGGCAATAAAGAGGGCAACAGCATCAAGTTGTATAAAGTATTGTCGGGTGAAAGGTCGTAGTACCTGTGACAATCGTGATTGTGCATAATGGTAAATGTATACGTGGGCATATAATATTCTGTGCCGTTGATGTTTTGCATGCCTGTTCCTTGCGACAATAAAGAAATTTCGATACAGTCGTGAAAGTGCATCTGGTAACGCTCTAAAGGCAAGTTTTGCTTGGTTATGTTATACCCGTTTGGGGAGAAATAATTGTTTAAAGTAAATAATAGGTTTTTCATAAAATTTTACCTTTTTTTCCAATTTTATGATAAAGAAACGGAAATGTCAAGCGATTTATCCAAAAAAATGATTATAACAAGAAAAATAATGAGTAGAAATACTATCAAGTAATATGATATAATATATATGCAGTAATGGGTATTTTACCCTCAATGCAGTTTTTGAGGCTTTGAAACAGGCAAATACACGTTGTAACACGGGGGAAGGAGTGCATTTCACAGTAGAAAAAAAACGGTAAATAGCCCATGGGCTATTTACGGTACAGCGTACCGTAAATAAAAACGTTATTGCAAAATTAAAACAGTATGTTTATGATGATAGGAGGTAAAAAATGAACAAAATCAAGGCAAAATTTGTAGCACTGTTTGTGGCGGCTTGTTGTGGCTTGGTGTGCTTATGTATCGGCATTGCGGTTTTACAGCCGACAAGCGGCAGTTTTACGGCGAAAGCTGCGACTGCGGAACTTGAGGCAGATTTCACCAACAATGGTCAGTTTACGAT
>CAJOMS010000055.1 GCA_905235795.1 uncultured Clostridia bacterium | reverse complement strand
ATTCCCACGAGCGGTGATTGGGGCGATGCAAACAGACCTTATCACGATTACTGCGGCGAAGGCGGGTTCAGAGTTGTTTCCTGCAACAATAATCTTTCGGGCCAGCACTGGATGTACGACTGGGCAGACGGCGTTTCCAGACAAACGGCTGCCGTAATTACCGAAACCGGGTACAACGTTGAAATGAAGATAGGTTGGTCCACTTTTGCCGAAGTTGAAAACAAGGCGGGCGAAATGATTAACATTGTTCTCAACATCAACGATAACAACGGACAAAAGAACAACGCGCGCGACGGCGTTATGAGTACGAACGTAAAAGGCGTACTGGCTTGGGACGCAGTTAACGTTCTCGACGATCTCCTTTTGGTCGACGAAACAATAGACGATTAAAAACGTTAAATAAAAGTAAAATTCTTCTCCTTCGCTGTTGCGGAGGGGAAGAATTGGAAATTTAAAAATTATATAAATAAAAATTACAGAGGTGTAAAATGACAAAATTAAGGAAGGCGATCGCTGCTTTTATTTGCATGGTCGTATGCGTTTCCATGTTTGCGTCATGCGCGGGCAACGGTAAAAATGCGGCTGACGAAAAGGTGGATCTGTCCAAAGCTATAACGCTTAACGCAGATTTTAACGATATAGTCGATCCTCCGCTTTTAAAGAAGGTTGCGATGTACAATGCAGGCGTAATAAATCCGCTTTCTCATTACGATAGAGATTTCGATCTCATAAAAGATATGTATGCGGACTCAATGCGTATGGACCTTTCCATAGGTAAAAGCAACGGCACGGCGGGGCAGTACCTCGTAGGCGAAGACTTTGAAATTACCGATTGGAACAACAATACCGGAACGTACAACATTAAAATCGATTCTTTGAATTACGATTTTTCTCAACTTGACAGAATCGTAGATATAATGGCAGATTACGACGTTCTTCCCTATATGTCGTGGGACTATATACCTTACCCTCTGCAAGAGGACGGCAAATGGAACAACCTCGATCAAAATATCCTCAACTGGAAGGAAGTTTGGGAAGAAATTTACTATCAATACGCCAAACATTATCTCGACGAAGGCGTGCGCGTCGGCTATCATGAAATATACAACGAGCCCGACCTTGAAATTCTTAAATGTTGGGGTGTTTTCGATAGCACGTTCGACGGATTTTTGAATTGGGACGACTTCTGCCTCGGTAGCCAATGTAGCCCGGGCGAAGGTGTTTATCCCGATATGTACGAATACGGCGCTAAAGGTATTTTGCGTGCGGATCCCGACGCCACGATAGGCGGCCCGGGCTTTGCTCTCGGCGAAATCGGCGTTGAAAGTTGGGTAGGATTCCTCCCCAGGGTTTTAGATAAACAACTCCCTCTCGATTTCTATTCTTTCCACACTTATCTGGATGGAAACACCTGGTTCAGGGGCAACCGTAAATCAGACGGTAACAACGAAATAGAAAAAGTCGTAGCAGGTCTCGCTACGAATCCTTATTTCTTAAAGACTGCTATACACATCAACGAGTACAGCTATTTGAACGAGGCAACCGGCTCTACTAACGGTCAGAACAGTGACTTCAACTTCTATCCGGGCGCATATAAGACTATAGACGGACTTTTGGAAGCAGTTGAAAGAACTAACGTTCAATGGTTGAGCTGGGCGCAGTTTATGGAAACCGGCGGAGATCCTTACGGTTTGGTAAACTATAAAGACGGCAGAGTTAAAGCTGCGTATAACGCTCTTAAAATTTATAACGATATGCCCGTTTGGAGATATAACGGAACTTTCTCCGACAACAATGCCGGTCTTAAAACGCTCGTTTCTTCCTCCGACGATAAAATAGGCATTCTCATTTGGAACGAAAACGAATCTATCGACGCTAACGGAAAGATTATACCCGTCGGCGACAGGGTTGTTACGTTGAATTTGAACAACGCAAAATTTGCTTCCGGCAAGAGGAGAGTTTATAAAATAGATAGCACTCACGCAAGCTATTACGATACTCAATACGAAAGTACGCCCAGCGAACATCTCGTTGCCGAGTACGTTAAGGACGTTAACAACGGAAATAACGTTTGGTCGGGCGTCGTTCCCGCAGAGGGCATGGTTTATATAACCATCAATAAAAATGGTGCCGAAGATTTCAAGAATTGGGATAACAGAACGAGCGATTTCGCACAGGATATCAAAACTCAATATTATTACGAGGACAGATACAGAGGTATGCTCGGCAACCGTGAAATCGGCGCAAACGAATCCTGGCCGGATATCATGAACGACGTACACGGCAGCTACTCTCATTTTGACAGGCTCAGCTGGACGATGTACCTCGGCATGGGCGAATGCTTGGGCGTCAACAACAACGGAAAATACGCTAATCAGGCACACGCAAGCGCTGCGGTACTTTGCAGGGATCTTCCCACGTCGTTCAAAGTTGCCGTAAATACCGAAGGCGGCGTTGGCAGAATGTTGAATAACAACACCACGCTCGGCTTCAGAATAGACTATTACAACGAAAAGACGGGCAACTTCGATAAGAGCGTATATTTCTATTACGACAATCTCTACCGTGCTACGAGGGATCCTAACTCTCAGGATTCAAGACTTAACGGTTTACCCGACTATCCGTGGGGAACGGAAGAAAAGGCAGACGTAGCCGTTTCTATGACGGGCAACGTTTGGCAGATAAATATGCTTGATTACGCACCCGAAGGTTGGCGTCCTGGCGACAAGGTACAAATTTCTTTCGATATGCAAAACACCGGTGCAAATACCCGCGCATCGTTCCACCTTTACGATTAATTGACAAATATGTATAAGTGTTATAGAAAAGATTATTACAGACCGCAGTTTGTCCGCGAAAATTTCGCGGACCTCTGCGGAGAATGGAATTTCATTTTCGACGATGGAAACGAAGGAGAGAAAAACAAATATTACAAAAACTTTCCGACCGATTGCCTCAAGATAAAGGTTCCTTTCGCTTATGAAACGCCGGCGAGCGGCATAGGGGATGAAACTTGCCATAACGTCGTTTGGTATTCCCCGCCGTATCATTGAAGAAAGGTGAGAGGTATATCATATACTTCGAAGGTGCCGATTTCAAAACCAAGGTGTGGCTGAACGGCAATATGCTTACCGAGCACGTCGGCGGATACACGCGTTTCTCTGTGGATGCAACCGATTATTTGCTCCGTACCGAAAACGTGTTGACCGTTAAGTGTGAAGACGGTTTCGACACCCTTCAACCGAGAGGTAAACAGCGTTGGCTCAAAGAGAGTTTCGGTTGCTGGTACTTGCAAACGACGGGTATATGGAAACCCGTTTGGAGCGAGGTCGTTTCTTCGGCTCGATTAGAAGGGGTAAAGATTACGCCCGATATCGATAAGCAAGCCGTAAATTTTGAGTACGAGCTTTCAGAGAAAGGGCTTGAAGTTGAAACGAAAATATCTTTCGATGGTACGGAGATAGCTTCTTCGCGCACCGTGGCGGTAAACAGGCATTTCAAACAGAGTTTCGATATGCGCTCTGCCGAGTTCGACTTTAAAGTCAAACTTTGGAGCCCCGAAACGCCCTTCCTTTACGACGTACAGCTGTCCGTTTATAAAGACGGTAAATTGACCGATAGCGTGGGTTCTTACTTCGGTATGCGTAAAATAGAGGCGGATAAAGAGGGAATAAGGCTTAACAACGTTCCGCTTTATCAAAAACTCGTTTTGGCTCAAAACTATTGGAAGAATAGCGGTTTGACAATGCCCGATGAGGCTGCAGCTCTCAAGGACATAGAAATAACCAAAGCCGCAGGCTTTAACGGCATGCGCATTCACCAAAAGATTGAGGACGAAAGATTCCTTGCCATGTGCGACGTGGAGGGCTTGCTCGTTTGGGCGGAATATCCCGCTGCATACGAGTACGGATTCGACTCGGTCAAATATCTTACTGACGAATGGCTCGCCGCAGTAAAGCAGCAATACGATCATCCTTGTATTATTACATGGGTCCCGTTCAATGAAAGTTGGGGTATTCCTTCCGTGTTTACGGAGGAAGATCAACAACGCTTTACAAAGGCGATATATAGTCTTACAAAATCAATCGACACGACTCGTCCCGTTATCGTAAACGACGGGTGGGAGCATACGTGTTCGGATATTATAACTCTGCACGATTACGACGCTACCGGCGAACATATGATGCCACGTTACAGGGAAGATCTTAAATTCATTCTCGAAAATAAGATCGCGCACGGGCAATTCAAGTTTGCTTTTGCGCAAGGTAACGCATATTGCGGACAACCGATTATCGTAAGCGAATACGGCGGTATTGCGCTGGAAGGCGGCGACGGCTGGGGCTATAACGGCAGGGTTAAGGACGTTGAGGCTCTTCTTAAAAAATACGAAGACCTCACCGTTACTATTAAGAATATGCCGACCGTAAGCGGATTTTGTTATACCCAACTCACGGACGTTTATCAGGAAATAAACGGACTAGTTGATATGGACAGAAATCCTAAAATCGATTTGAATTTAATAAAAGAAATAAATGAAAAGTAAATAAAGGAGAAAAAAGATGAAAAAAAACATCACAAAAATTTTGGCGTTGTTTATTTCGGCATTTATGCTCGTTGGTGCTACCGCTTGTGCCGGTAAGACTGACAAGAACAACGGCTCTGAAACCGTAATTACATTCTGGAACCCGATCACCGGTCCTGACTCCGGTTATATGGATCAACTTATAACCGACTTCAACAAAGAATACAAGGGCACTTACCGCGTTAATTCCGACGCGCAGGCAGAGGCTTCTCACTATCAGAGAATTACCACGAGTATGACCGATAACTCGGTAGCTGACCTCACGTTGGTACATAAATCACGTCTGCCTAACTACGTAAAGAACAACATTCTTCGCGACATTACTTCTTTGGTAGGTGAAATAGATCTTAAATCTGCCGATTACGTTGGTGATACCTGGACCTCCTGCGAGTTCGACGGCAAGATGTACGCTGCTCCGCTGGACGTTCTTCCCACCGTTTTATATTACAACAGAAAGCTCTTCCCCGCAGGTAAGGAAACCGAGTGGGAAAACAAAATACTTTCCGACGACTTCACCGTTGACGAAATGCTCGACATGATGATGGAAGTTGCAAAAGTTGACGGTCCCGCATCGCAAAAAATATACGGTATGTCCTTCAACTATTCTTATACCGAACCTATGTTCCTCACCTTCTTGAATCAACTCGGCAGTCAGGCGGTTGACGTTTCCAATCCGACCGAACCTACCTTTGCAAACGAAAACGGTTATCTTGCCGCTCGTACTGTAATGAACATACCTTACGCAACTAAGACGGATAAGAACAACACCGTTCGTCTCGGCCAAAAAGATACCGGCTATAATACGATGGGGTATATTTGTTCGGATAGTGGTTCCGACCACATGAACAACTTCACACAGGGCCGCGCTCTGTTCACTATGGACGGTATCTGGTCTGCTCCCGACGCTTGCAAAAAGACTACCAAGGTTGACGCCGGCGTAGCACTTATGCCTAAAATCAATGCTTCTGCAAATAGAGTCGTTTCCAGTGACGGACACGTTTTCGCTATCTTCAATGCAGCAAAGAGTCCTTCTGAAGCAAAAGACAAAGCTATAGTTGCTTTCGTAAAATACGTTATCGAACATAGCGGTTACTGGTGTGAGGGCGGCAAGGTTGCAGCTCGTCAGGATACGACTAACAACACTGATTATATGAATCTCGAATGGGGCTACCTTTCCAACAACCTCGATAAAATCATATCGCCCGTTAAGGTTTACACTTACAAAGTTATTACCGAGCCTATCGGTCAATACGTAGCTGAACTTTGCGAAGGTGTTAACAGCAAGGGAACCAAACTCGGATACGACGACGTTAAATCTCAAGTAGATCAAGCAGCTGAGTACGCAAGACAGCAGGCTCGAGCAATTTAAATTAAACCATGGAAAAACAGAACAATTTCGGCAGCGGCGAAACCGCCGTTGCCGAAGTAGATAAAAAAAATAATAAGAAAAAGTCCACGGGCAAATGGAAAAAGATCGTTGACCCGCTAATTTTCATCGGGCCACATCTGCTGTTTTTCCTCGTGTTCTTTATTATCCCGTTTTTCTTCGGTATCTTCATCAGTTTCACCAAGTGGGATTTGATGAGCGATATTGAATTCGTAGGGTTTCAGAACTTTGCCCAGATATGGGACATAAAGGGCTGGATAAACAGCACCAACGTTTTTGCGGATAAATTTTTCAGCGGACTTAAATACACCCTTTACTACACAGTGGTAATGGTTCCGCTCATCGTAATCGTTCCGCTTATTTTCGCATTGGCAATACACAAACTCAGCCACGGCAAAAAGTTCGTGCAGGCGGTATTATACATCCCTTCACTTCTTTCTGTCGCGACCGTTGCGCTTACCTGGCGTTGGCTTTTGGACCTCGATAACGGCGTTATCAACAACTTTTTCTTTAAAGATAATCCTATAAACTTCGTTAAGGATTACGCTTGGCAGAGTATTTTTGCACTTACGTTATGGTCCGGCGTGGGCGGCAACCTTATAATATTCATGGCGGGGCTTTCGGGCATACCGCAATCTTATTACGAGGCAGCCGATATCGACGGAGCAAACGGATGGGTAAAATTCTGGAAGATTACTTTGCCGGAAATGAGTTTCCAACTTCTTTTCACCACCGTTATGGGAACTATAGGCGCATTCAACGTATTCGGTCAGCCGTATATGTTCGGCACGCCTACAGGCCAAAAAGTTTTGATGCAGTACATTCAGGAATATGCGTTTGGCAGCAGCGTATCCATGGCGGGTATGGCAAGTGCAATGTCAGTTTCACTCGGCCTTATCATATCGGTATTCAGCGTAATTCAATTTAGATTGATGCGCGTTAAGGATTAGGAGGGGGAGAAAATGAAAAAGAATAGTTTTTTTAAACCTTCCAATCTAATTCTGTTTATCATTTTGCTCATCATCTGTATAATGTGGCTTTTCCCGCTGTATTATATCTTGATGTCGGCATTGAGAACGGACGACTCATTCAGGTCTCTCACGTTTGACGAGGCATTCGGCTTTATGCTCTTTCCGAAGGACGCTACCTTGGAAACTTTCAAAGCCGTTTGGGCGGATAACACGAGGGCGCCTGTCGGACAATGGTTCATGAACTCGCTCATAGTTGCGGCTGCAAGCACTATATTAGAGGTACTTGTCGCTTCTATGGCGGCGTTCGGTTACAGTAGGCTTGATTTCCCGGGCAGGAAGGTAATTTTCGGCTTCCTTATGTTCACGATGATGATCCCCGGCGTAGTCAACTTGATACCGCAGTACAAAATCGTATCTATGCTCGGGTTGAAAAACAACCTGCTTGCGCTGATACTACCCGGTCTTGCCGGAGTGGGAAATATATTTCTTATACGGCAATTCTTCTACTCCATTCCTAAGGATTACGACGAGGCCGCCAAAATAGACGGCGCAAGCTCGCTGAGGGTGTTTTATCAGATATTGCTTCCGCAACTCGTACCCGTGTTGGTGGTAGTTGGTCTTAACACTTTCCTCGGCAGCTGGAACGACTTATTGTGGCCGATAATCATCATAGAAGATACTTCCAAGCGTACGCTTACCGCAGGTTTGAGCGCGATAAACGGCGTTTATGACAGAAACTACGCAAGTAAAATGGCTGCTACCGTTATTTCCGTAATACCTGTTGTTATCATCTTCCTCGTTGCACAAAATTTCTTGCTACAAGGCATAAGTTTGTCGTCGGGCCTTAAAGACTAAAACACATTACTAAAACACATTACAATAAAAAGGAAACGAAACATGAAATATAAAGTAAAGAACCCGATTCTTCCCGGGTTTCATCCCGATCCTTGCATGATATACGTAGACGGTACGTATTATATTGCTACTTCAACTTTCGAGTATTACCCCGGGGTAAAGATATCCGCGTCAGAAGATCTTGCAAATTGGCGCACGGTATCTTATCCGCTTAAAAATTTAAACCTTTTGGATATGAGGGGCGACGTTGCGTCCACCGGAATATGGGCGCCGGCTCTTTCCTATGCAGACGGAAAGTTCTGGCTTATATTCACGAATCAAAGGCAGTGGGTAGACGAGCATCTTAAAGATACCGAAAACTATCTTACTACCTGCGAAACTATAGACGGCGAATGGACTGAACCCGTCAAACTCAACGGAAGCGGATTCGATCCCTCGCTCTTCCATGACGATAACGGAAAGAAATATCTCGTTAATATGCGCTGGGATTACCGTTTTAACGACGACGGCGCGCGTTTCCGCGGCATATTGTGTCAGGAATACGACGCAGAGCAGAAAAAACTCGTCGGAGAGGCTAAAGTTATCTTTACGGGGACGGAAGCTCACATAACGGAAGGTCCGCACATATTCAAGAAAGACGGATGGTATTATTTGCTTACTGCGGAAGGCGGCACGGGGCTTACTCACCGCGCTACGCTCGCTCGCAGCAAAAACGTTTGGGGACCGTATGAATTACACCCGAATAAACATATCATTACCGCGTGGGAAACGGATTGTTACCTTCAAAAGGCGGGACATGCGAGCCTATGTCAGGGCAAAGACGGCGAATGGGTAATGGCGCACCTTTGCGGCAGACCTTTGCCGGACGGAAGATGTATGCTCGGCAGGGAAACCGCTATACAGAACGTAGAATGGCATGAGGACGGTTGGGTATACCTCAAAAACGGAACGATGAATCCATCTGACGAATTCGAGGCGTACGCTCCGCAACTTCCGAAAGAAAACGTAAAAGTTTATAATTTTAGCGAAAAAGAACCTTTAAGCATAGATTTTATGACTTTGCGTCAACCTTTCGGCGAAGACGTGTTCGATACCAAGTCTCGTCCCGGCTATCTGCGTATAAGAGGGCAGAAAAGCATACTTGCCCTTCAGGATCAATCTATTCTCGCTCGCAGGGTAGAAGCGTTTAAGTTCGAGGCGGAAACGGAAGTTGATTTTGCTCCCACCAGCTTCAATCATTGGGCGGGACTTTCATACAGATATAGCGAGAACAATCAACATTATCTCTACGTTTCGTTTGACGAAGATACCGGTAACAGAGAGTTGCTTAAAATATCTTACGACAATTCGAAGTACAAATTTGAAAGGATAGCCGTACTTCCCGCAGAAGGAACGGTTTGGATGAAAGTTTGCGTGGATCATGCAGACGGGCAAATGTTCTACTCTCTTAACGGCAAAGACTATATGCCTGCAGGCGAAAAATTCGACGCGTCAAAACTTAGCGACGAATACAACCGCCCGCTCGCTTTTACGGGACCGTACGTAGGCATGGGCTGTCAGGATTTTGCAAATGCCGAAAAGAAAGCGGATTTTCACTATTTTAAATACGTAGAGTATGACGAATAATCGTTTTGCAAGTCAAATTTGCAGGTAAAAGTACACTGTTACGATTGTATTGTGTATGTAATTTTTTGTCTTAACGTGATACAATCTTTAATATATTTGTTTGCAAATAAATGAATATATGGTGAAAATAAATGAAAAAGTTAAATAAATTTTTAGCCGTTGCGTTCTCTGTAATACTATGTGCGCTTACGGCGACCGGATGCACTACTATGACTGATCAGATAGATGTAAACGACAATACAAATACGTCTTCTTCGAGCCATGAGGAAGGAACGCCTTCCTCCGCGCATACACACGTTTACGGAGAGTGGCAGACGAAAAACGGAAAGACCGTAAGAATTTGTTCTTGCGGAGACGTTCAGGAAATGACCGAAGTTACGCCTATTCAAGGCGCCGTAACGCTGACGGCGAATCTCATTAAACCGCTCAATTTGTCTTTACTTAAAAAAGTATCAATGTATAATGCCGGCACGATAGATCCTATAAACAATTATAAAAGAGATCTTGGGCTGATAGAGGCGCTTAACGCCGAATCGCTCAGAATCGATCTTTCCATAGGCAAAGGCGACGGCGGTAGAAATTATACGGGCTACGAGTGGCTTGTTACGGGCTCAGGAGACAATTATAACAACTACAAATATAACTTTAACCAACTCGACGGTATAGTCGAACAGCTGCAAAATAAGGACGTTCTTCCTTATATGTCCTGGTGTTACGTGCCAAAGCCACTACAGGGAAACAACGATTGGCGTAACCTCAATCAAAATCTTTCGAATTGGAAAGAGGCATGGAAAAATATTTACTATAATTACGCCAAGCATTACGTTGACGAAGGACTTAAAATCGGCTATCACGAAATTTACAATGAGCCGGACCTTTCCCTCGGCGAGGGCGGCACGTTCCTTTTGAGTGAAGATTTCAACGCCGGCAGATATAACGATATGTACGTTTACGGCTCTAAGGGCATACTCGAAGCCGATCCCGACGCAACTATCGGCGGGCCTGCTTTTGCGGGCGCGTGGTCGGCTACCAACACAGGGTTTATAAACGCCGTTAAAAACGCCAAAGCTCCTATGGATTTCTTCTCTTTCCACTCTTATATGGACGGAAGCGAATGGCCGGACGAACTTAATTATACGGACGATATTATTGCAAAAGATAATTATTTCCTGACAACGGCAATACATATCAACGAATTTTCCTGGCTCAACGCCAACAGCGGCGGCAGAATGAACGCCAATTGCGAATTCAATAAATACACCTCTGCTTATAAAACCATAGAGGCGATTATGGAACTCGTTGGAAGGACGGACGTTCAATGGGCGCATTGGGCGCAGTTTATGGAATCGACGTGCGGAGAGGATCCTTACGGCCTCATTTTTAAAGACGGGCACGTAAAGGCTGCGTACAACGCGATAAAAATGTTTAACGACATGCCCGTATGGCGTTACGATATATCAAAAAGCGCTAACGACAACGCTGTAAAGGCAGTATTTTCCGCAAATAACGATAAAATGGGTTTCCTCGTTTGGAACACGTCGTCTTCGGAAAAATCGGTAAACCTCAGCGTAGCTAATTCTTATTTCGACGGTGCTGTCAGGAGAGTATATCGCATTGACTCCAGACATGGCAGTTATTACGAAAATCACTCGAACGAGCACCTCGTCGCCGAAGAAGTAGGAG
>CAJOMS010000054.1:9792-13891 GCA_905235795.1 uncultured Clostridia bacterium | reverse complement strand
AAGATTAGATTCCCAAACTCTTTCTTTACAAATTTTAGTGACTGTAGAAGGTGGTTTAGGCTCAGAAATGCAAAATTATAGAGAAAATGAAAATGAGAATAAAGAGGTAATATATTATTCTATATCTTATTCTAATGAGCCAAAAATGATAAGCCAAAATGAACCATATGATGGATATATAACAAAAGGAGAATTGCAATATTTTAGTTTTTATTTTGATGAAAATGCAAATAATATATATTTTGGTTTATATAATATGAATGGAGATGTTGATATGTATTTAAATTATGGAGTATCATTGCCAACTCATACTATAAATGATTGGAAAACTACTGATTTAACTCATGAATATATAGATTTAAACATAGAAGACCCTTTCTTTATAAAAAATGAATTAAAAAGTATTTCAGGATATTATACATTATTAGTAGAAGGGTTTACTGACTCAACTTATTCTTTATTTGTTAGTACTCATAAATATAAAGTTTTACCTTTAAGAAATAATAAACCAGTTGTTTGTAGTTGTAAAACAAAAGGAGATAAATGCTATTTAAGACTTTAAAATTTATTTCTTCTTCGGCATTATCAAGAGTAAGTTCCTTTTTCGCTCTAACCGCCACTTTTAAGTTTTCACCCGACGAATAATTTATTATATCTATATCGTCGTTTGACATCTCCGTGGTTTTCTTCTCTCCGCACAGAATATAAGTCAGTTTCATTTTTTTTCCTCCGCTGTATCATTGGTTTCTACCGCAACAAGAAATTCGGAGTCCTCCTTTTTTGCGATTGTCTTCATTACTTTCTTTTCGTTATAAAACATAAGTATAACGGCGCCGAGCACGCAGAAGGCAACCGCCGCAAAAGCGACTATCATCAATCCCAAAGGCGACGCGGTTATGTCGTTGGAGTTCAAGTTCTGAGTAGTTCCTATTATTGCGAACGACGTGAACGCCAACATCGCTATCGACTGACCGAGTTTCATTGAAAAAGTCCTCGCAGCAAAGAACATACCTTCTCTGTTTTCTCCGGTTGTAACGCCTTCTGCCTCCGCAACGTCCGCAACTATGGATTGAGGTATTATGCCGAGCAGTGCCATCGGAAAAGCCGCTATAACGCATATTAACACGCCGTAAACAATTCCGGGCAGAGGTATTATGTTAATCATAGCCGTAACGAGATAGGCGAGAGCAAGCCCGAGAAAGCCCGTTATAGTTAGTTTCTTTTTGCCGAATTTTTTCACCATTTTTGAAACGAACGGATAGAAACAAGCGGATAAAACGGTCATCGCCCCCATAAATACAGTAACGTAAAACTCGTCAAGCTCCATTGAAACTTTTACGAAAAACGGCAAACCTGTTTGAAATAACGTGAGGCCTATCCAGTACATAAGATCGGATCCGACAAACGTTCTGAAATCCTTGTTTTTGAAAGTCGACGCGAGCGATTTGAACATATTGGCGTTTGTCGGCTCGGTATCGACAAATTCCTTTTCATTGAGAAGAAACGTAGGTAACAGCATTGCTACGAGAGCTATTACAGCAAGAACAATAAAGCAAATTCGGTAACTCCAGTTAAAATTTACCGACGAGCGGAGCATCCCCGCAAAAAGGAAAGGTGTGTATGCAAGGAGCGTACCTGCAAAATACGTAAGCGAAATTGCTGTGGAAATGTACATTCTGTCCTCCTGAGTCTTTCCGAATTCGGAAATAAGCGCGTTATATGGAGTGCAGTACATTGTCATAAACAAATAGAACAATACGATGAAAACGGATATCCACGCAACGTTTATCCCGCTTATTGCGTTTACGGGCGCACAGAACAACAACACCGTAACTACAGCGAAAGGAATTGCAGAGTATTGCATAAAGGGAATTCTTCTGCCGCGCTTATTTTTGCTCCTGTCCGAAAGAGATGCGATCATAGGGTCCGTAACTGCGTCGAACACCCTGCTAAGCGCCGTTATAAGTCCGAGGACGGTCAAAAAGCCGAGGATCACAAGTCCCGGCTGTATAAACTGCACGGCACCCGCTTCAATATCGGCGTTTGTAGGCAAGTAAAACGTTACGAGCCATGTGTTGATGATGCCACCGAGAATCGACCAGCCGAGTTGACCGACGGCAAATATCCACATTTGTTTTTTGGTTAATCTCTTCATAATTTTTAGAAATATTACGTCTGAAGTAATATTCCCACCCCCTTGTTACTATTTTTACCGCCTCAGACAAGCGGTTTTTTAACGCTATATAATATTACGTCGATAAGCTCCCGCACCTCGGCAGCTTTATCGATCAATGCGTCTTGTTTTACCACGTCGCGCCCCGCCGAAAGTTTCTTGCAAAGCGACATCAACGCATGGGCGGAAGCGTAGTAAAAGAGTTCTGCGTTATCGTTTCCCTTGACGCTGCCGTCAGCTACACCCTGCCGATAAGCTGCGAAAAAGGCCACTTTGAATATATCAAGCCCTTCGGAATACTCCGCAAGATCGTGCTTTTCGGTTATCATATACGCGTCGAATTCATTTATAAATTTATAGAATTCGGGGTGGTCGACAAACACATCGAAATAGCCGTTGTAAAAGCGGCATATCTTTTCATAGCCGTTATCCCCTACGAGATTAAAGTATTCCTCAAAGACCTTTTTCTGTAAAGATAGCGCGCTCCTTTCCACAATATTCTGCTTGCGTTCAAAGTACCTATAAACGGTGGCCTCTCCAACTCCCGCTTCGGTCGCTATGTCTTTTATCGTAACGTCAACTATAGACCTTTCAAGGAAAAGTTCGGTCGCAACGTCGATAATAAATTGCATTTTCACATCTTTCAGTTTCATTTTTCACCCTAAAAATACTATGCGATAGATAAACTTTTGTTTTGATAGTTCAGCTATCAAATATATGATAATATAAAATTCTCTGTTTGTCAATAGCAAATTTCAACTTTTTTAAATATTTTTCAAATATCCGGCGCTTTGCAAAACGCAAAGCATGCTTTTAAAGCATAAAAAATGCCAACCCGTTCGAGTTAGCATGTATATAACGCCTCGCAAAGCGCATTTTACGTAGTTTGTTTCGCTGATCTTTTTTCTGAAATCATTTATTTAAAGCAGAAGTGAAAGTTTCGGCAATCAAATCGAAAAGTTCGGTATTAATGCCGCTGTAAAGCTCGTGATCAGCCTCGGCAATTAGCTTTAACTTTCCAACGTCGTCGTCATTTTTAGATAGCATTTTAAATTTATCGTCGATCTCACGTTGATATCTTACGGACTCCGGCGAATGCCATATCTCCTTATGCCCGTCGTTTTCACCCGTACCGACGTAGTAAATAACGTTGGGATTCGTTATCGTATCGCGCCGAGCTATTATTGATTGATACGTGTAACTTATGACCTTATCCCGAACGCCGTGTGCTATAACCACGGGGATCTCAACGGAATTTACTCCACCGCTACCCGTATAATTTACATAATCGCCAAAGAGCTGCTTTTGATACGTCTGCAAAAAGAAACGCGGAAGCCCCTCGGCTGCAATTTCACCTGCGTATTGCGTTCCCTTTTCCTCAATGAGCGTGTAAGCGTTTTCAAACCCCGCTATGCTTGCCGCCGCCTTGACCTCTTTATGGATATTTAAAACCGCGGCAACAGCAAATCCGCCCCAAGAATGACCAACCAAAAACAAAGGTTGAGAGGCAAAGCGCGCGTCGGATTTAATAAAGTTGAGCGCGTTATCCAGATCGACCAAAGATTCACTCATACCCACCGTACCATTGCCGGCAGAACCGTAAGTTCCCTTGTAGTCAAAGGCGAAAACGTTGAAGCCTCTTGCGACGAAATAAGCCGTTATGGGAATGTAGTCGTCCGCTCCGCTATGCAGACCGTGGCTTATTACCACGAGACCTTTCGGCTTTTCTTCCGTAGTTTCGTAATAGTAACCTTTAAGCATTTCCGTATCGTCGGAATTTGCGTATTTGGACGAAAAAGAGAATTCCGTTCTCGGCAATGAGCCTGCAACGCGCGCATAGTCGTAAAGCCCGAAAACTTCCTTATAATCGGGGCGATCGAACCTGTCGAAAGCGGAATTATATACGGCTCGCGCACCTACGTATCC
>CAJOMS010000054.1:8127-9771 GCA_905235795.1 uncultured Clostridia bacterium | reverse complement strand
CTGTTGCCGCGGCGGCAATTCCGCCGACAATCGCAATCTTAGCCGCTTTGGAAGTTTTTTTGCGCTCTCCACCCTTGCTTTCAGCCCCCGCACGGTCAGAAGATTCTTTTAGTTTTTCGATTTCTTTCAACTCTTTACGTTCTTCTTTTTCCCGTTTCTTTTCAGCTTTCTTCGCGTCCTTTTCAAGGTCTTTGGCAAGCTTTTTTTCTTCTTTTAATCTCTTTTTTTCTTCCTTTTCTTTATCTTCCAAACCATTGCCCTCTAATTTGCAAAATTGTTTACGAATTCGGTAACGGCGACATCGTATTCCCGCTCGTTGTGCATTCTCAGCCTCGAATGTTTGCCTTCTTTTAACCACACTAACTTTTTATGTTCGGAAGGACATTTATCGTACAATTCCTGCGCCTTTTCCGGAGCGGAATATTCGTCTTTAACTCCGTGCAGAAAAAGTATGGGTTTCGTCATTTTATTTATACAAGTTTTTGGGCCTACTTTAGCGGCATTTACTCCGCACTTGCGTTTAAGTCGCCACATTATCAAGTAAAGTGACGGAAAAAGCGGTTTATTGCGCTCTTTAAAGTGATTTGCCGTCGATTCTCCGAAGGTTTCGTACATACCGTCGACAACGATACCCGCTACGTAATCGGGGCATTTTTCGTTGATAGCGGCGTACAGAACTGTTGCGGAACCAACGCAGATACCGTGAAGTACTACTTTTTTGTTGTCCTTTTCATCGTGTAGAAATTCCGCCCATTTCAACACGTCCGCCCACTCTTTAAAGCCTACGCAGTTATATTTCCCTTCGGAATTTCCGTGCGCCCTGTTATCTATTACCAGAACGTTAAGCCCCGCCGCCCTGTACGGTTCGGTGTAATGCATGCTGTAATAAAGCGCTTCCATCCTGCCGGGCACGATTATCACGGCGTTTTTTCCACCGAAATCGAAATACTGCCCCACGAGTTTAAGCCCGTCGCTGACTATGGAAACGTCCGTTCTGTAAGCGTCGTACTTATCGCCCCACTGCATGCCGAGTTTGTGTATTACCGTGAGTTCGTCGTCGGAATCCCCCTCGTAATATCTGTTCCACTTTTCGGGCTTGGTGCGAACGAGAAGTACGCGGTAAATAATAAAGCCCGGCATTATAAACATAATCCCTGCCATTATAATAACGGCAAAAACTATCAAAAAAATTATCCAAAAGGTATCCATAAATTCACCTCACAGCCCAAGCAGAAAGGAATAAATCCCCTGCCCGCCGTAAACGGTAGTAAATTCGATATCGGGAAAATTTTCCTCGAGTATTTTCACAAATTCTTCCTCGTCGGCATCGCTGACTCCTGCGCCTTTAAATATTATGCAACTCTCCTTTTCATCCAACCCTTCCACGGCGCGCATGCCGCAAAGGACGACTTCTTTAAGATCTTTTGAGCCGCACACGGGCTTGCCGTTAAGTACGGCAACGCGTTCACCTTCTTTCACTCGAACGCCTGCCGCAGAGTAATTCTTTCCGGCAACGGCAAGCGCAAGGGTGTTAAAATCCGCCGCCTGTGCCATAAGCTGTTTGCGGTAGGTTATATCGTCGCTATCGCCAACGTCCATAGCCAAAGCGAAATACCCTTGCACGGGGCTTTCCGTACCAAGTAC
>CAJOMS010000054.1:0-8113 GCA_905235795.1 uncultured Clostridia bacterium | reverse complement strand
TGATATATTTGCGGCCTGTTCCGCCGCGCGAACCACGTTTTTATTGTTAGGCAAAACGAGAATTTCATCAGCGTTCACCGATCGGAAGGCGTTAACGAACTCCTGCGCGGAAGTGTTCATCGTAACGCCGCCGTCAAGCACCACGTCGCACCCGAGCCCGCCGTAGATTTCCTTGAACCCGTCGCCGCTCACCACGGCTATTTTCGCAAGAGGCACGTGCGGCTTATCCGACGCAATTTGCGCTTCCATCTCGTTATGTTGCAACTGCATATTTTCAAGCTTAAAGGATACGAATTCGCCGTACTCCTGACTGAAAGTAATTGCGCGGGCGGGCTTCATGGTGTGAAGATGAACTTTTACCCTCTTTCCGTCCTGTGTGGCAACGATAGAATCTCCGCAAACTTTAAGATCGTCAAGGTATCTTTCAAACTTGAACTTGGAATAATTCTGCCCCTTCATAAGCTGAAGTACGAATTCCAACTCGTATCCGTATTCGAAGGCGCTGTCCTCATTGAAAGCGTCGCTTACTTCAACGCTTTCTTTTTCGGCGGAATCTTCGACATTGACCTTAACGTTTTCGCCGTAAAGGTATTTGGTCATACCTTCCGCTATTATAATGTAACCGTAAGCACCGCTGTCAACAACACCCGCTTCTTTCAATGCAGGAAGTAATTCGGGCGTGTACGCAAGGCTCTTTTTCATTTCCGCAACGTACATCGACAGCAAAACCTCCGGCAAAGTGTCCTTATCCACTTGCTGGCGGATATTTTCAGCGCCCTCTCTCGCAACGGTAAGGATAGTGCCCTCTACCGGTTTGACGACCGCCTTGTAGGCAACTTTATAACCGCGGACGAACGCGTCGGCAATATCCTGCGCTTTAGCTTCGGTTTTCTTTGCAAGTTCCTGATAAAATCCGTTAAAAATCTGCGATAATATCACGCCGGAATTTCCACGTGCACCCAAAAGCATACCGCGGCTGAGCGTTTTTAGGTAATCGCCCAAAGACTCGTTGGCAGGAGAACGTTTTACGCCGTTTTCAAGCGTAAGGCGCATGTTGCTGCCGGTGTCGCCGTCCGGCACGGGAAAGACGTTAAGTTCGTTGATTTCCTTCTCGTGATTTTTAAGGTTGTTCAGACCGTTTCTCACCATCTGTTCGAAAATAAGTCCGTTCAGTTTTTTCTTTTTCATAATTTTTCTTCTGTTGTAATTTTATTCGTTTTGCCTATCTCGTTGATCTCTTTCGGCAAAACCATAGACAAGAGAAGAGATATGAGACAACCTGCTATTACTATTATGGGCATTATCCAAGTATAAGCACCGTCGCCTATCTTTTTAAGGTTTACCCAAACGAGCCCGGTAGAAATCGCAGTTGCTATACCGGAGGCAAGCCCCTGCACCGCAAAATACATTGCCGGGTGAGATATTCCGTTTTGCCTTTCTTCCATGGCGGCAAGCGCCGACGGAACCGTGTAGTTTATAGAGAAGAAACAACCCGTTCCGAACGAGGATATTACCGCCCCTATGCAGGCGACTACCATGCGCGTATTTACGTCGGTAATTATATCCGCACGGCAGAAAATCATCATTGTCATCGAAAGCATATATGCTAAAAGAGAAAAAATATACCCGTACCTTATTCCTCTGGCGCGAACTATTTTATTGTACAAAATAAGGGTAAGCGGCACGGGCGCGAACGCACACGCCATAACTATTGCTATCCTCGAGCCGTCAAGCATCATCGCGCCGGAATATAGCACGTTCTGCCCGGCGAGGAACAGTTGCAATGAAAATTGCAACGCCGCAAAGACGAGCATCCACAAAACGAACGCCTTGTTTTTAAGCGAATATTTAAGCGACTTTACAAGCCCCACGTATTCTAACTTTTGTTCCTCATCGGAAGACGATTCTTTCCCGTTGTCGGCAACTTCCGTGTTTTTATCATCACTTTCCGCACTTTGCGGCAAAGTTGATTTTTCCTTTATCATAAATAAAGGAATAACCATAGTGAGAGACAGCGGCGCGAATATAAGCGCTATAAGTCTTATGTTCATACCGCCTATCATCGCCGGGATGAGCGCGTAACCGAGGATGAAATATATAACGTCGAAAACCGTCTTATAGTTGGAAAGGCTCACCCTGTCCTCGTCTGATACGGTTATCTCTGAAAAGGTGGCGTAATAAGTTACCATGGTAAGGGTGTAGAACGCGTAAAATATACACAGCAACAATCCGAACCATATCGTGTTTAAAATACTTTCCGCATCAGAGGTGAGCGGAACCAAAAACAGCAAATACGCAAGCAACATGGGTATAAAGCCCATTACTATTGCAGGACGGCGCCTTCCCCAACGCGTCTTTAAATTATCGGTAAACGCGGCGAACGGTATATCTATAAACCCGTCCAAAATCTTCGCGACTGTTATCATCACAGACCAAACACCCGCCACTACCAAAGTTTTATTAAGATAGGTCCAGTGTTCGATATTCGCGCCGAATCCCTGAGTCATAAGCGCGTCACACAGATATGTACCTATTATAAGGTTCAGCATATTTACGCCGAACCCAGCCGCTCCGTAAAGAAAAAGTCGGCTTTTTTTAGTTATCTTTTTCATCGATTATTTAGTAAGTCCTTCGTTTATTATCGCTTTTTCTTCAGCGAGGTCGGCAGAAATAGGTTTGCCTACGTAATAAGCCGCCATAAGCCCCGGACCAACGTTTATTCCGCAGAAGGGGTGAACGTCGAGGATATAAACGGCTTTCGGTTTAAACCTCTCCTCTATCATCTGCTTGTACGCTTCGGCTTGTTTCATGCGCTGAGTCTGAGCTATGAAAATAGTCTGCTCCTCGGGATTCACTATCGTCTTTTCGATATAATCCAGCATAACTTTATATGCCTGCTTTTCGCCCTTAGCTTTGCCGAGTACGGTCGTGAGTCCGTTGAAGTCGTATTCGCCTATCGGCTTTACCCCTACAAGCGTTCCGAAAAACGCCTTGGCGTTTGTGAGCCTGCCCTTCTTTGCAACGAAGGAGAGGTCGTCTAACCAGCCCATCTGGTGGTAATTATTCTTGTTGCTTTCAAGGAACTCAACAACTTCTTCAAAGCTTTTGCCCTGCTCTTTAAGTTCGGCGGCGTGCATTACCATAAGGCCGAAACCGGGGCCGTAACGCAACGAATCAAAACAGTAAATTTTGCCTTCCGGATATTTTGCAAGCACTTCTTCCCTCGCCTTCAAGGTGAAGTTGTACGTGCCGCTTATACCCGTGGATATAGACATGGAAATTACACCAACGCCCTCTTTAACGTATTTTTCAAAATATTCCGCAAACTCGGCAACACTCGCCGGCGCGGTGGTGTAAGCCGATGGGTTTTTCTTTATAGTCGTATAAAACTCTTCTCTGGTGAATGGGGACCATTCCAAAGTTGCAAAAGTCTCGCTTCCGTCGGGAAGGGAAATATGCCCGGGTACGTATTCGAGATTATATTTTTCAAGAAACTCCTTTGTAAGGTCGCACGAAACGTCCGGTAAAATAACGAATTTTTCCATGATTTTTTCTCCTATGTTCTTTTGCCTATGCGGCTTTATTTTTTATCCGAAGCAACTTCGGCAAATTTATCTATAAATTTAAAAAGTTCTTCCTCTATTTTCTTTCCGCCCTTTTCAAACGCCCGCGCGTGCTCGGAATTTTCATCATCGATCAAAACTTTTTCGGCGGCGCATGCGGTATAATTTTTTACGGCGATCTCCGGTGGAACGGTCTTATCGTTTTTGCCTATAATAAACGCCGTGGGTATGCGGTTTTCGGCAAGGCTTATTTCGGCGGACTTTTTAATATCTATCTTCAAAAACAATTTTGAAAACACGGTTATCACCGGCATGACCATAAAGCGCGAAAAGCGTTTATTCTTTAAATCGCTATCCATCTCGTCGTAAAAACAGGTGAATCCGCAATCGCACACCAGCGCTTTTACTCGCTTGCCGTTTAAATTTTCAGATGCGCCAGCAAGTGCCGCCGCCCCCATAGACGTACCGTAAATAACGATATTTCCGCAAGTGTTTTCTTCTGCCCAAAGCGCCCAACGCAAAACGTCGTCGCTTTCCCTGCAACCCATGCAGCAGAATTTTCCTCCGCTTTTGCCGTGCGCACGTTGATAAACGAACAATACGTCGTATCCCCTATCCAGAAAACTTATGCATTGCGCCGAAAAATTCTTTACGGGGTTTGCGCGGTAACCGTGGACGAAAATAACGGTTTTATCTCCGCCCCGCTCTAAATAATCCGCCTTTAAATTCGTGCCGTCGGCAGCGGTAATGCAAACTTCTCTGCCGTGGATAATATCCCCGCCGTATCTTACTGACAAAACTCCGCCTTCCGACGAAATCACGTCGCTCGTTTCAAGAGATTCTTCTATATGCGAATCCTGCCTGCAAAAAACAACGAAAAACACGCATATAGGAAATCCCGCCGCCGCGAGCAAAAGTTGTGTAAAAATTATCAGTACTATTTTTAAAAGCATTTTTTCGCCGTATTACTTGCCCCATTTGCGGGAAATTTCATCGACCCCGCTGCTGAATTTTTCACAGAAAACACATTCGTAAGAGAAATGTTCGCAGTTGTTTTGCAAAAGGTCGTAACCCTTTTCGCCAATCCTCGAGCGAGCCGTTTCAACTATTTTTTCGGGTATGCGCGCCTTCTTTTTTTCCTTCCTGTCCATATCGCCTACTTCAACGATATTCCCCGCCGAAAAGGTATTAATATCCGTAGATAGCACTTCCGCATCCTGAGATGTAAGCGAGCGTATATTTACGGGTGGCAAGCCGAATTGAATGACCTCGTTTTCGCTCACGAATATCCCGTAGTGATATATTGAATTTATTTTAATGCGAATCATATCGCCGAACGCGCATTCTTTAGGCCACCACTTCATAGTTTAACCTCTTTTTTTGCCGTTGCAGGCAAGTTCTTCAAGTTGCTTTTCCGCGTCGAAAAGCATTTGCGTAAGTTCCCCTATCTCCTGCTTGTTCGGCCTCGCGCCGTAATAAGAGGAAAGGTCTATAGGCTCGCCTATAGCGAAAACCAATCTCTGCAAAAAATTTTTTCTCTTTTTAACGTATATCGGCACAACGGGCGCGTCGGCTTTAAGCGCCATATGCACCACTCCGGACTTAAACGCCTGAAGGTCGTCCCCCGTGTTTATTTTCCCTTCGGGGAACATGGTTACCATATCCCCGCCTTCCAAATGACGAACTATCTCTTTAAACGTGGAAAAGCTAAAATTTTCTCTGTCCACGGGTATGCACATAAACCCTTTGAACAGCAAATTTAAAAACTTACCGTTAAAAAGTTCCTTTGTTGCAACGAAGTGATGACGCCTGTACCAGATGCCTATCATCACGTATACGGGGTCCACCTTGCTTACGTGGTTTGCAATAACCAAAGCTCCGCCGCGAATCTTCTTTTTTGCCGACTTACTTTGGTAAACGAACTTAGGGCGAAACCAAATCAGTCCCGGAATTCCCCCTGTAACTTTTACGAAATCGTAAAAAAGGTATTTAAATGAAAATAATTTAGCCTTTTTTCTCTTTCGTTCGTCCATCGAGCGTCTCTCCGAGTTCTATTATTTTTTGTCTGAGTGCGCGCGAAACTTCCTCGATATTCTCCTTGTCGGTCTTTTCCGACAAAGTGAGGTCAGCTGCGTATATGGGCTTGCCGATAATCACTTCCGCACGTTTCTTTTTAAAATAGCTTCCGTTGGTATATACGGGAATCACCGGCACTCCGGAAGACAGCGCCAAATATGCCGCGCTCGGTTTAAAATCGAGCGGACGAGGTTCACCCTCTTTCGGTAATCGGCTTTCGGGGAAAATTCCAACTACTCCGCCGCTTCTTAAAATTTCTTCCGACTTGGTTATAAACGAAAAATCGTGCGTATCTCTGTTGACGAAAATTCCGCCCATACTTTTCAAAAAGTGCTTTAAAAATTTCTTTTTGAAAAGCAATTCCGCCATCTGATAGCGCAGAGTCCTTCCGAAAAAGACGAACAGAAATACTGCGTAATCGTAAACCGAAGTGTGGTTGGATATAATTATGGCGGGGCCCTTTATCTTGCGGCTCTGCTTGGATTTATCCTCGTAATGCACCTTAGTGCGAAAACAAAACCGCTGCGGCAGATATCCCGTTATTTTTGTAAATGCGTTTACAATCCTTATCCACAGCATCAGGCCGTTTCCTCGATATACTCGCAAATATCTTTTACGCTGTTAAGTTTTATCCCTTCGTTATACGGGAAAGAAATTCCGAAACGCTCTTGCAACATGCCCATCATAGCGAAATAGTCGAGGCTGGTTCCGCCCTCGTCGGTGAAAAAGTCTGACGCGTAACCAACGTCTTTTACGTCCTTGCCGAGCGCTTTTGCGAAAAATTCTTTGACCGTATTTGCAAGTTCGCTGTTTTCGCCTTCGTATTTTACGGCGGTTTCGGGCGTAACCACGGTCAATTTCCCGCCGATGTAATCGCGTTTTATGCGTTTTCTGTTTACTTTGAATTCATCGCCCGTGATAAGCGGCTCGGCTATCATAACCACCTTGCCTATCTGAGACGAAAGATTGAGCTCGCTAAGCCTATCCTTTGCCTGCCTGGAAATTTCTTCCAACCGCTCGGCGCTTAAATATTTGTTTACCGAAATTATCAACACGGGCACGGGTGATTTTCCTCGATCGTCCCCAATAAGGCAAACACCGGACGCCCCGCGCACGTTTATTAGCGGCTCAATGATATCCGGATTTAGGTTTTCGCCCGTCGGAGAAATAACGAGGTCGTCTTTTCTTCCCAAAATGAAATATCTTCCCTTCTTTTCAATAGCGAGGTCACGAGTGTCGAACCAATCGCTTTTGTAAGACTTTACCCCGCCGTCGTCAAACACGTATTTTGCAACCGCTTTGCCCCGCACGAGGAGTTCGCCGCCATTGCCTATCTTATATTCTACCGACGACATAGGCTTTCCAACCGAGCGGGAATTAAGAATTTTTTTACTGCTTGAAAGCTCCACCGAGGTTATGCCTATTTCGCTCATTCCGTAGCCGTCGGCAAGGTGATACCCTATTCCGTTGAAAAATTCCATCGTTTCTTTGGGTATGCCGCTTCCGCCGGTTATCATAAAGCAAACGCTCTCGCCGAAAAGGTTATCGCGCACCTCTTTAAAGGCGGCTTTTGCAAAGGCAGCTGAAAGCCCCGCAGGCAACGCATTGGAAATTTTAAGGGCTTTTTGGAACTTCGCATAGGTCTTGTCTCCGCGTTCTTTAATTTGTTTAACTGCCTTTTCGTAAATCGTATCCCAAAAAAGCGGAACGGCAAAAATGTGCGTTACCTTATGCTTTCTTATGGTATTTATTATCGTTTGCGGGTTCATATCCGCAAGCAAAACGAAAGTCCTTGAAAAAAAGGCAAACCACAAATACACCGCCACAAGTCCGAAAATGTGATAGAACGGCAAAAAGGCAAGAAGTTTTAACTGCCCTTCGTAGTGTTTTTTTGCAATTTTGCAATGCTTTATTATGTTATAACTTTCCCTTATTTGATAAAAAAGTTCTTCCGCGGAATATGCGCAAACCTTAACGTTCATGGAAGTTCCCGAAGACATAACCAGTATTTCTTCGCCGAACCCCTCGCCGTAAAATTCGGTTGACGCGGGTAACACGTCCTTCTCGAAAATTGTTTTGACGGAAAAAGTCTTGCTTGCGGAAATAACCGCCGCGGCACCCATGCGAGACAGAGCCTTTTCAAGCGTCTCGCCGTCAAGCCGCATATTCATGAGAAGGGGCCTGTAACCGCAAATCAATACGCACCAAAGCATCTCGATGAATCCCTCGCCGTTGTCGAGATAAACGCCCACCACGGAACCTTTAGGCACGTCTTTTAAAATCTCTTTCAAGGTCGTGGCACGCCTTAAAATACTTTCACGGCAACTGCCGTACGTCGTTTTGATTATTTTGTAGCCGTCTGTCCTCTCTAACATAACGTTTTCCCTCTCGGAAAACATCATTTCAAAAAGAGTTTCGTAAGTTTTATCCAGGGCAGAAAACTTTTCAAGTTTAGCCTCAACGTATTTGTTTAT
>CAJOMS010000053.1 GCA_905235795.1 uncultured Clostridia bacterium | reverse complement strand
ATAAAAATTTTTATTTGATTCATAAAACTCATATATTCTGACTATATTAGGATGACTTAATTTTTTTAAAATATCTATTTCATTTTTTATTAAAGTATCATCCATATTATAATCTTTTTGTATAATTTTCATTGCTACTTTGTTATTAAAAATTTTATTTATTGATTCATATACAAAGCCAAAAGTTCCTTTTCCTAATTTTTTCCCACGAATATATTTTGATTTTGGATCACCTTTTTTTTTTATTACTAATAATTCATGGGGTAAAGGAACATTTATTTGAATTGATTTCAATTTTTTTAGAATTATAGAGTTATGAGTTAAAGATCTACTTCTTTTATCTTCATATCGCACCTCTGTTTATTCTTCCGAAACTAATCTTCTGCCCATCAATATACCCATGACGGACGCCATCATCAAACCGCGCGTCCAACCGCTGGAATCGCCGAGGCAATACAGCCCCTTTACGTTAGTCGTAAAGTTTTCGTCCATCTTTACGCGGTTGCTGTAAAATTTAAGCTCGGGCGAATACAGCAAGGTCTCCTCCGACGCAAATCCGGGTACTACGTTATCCACCGCCTGAATAAAGTTGATGATGTTTATCATAGCTCTGTAAGGCATCGCCGCGGTTATATCGCCGGCAACGGCGTCGACCAAAGTCGGCCTTACGTTGGATTGCGCAAGCTCTCTCGGCCAGGTGCGCTTTCCGTCGAGGATATCGCCGAAGCGCTGAACGAGTATGTGCCCCGCGCCGAGCATATTCGTCAATTCGCCTACTTTTTGCGCGTATGCGATAGGCTGATTGAACGGCACCGAGAAATTGTGCGAACACAAAATCGCGACGTTCGTGTTGTCCGATTTATAGTCTTTATAAGAGTGCCCGTTTACCACGGCAAGATCGTTGTCGTAATTTTCCTGACTGACGATACCTCCGGGGTTCTGGCAGAAAGTCCTCACCTTGTTTTTAAACGGCTTGGGGTAGCCGATAAGTTTGGATTCGTAAAGAACTTTGTTTACTTGTTCCATAACTTCGTTGCGCACTTCTACGCGCACGCCTATATCTACCGTGCCGGGCAAATGCATTATGTTGTTTTGTTCGCACAGCTTTTCGAGCCAATCCGCCCCTCTGCGGCCGGTCGCAATAACGGTGCTTTCGGCAAAGACTTCTATCTCTTGCATGCCTTTTTTGATTCTGGCGCCTTTACATTCCCCGTTCTGCAAGATTATATCCGTACACTCGTAGCCGAAATACATCTCTACGCCGTGCTGTTGCAAAAACTTTTCTATTTCGAGGTAAATGTGTTGAGCCTTTTCCGTACCCATGTGACGAATCGGGCAATCTACGAGTTTAAGCCCCGCTTTTATGGCTTTTTTGCGAATCTCCTTGACCTCTTCGTCGTTATTAATACCCTCTACGTGAGTATCTGCGCCGAAAGAAAGATATATGCTGTCGGCATAATTGATAGTTTCCTGCGCGAGAGATTCGCCTATGAGCGACGGCAGATCCCCGCCGACTTCGCAACTGAGCGAGAGTTTTCCGTCGGAAAACGCCCCCGCGCCCGAAAATCCCGTGGTTATATGGCAATAGGGCTTGCAATTCATGCATTTTTGCGTTTTGATTTTAGGACAAGCGCGGTGTTCTATGCTGGCACCTTTTTCTACGAGCATAATCTTCTTCTTGCTTCCTTTGACTATCAACTCGTAAGCGGTAAAGATTCCGGCAGGGCCCGCACCAACTATCAGAATATCGGTTTTCATGTCTGCTCCTTATATTCGCTATTTTAAATACTTTGTTACTATAACAGAATTTGAGAATTTTGTCAATTGAAATGTCGACGATATTTAACCTTAAATTATGCTTGACATATCCGTTTAAAAAATGTATCATATACCAAAAGGAGGCTACCTATGGAAAAAAAGAGGTTGAAAATAGCGTACTTTGTAGATACTTTTTACCCTATGGTAGACGGAGTTATAGTAGTCGTTGACAATTACGCAAAGTGTATGGCCGAATATGCCGACGTAACCGTATTTTGCCCATTACCCCTCGAAAAAGAATTTGACGACAGCGTATATAATTACAAGGTAGTAAGATGCAAAAGCACGAAAAAAAAGCATTACGATTACCCCATCCCCACTCCCGACGTAGATAGCGATTTTCAAAAGATTTTGCACGAAGGCAATTTCGATATAGTGCATATTCACGATCCCTTCTTTATTTCAAAAGACGGCGTAAAATACGCAAAACAAAATAAAATACCCGTGGTGGGCACGTTGCACAGCCAATATAAAAGAGACTTTTTTAAGGCAACAAAAAGCAAGTTGTTAACCTGGTTTGCAATGAAATTCATTTTGCACACTTTTAACGCCTGCGATGAAGTGTGGGCTGTGAACAAAGCCGTTGCAAAGGTCGGCAAAGATGACTATAAAATAAAGGCTCCGATTTACGTGTACGATAACGCTACCGATATGCTGCCCGTCGACGCTGCAACCGCGGCCAAAGTCGTTAATGAAAAGTTCAATATTGCTGAAAACGAGCACGTTCTGCTTTACAGCGGCAGAATTAACGTAATAAAGAACATTTTGCTTATAGTCGATAGCCTTAAACTTATAAAGGACGCAGGTATTTCGTTTAAAATGCTATTCGTCGGCTCAGGACAAGACGAAGAAGTTTTGAACGCACACGTTAAAGAGCTTGGTCTTACCGACAACATTATTATGGCGGGTAGAATCACCGACAGAACTTTACTTGCCCAAATTTATAGCCGCGCAAACCTGTTTTTATTCCCCTCTGTTTACGATTGCAGCTCTTTGGTGCAAATCGAGGCGGCTTCGCAACGTACGCCTACGGTTTTTATAAGAGACAGCGTTACTTCCTCCACCGCTACGGAGAACGTGAATTGTCTGATGAGCGAAAATAATCCGGAATCTTTTGCCGCAGCCGTCATAAAGGCATTGCAAGACGAAAAATTGCTGCACGATTTAAGCGAAAACGCATTCCGCGATCTTTACGTTACCTGGGATAGCGTCGTAGATAAAATTTACGATAAATATCTCGAACTCGCAAAAAAATAAATTTTAGCGTAAAGAGGATATTATAAAATTGACGACAAAACTTGTAGCGAACGACCCATACAAAATCTGGTAGCTAAATTTAATTCCGATAAATCTGTATAAAAAAGATATAAAAGTTGTTTGAAAAATGAAAAAACGTCACATAACACAAAAGCTGTTTGACGATTTTTTGCCGGTAAACCGGCATAAAACGAAAGATATTTGATGAAAAACAATGTTTTTGACCGTTTTTAAAAGTCGAAACAGCACATTCGCCGTTTCGACTTTTATTTTGATTTTTATGCTTTTATACACCACTGTACGCCGAGAAGCCTCCGTCAATCGGCAATACCACGCCCGTGATAAAACTCGCCGCTTTATCGTTTACGAGGAATAATAATCCACCTTCGAGTTCTTCGCTTTCTCCGAATCTGTTCATCGGCGTAGCCGCTAAAATCTTGCCCGTTCTTGCCGTAGGCGATCCGTCGGCTTTCCATAAAAGTTGAGCGTTCTGTTTGGTCGAGAAAAATCCCGGTGCAATCGCGTTTACACGAATACCCACCTTGGAAAAATGTACGGCGAGCCATTGCGTGAAGTTGGATACCGCCGCCTTCGCCCCGCTGTATGCCGGTATCTTCGTGAGAGGAGTATAGGCGTTCATAGAAGATATATTCAAAATATTGCAGCCCGTCCGCCCTACCATTTGCCTTGCAAAAGCCTGAGTGGGTATCAGCGTACCGAGAAAATTAAGATTGAATACAAACCCGACTCCGCTTGCGTCCAGATCGAAAAACGACTTCGTCTCCGCGTCGATATCGCCGAGCTCATAATATTCTTTGTCGGTCGTCGCTTTAGGGTTGTTTCCGCCCGCGCCGTTAATCAGTATATCGCATTTGCCGATATCTTTTTCCACTTCATCGGCAACTTTATAACACATCTCTTTATCGAGAACGTTGCACGCATAAGCTTTCGCCACGCCGCCTTCATCTTCTATTTCTTTCGCAAACCTACTTGCCGCATCTTCGTTTAAGTCGAGCAATGCGACCTTCGCACCCGCCCTTGCAAGCACTTTCGAAAAATTACTGCACAGAACTCCGCCTGCGCCCGTAACAACCGCAACTTTTCCCGTTAAATCGGTATTGATAACGTTCGTTTTCATTTTATTCACCTTCTTTTTTTAACTTGTCAAGCATATCCCACACTCCGAGCATATACATTATGCCAAGCGCTCTGTCATATAATCCGTATCCCGGGCGCACTTTTCCCGGTCTTTCGTCCCAAAGGTGTCTGCCGTGATCGGGACGTATATATCCGTTGAATCCGCAATCGTGATAGGCTTTGAGAATATCCAGAATACCCGTATCGCCGTCGCAATCCCTATGGCTCGCCTCGGAAAAATCTCCGTTCGGAAAATGTTTCACGTTACGGATATGTGCAAAAGCTATTCTGTCGCAATGCTTTCTTACAATTTCCGCAACGTTATTGTCCGGATTCGCGTTGAGACTTCCCGAACACAGAGTTAAACAGTTGTACGGGTTGTCCACCATTTTGAGAAATCTGTCTATACTCGGTTCATCCACGAGCAAACGCGGTAAGCCGAATATGTCCCACGGCGGATCGTCGGGGTGTATTGCCATCTTTATATCGCATTCGCGGCAAACGGGCATTATCGCATCCAAAAAATATTTCAGGTTATCCCACAATTTTTCTTTGGTCACGCCCTCATATGCCTTGAACAACTCGTCAAGTTTTGCCATGCGCTCCGGCTCCCATCCCGGAAAACTCATATTATATTTCTCTGTAAAATCGAGAATATACTTTGCCATAGCGTTGTAATCGTCCTGTATCATTCCCTTTTCGTAGAAAAGAGCGGTCGAGCCGTCGCCTACTTCGTGAAAAAGATCGCTTCTCGTCCAATCGAATACGGGCATAAAATTATAGCAAATGACTTTCACGCCGAATTTTGCCAAATTGCGAATGGTTTGCTTGTAATTTTCTATGTATTTATCTCGCGTGGGAAGTCCTATCTTTATATCGTCGTGTACGTTTACGGATTCGACGACGTCTATATTAAAGCCATACTCGCCGCACTGCCGTTTGACCTCTGCGATTTCGGCTTCTTCCCATATTTCACCCGGCATTTTGTCGTGTAACGCCCACACGACGCCCTGCACGCCGGGTATTTGCTTTATATCGGACAACTTGATACGGTCGTTTCCTTCGCCGTACCAACGAAACGTCATTTGCATAGATATACCTCATCAATAGTTTTTATGCCGTTAAATCGTATTCACATTTTTATTGTTACGCTTCGGCGCATTATCGTGAAATCATAGATTTCCCGACGTAACGAAAACTCTCCACTTGTTTGCGAGAATATTGGGTTTCGGCCAGACGTCGGGAACGTTTTTAAGGTAGGTAAGCCTCTCCTCTTCAAGCTCCTCTAACCTGTCGACCTCTCCGCTCAGATATCCTCTCAACCTCTCGTATGCATTCTTACACGCATATATCTGTCCGCCTATTCTCAAAGTCAAAACGTCAAAGCCGAATGGCTTGTTTTCTTTCATCCATTGCGTTCGGAGAAGGCGTAAAAACTTCTCTTCTTTTTCTATTGCCTCTTCTGTAAGTTTCAAAGCCCTGCCGACGCCGTCTTTATCGCCGTTTAAATAAGCTTTTCTCAAATTGCAGGCTATTTCGCTCTTTAACTCGTCCGCTTCGCACAGCGCGGCAAGAGTCTCGAAAATGTATGAAAAAGGCGTTTTTCTCTCCGCATAACTATTTAGCGATTGTGCGCAGCGTTTGAATTTACCGGAAAAATCTTCGCCGATATGCATGTCGAACACACCTGTCATCACGTCGTTGTAAAGGGTGTATTTAGAGGGATTTACCATCATAAATTCCCCTTCGTAAGTCTTATCCGGGCTACCGAGATCTTTAAGTTCGCTATAAGTGTACCCGGTAATAAGACTACACAGTTTGTCCGCAAGGGCAAAAGACGCCTCTCCGTCGCAATCTGCCGTGCCGAGCAAAATAAGGGAACCTATAGAGGAAAATAACGAGGCTTCCGCTCCGTCGTCTCCCCAACCTGTTACGAGAACGTCTTTCACGCCGCATTCGGCGCACGCCCTTAAAGCCGGTAAAGCCGTCTTTTCGGTCAAGCCGTAACCCGGCGCGAACCCCGTCCACTTCCAGGCGCCCGTCGCAAACAGCGGATATTCACCGCCAAGCTCTTTGAACGCTTCAAACATCAATGAGTATTTTTCTTCTTCGACGTTGTAATAATCCCAATGCATCAGACGCAGACCGTCGGGCACGGCTTTTTTTATTTCGGGAGGAATCGTCTTTTTTTCCGTCTGCAAATAGCCGCCGAATGCCTCTCTGAAAAACATATCTCCCCAGGAATAAGGTGTTAAACCGTGTTTTTTGCATATTTGAACGACGCGTTTTAGGTGTGCCGCTATAATTTCAAAACGAGGCTTATATCCGAATTTGTCCGTATATCTGCCCGCCCCTGTCAGATGAGCTTCGTCACAGCCGATATTTATACGATTCGATTTGAACGACTTCTTACACGTTTCTATCATCTTATCGATGAGGTCGTAAGACTTGTCGTCGCCACAGAGAATAATATCGTTTATATCGTTGATATCCAAATACGCGTCCGATTTAAAAAGACAATCGAGATGGGCAAGAGTTTCTATACAAGGTACGACCTCTATTCCGTAATTTTCGGCATAAGAAACTATTTCGGCTATTTCTTTGGGCGAATAAGCTCCCCTGCCATGTCCGAAATAATTCTCTCCGTCTATCTTATAGGTGTCCTCCGTATAAAGTTCGATATACGTATAACCGCTAATGGCAAGAATGCTCAGCAGTTTTTTTATTGAGCTGAGGGTGGGAACGGCATTACGCGAGCAATCTATAAGGTATCCGAAATCGTTTCCCAAAAAAGTCCTCTCGTAATGAAAAACTTTTTCTTCATTTGTCAACAATACTCCGATTCCGGCGAAAAACCCCCTTGCCGAGTTGCATTTTATCGTCGGTATCCCGTCCTCAACGTCTACGATAAACCCGTCTTTTTCAAAATATTCGCATCTTACAATAGGAATACGAGCGGACAAAAGCCCGCTCGCGTTCAATTGTTCTATTCCATTTGAAAATTGTTGATTTCCCATAAAATATATCGGAATATCGGTTTATTCCTGTTCGGCGACGCAAGCGATATCGATTTCCGACGCCGGTACGGTCGGGTGTTGATACGTATCCGCTGCGGCTTTCAACGCCACGAACGTAATTCCGACGAAGTTGTCTGCGTTTACGGTAATCGTAATCTCCTGCCACTCTCCCGTTCCTGTTACGACGTTGCTCGTCTTATCGACAGCCGAACCGTTATAACCGCCTATTGCGACGTTGACGCCATTGGTTATTTTAACGGTCAGTTTAATCGAAACGGTACCCGTAGCGCCTTCGCTGAGCGTATATTTGAGAAGTGCGCCCGTATGATAAGTTCCTGCGCCTGCCCAAACGGTATTGCCGCCGAACGAAACCGAATCGTCAAGGAGTTTGACATAACCTTCATATTCGGTCTCTCCGATCGTTACCTTTTCGTTAACCTCGCTTACCTCATAAGGTACCGACCATTTTGCCGAAACCTTGCCGAAATCGTTGATAGCGGCGACTTGCCAATTTCCGAGCGAAGTCTCTATCTGAGTATCGAAAGACTCGACTTCAACGGACGATATCCATATATTTGACGCCCTGTAAGAGTTGGTCTGCGCCACCGTGAAATATACGCTTTCCAACGCCGCGTCGTTCGTGCTGATCTGAATATAAGCTTTTATCCATAAATCCGCAACCGTATTGGCATAGCTGCGAACGACAAGCGTAGCCTTTCCGTTAACACCGACGCTCATCTGGTTGATATTAGTCCATGCACCGGGCGTTCTGATAGTCACGACGGCATAATTTACCTTACCTGCCACCGTGGGAATGGGTTCTGCAAGCACGATCGCGCCGCCTACGGTCTTGCCTGAAGCGGGAGCGACATCTACTTTGAGAGTTGCAACTTCGTCAACGGTAGCAAGTGAGTAGCCGACTTCGGCTACGTTGCAA
>CAJOMS010000052.1 GCA_905235795.1 uncultured Clostridia bacterium | reverse complement strand
TCATAAAACAAAAAGAGGAGGCCACGCGGTCTCCTCTTTTTGTTGGTGCGGATAACAGGAGTTGAACCTGCACGAAGTCGCCCCCACTAGAACCTGAATCTAGCGCGTCTGCCAATTCCGCCATATCCGCATTTATCCTTCCTACTTTTACACGGCGGAAGGTCGCCGAGGCAGAACGTATCCGTTTAACCTGCGTTTTAGGGCACTTTTTACTTTGCCCCGATATATTATCCAACCCGTTTCGGGTGAATAATCGTTACTTATATTTTTCCGCGAATTTCTGAGTTTCGCAGAAAACGGCGGCCTGCTTATTGCCGGTACTCTTTAAAAATTCGACCAGCGCGGCAACTTTTGCACCCGTTGCAGAAACGGGGTCGCCATCCTTTACCGAATAAAGTATTGTCCGCATATGGTCAAGAACTTTATCCGTTTGCGGAATATCAAACTTAAAATCCTTCATCACGTTAAACAGCGCGACCAAAAAATCGTATAGCTTTTCGTAAAACCTTTGGCGGGACCATACTGCCACCGCGGCATAAGATCCGCCGATCAATATCACCCCGGGCAATACCATCCATATAAAAGAGAAGATAAGCCCTAAAACAATCAATACCACGCCGACGCCGATCATCGCAAACATCGAGATATACGCGATTTTTGCCTTTTTCTTGTTGTCGTCAATTAGTTTGGAAAAAGCAATTATCGCCTTTTTTATGTGCGATTTATAGTCCTTTTGCTTTTCGGCAAGGTACTCGTCATACTCGCTGTCCGTCATTGAAGTTTTCGCTTCGTACGCGCGATATGTGGCGGCAATATTTTTTTGCTGCTCTTCATCCGCAACGGCAAACGCCTTTTGCAGATATTCACGATGTTCCGTGTCTTTAAAATCGGTATAATTTTTGGTGCAAGCCGCAACAAGCCCCATAAAACCGCGATAATCGCGAGGGTTTATCTGCGTTGCTTTAAGATACGCCTCTTTTGCAGCACCGAAATCCTCTTGCCGAAGCTCGTGCGCACCTACGCGAAGATACTCCTCGAACTTCAAAAGTTTATCGCCGTGCGCCTCACCCTCGGTAGCGGCCCTATCGTGAAATACCGCAAAATACTTGCGCGCACGCACCGCGTCCGTCTTTTCGCCGCAAAACGGGCAAACCAAGGTGTGTTCGCCATAGTCGGCAGAAAACTCACCGTTGCACTTAGGGCACCTTGCATTGTTCATATAGGGCACCTCTTACTAATGCTTACAATATTATTATATTACGATTTTTAAATAAAATCAAGCGTATTTAACATATTTTTCAAAATGGTAGATATTCGTAAAAACAAATTTTTCACCACAGCAAGCGGAAAAACATAAACGCTTAAACAGCGAGCTTCCGGAAAATAACGTATTAACAAAATTATATCATAGCGTTACAATATTTTACAAGAAAATAAACGGAAAGAGAAAAATTGAACGGGATAAAACAACCCGCCGGTTTCTTGCACCCAAAACTCGTAAAAGAGGTATTAAAATTATGGATTCGTCTGAAATAAAAGCCACGTTGCGATATGGAAGGTTCGTTCAAGGATGGCGCGTTAAATTGTTGTATATTGCCATTGCCGTTTGTTCTCTGATGCCTATCAGCACGATAGTCATGTTAATCTCCGTTTTTTTAAACGCCTTTTCGTGGGAAAGCGAGATGCTATTCGGAGTTTTATTCGGTAACGCATTCTGCATACTTATCGGCGTTGTTTGCATCGTCTCTTTACAGCGCCATAATAAAGTTAAAAAAGAAGTGGAAAAGTGGTTGACGGACGCCGTTTTGCTAAAAGCTGAAATAACGAGGATGGATATCGTTGACCGCACTTACAAGCCCTATCAAATTAAAGTTGAATTTTATTATAACGGAAAAAAATTTATCCATACGAGCAATCCGGGCAATTTTTTTACGGGGTATAGAAAAATATTTTTAAATTTTACGGGGAAAACACGTGTAATCGTGTACTCGCCCGAATTCGATCAAGTTTTATTTAAATAAATTTAACGGCAAAATCTACGTTTCTTCTATGTCAGTGCCGCCTATGCCGATAACGTCTTCCACCGGCAGAGAAAAACCTATGCCACAGCCGGGTTTATTAAGTCCGGCAACTTTGCTTATCGCCGACATTATGCCCGTCCTTTTTTCCTTTTCCGCAATAATAAGGACTATTTCCTTTTCTTGCCAAAAAACAACGCCGAACTTTTTGACCGCCTCCTCGGCAGTCGCCGTTCCTCTGCCCGTAAGCGTAGTGCCGCCCGTGGCTCCCGCCTCCCTCGCGGCAGACATAGCCTCGTCTATATGGCCTTTATTCAATATAAAAAATATTGCTTCGTACTTATTTCCTTCCATCATAACTCCTCCCCTGCAAGTAAAAGTGCGGCTATCGGCCCGCTGACTGCGGATATCGGCACCGTAAACGCTACGCCGCCGCCACTGCCGAACTTAAAATCTTCTACCAACCTTTTTTCTATGCGGGCGACGTCACCGTTTTTCACCGTTGCCGAAATCAGAGCTTTTTCGGAAGAGTCCAACCCGAGTACGGATAAAATTTCCGACCTCGCCGTGCCCTCCGCCAAAAGCGTGGTATCGGTGGTCCCGCCCTCCTCTTTTATGGCGGCTATCAACTTTTCAATCTTTTTGCGCTCGGCTATAACGAACAACTTTTTCAATGCCGACATATCATTTCTCCTTTTTGCCTTTTTTATCCTTACTTACTACGTAATTTTTTATTTTACCACTCACGCGTTTTACTTCGAGCGTGCGCTTTGCCGCGACTACGAGGTCCTCTGCCGTATCGAAATCGTCAAGTTCTATAACTTCTCCCTCGGCGAGCAACAACGCGGCGATTTCATCCACGCGGGTACGCGATATCTTTTGCGTTTTCAGCTTAAACGCCACGCCTAAAAGCTGAATGGCGACGAGCGGAGTCATGGCAACGAGCGCCACAACGCCAAAAGCGTCGGTCATGATATACCTGCCTATTTCGGGATTATCTGCTCCGTAAACGGCGTACGTCGCCCCGCTTGCCATAGGCAGTAAAAACGCCGCTGTCATTGCGCCGCTTGCCACGCCGCCGGAATCGAACGCTATACCCGTAAATATCTTCGGCACTACGAACATCAGCCCCAACGCTATTCCGTAACCCACTATAAGCACGTAGCGCAAATCTATATCGTAAACTATCCTTAACATAGAAAGCCCGACCGATATCGCCATACTTACGCACAGCACCGCAAGCATTACAGACTTTTTGATAACGCCGCCCGTAACTTCTTCAACCTGTTTCGTAAGTACGTGCACGGCAGGCTCTGCTAAAACTATAAGCGCGCCTATAACCACGCCCACGCCTATAAGCAACCTTGAATCCGCTCCTGCAAGCGCCTCGCCCAAACTTCTGCCCGTAGGCAAAAAGCCCACGTTAGCGCCGAGCAAAAACAGCGAAAGCCCTACGTAAACGTAAAGCATACCGACTACGGTTTTTAAAAGTCTCTCAAAACTCAGCTTAAACGCTACAAAGTTATATATCAAAAAGAAAACGAAGATGGGTAAAAGCGCTATTGCCATCTCTTTTAAGTACACGGGGAAATTTGAAAGATACTCGAGCGCCACGTCCTTATAGGTAAGGAATTTGCCCGCGGATTCCGCAGTTTGACCTACGTCGAGCTTGGCGAACAAGCTCAATATCATCACCGCAAAGACGGGACCTATCGAACAAACGCCGACTATGCCGAAAGAAGAGTCCTGAGAATCGTTTCCGCCTATCGCCACCGAAAGCGAAGTTCCCAACGCTATAATAAGGGGAACGGTAACCGGTCCCGTAGTTACGCCCGAAGAATCGAACGCCAGCGGCACGAATTCCTTTTGCAACACGAAGGCAAGAACGAAAACTATCCCGTAAAACACGAGCAACACCCATTTAAGGTCTATTTTTAAAACGAGCCGAGCGACGGCTATTATCATAAAAAGCCCTACTCCGAGCGCAACCGCACCTATCAGCACGGCGTTACTTATTCCGTTTACCTGATTTGCAAGGACGGAAAGATCAGGCTCGGCAACGGTAACTATCGCGCCCAGCGCCCCGCATATACCGAGTATCAGCGGTATTTTCCTCGTTTTAGAAACTTCGGAACCTATCAATCCGCCTATAAATTCTATAGAAGTTCCGCAACCGAAGTTATAGAGCGTCAGTCCGACAATCAAAAGCACCGCGCCCGTTATGAACGACCAAAACTCCATTTCACTCATAGGTAAAACGGAGTAACTGCCGACAAGAATAACGTTTACGGCAATAATAATTACGGTTATCGGCAACACGCCGAGAGCCGCCTCTTTTAAGTTTTTTAAAATGTTTTTAAACATAGCGCCGATAGCCGATATATTTTTATTTTTAATTAAAAAAAATCTGAAATTTATCTGTATAGTATGAAATTTATCTGTATAGTAAAATATTTAAACCAAAGCTCACGCGCGATATTTAAACCAAAGCTCACGCGCGGGCGGTCAAATTGCCTACCGCAAAAGAGAGCTCTGCAAATTTTTCAACTGAAAGCGTTTCGCCCCTTGCCATAACGTCTATGCCGGATTCCGCCAAAACTTCCTCTGCCTCCGCGCGCGAAAAACCGAACGAAAGCATAAGGTTGTTTACCAAAGTTTTTCGCCTGTTTGCGAACGCCGAGCGGACGACTTTTCTGTAAAGCTCAAGATCTTTCACCCCGTACTTGGGCGGGCAAATATCTATGCGCACGACGGCAGAATCGACGTTAGGAACGGGATAAAACATATTTCTCGGCACTCGCTTTACTACGTGCGCATCGCCAACTATGCCGACCGACGCAGTAATCGAGCCGTACTCGGGCGTATCCTCACGGGCGCAAAGGCGATCTGCAACTTCTTCCTGAACCATTATAACCAACCTTTTGCAGCGCTTGGCTTGCTCTATCAGCTTCATTATGACGGGCGTGGTTATGTAGTAAGGCAGGTTTGCTATAACTACGTATTCCTCGCCAATCTCGTCTTCGAGCGAGGACGTATCGCACCGCATAAAATCGCGAAAGACCACCTCGGCGTTATCCACGCCGGAAAGCGTTTCTTCGAGTACGGGCTTCAAATTTTCGTCAATTTCGTACCCGATAACGCGCTTGCACCTTTCCGCCACGGCGCGCGTCAACGTTCCGGCACCCACGCCTATTTCAACCACCACGTCGTCGGAAGTGACGTCCGCAAGCGCCGCAATAGAAGAAAGAAGATTTGCGTCGGTTATAAAATTTTGACCGAATTTCTTGTTGAAATGAAATCCGTGCCTCATTAAAATTTCTTTAAGCGCCATGTATATTACCCGAATAGTTAAACATACTTTTATCGTAAAGGTTATTCTTTACGGCGGAACCGTAAATCTATCATGCGGCAAACCGCACACAAATGATGGCTCGGGGGCGAATTGATCTTTCGCTCCCGAACGCTTTTTAAGCTAATTCATAGCGGCGAATTTCAATTTATAAAGTGACGAACTTTAAACAATATTCTGTTTTGAAAAGCCAGCACTCTGCACGCTTCAATCTCCTCCGGGCCTATGCAATCGACAACGGACAAATGCGTTTTAACCCCCTTTTGCGCACAGGAACGCGCAAATTCAAGCAGCGCGCCAAAGGCTGCCTTGCCGTAAATCGAATGGCAGAGATCGTCGTACTTTTCGGCAGTGGACGCGTTTAACGAAACGTTTACTTCGTCAAAAAGCAGCGCCACCTCACCGGTGATATCGCGCCCGTTTATCAAACTGCCTTGACCGTTCGTGTTCAGCCTTAACTTATATTTATCCTTTAACGCCAAGGCAATTTCTTTTAAAACGTCAAAGCGCGCCGTCGGCTCGCCGTAGCCGCAAAATACTATTTCCTTGTAATCTTTCCCTTCGGGAATAGCGGACAAAACGTCTTTTGCGGTCGGCTCGGTATCGAGCCATAGATCGTAGCCGTCGTAGTCCGCCCTCATGTTGCGCACGCAGAATTCGCAATAATTACTGCAAGCGTTGGTTAAGTTTATATAAAGATTTCCATCTGATTCATACACGTAAGTGTTTGCCATAAGTCCCCTATTTCACACGTAAACCGAAAGTTTTGCGTGTGTTTTGATATAAAATTTCCTGCATTTCTTCGCTTGCCAAACCGTAAATTTCGGCTAATTTTTCAGCGGCGAGCCCCACGTATTTAGGCTCGTTTACTTCCCCGCGGTGCGGCACGGGCGCCATATACGGGCAATCCGTTTCCGTAAGCAACCTATCCTTAGGCACTACTTTTGCCACTTCGTAAATCTGCTTGTTGTTTTTAAAAGTTATAGCTCCGCCGAACGCGAAAGTGCAACCGTACTTTAAAAACTGCTTTGCGCACTCCGCACCCAAAGAATAACAATGCAAAACGCACGCTGGCAATTTCGGCGCGTAAATCTTAAGCGCGGCAAGCATTTCCTCCGCGCAGTCGCGCGCATGGATCGATACGGGCACACCCGCATCCACAGCGAGCTCAAGCTGCGCGTAAAAAGATTCTTTCTGCGCGGCGCGGTCGCATTCCCAATGGTAATCGAGCCCTATCTCGCCTATGCCGAGGCATTTTTCCGCCTTTAAAAGCTCGCTTATCTTCGCAAGATTATCAGGCGTAGCAGGTTCTCCGTCGGTCGGGTGAAGCCCCGCCAAAAAATAAATATCGTCGTATTTTTGCGCGATATAGGCGCTTTCTGCCGAACTTTTAAGGTCGTACCCCACGTTTATCACAAGCCCTACGCCTGCCGCGCGGTAATCTTCGACCACCTGTTGAATTCTGTCTTTAAACGCCTCGTCCGTAAGGTGAGCGTGCGTATCTATATACATCAGCGCACTTCCGCCCCGTCTTTTATTTCGGCGAGCGTGGAAACGAGCGAAAGTTTGCCGTCCTCGTCTTCGCCGCAAAGTATCATGCCCTCCGAAAGTATTCCGCGAAGTTTTACCGGCTTTAAATTAGCCACCACGACTACGGTTTTGCCTATAAGTTCTTCGGGAGTATAATATTTTGCTATGCCGCTTACGACGGTGCGCGTTCTATCGCCCGTCTTTACGGAAAGTTTTAAAAGTTTGTCGGCCTTTTCCACTCTTTCCGCCGCAAGTATTTTGCCAGTAACGAGCTTTACTTTTGCAAAGTCGTCTATGGTTATTTCCTCTGTGGGTTGCTCGTTTTCGTGCGTTTTAGGGGACTTTTGCTCGATTTCAGCCGCTTTTGCCCTGCGCGCGAGGACCATTTTTTCTATCTCGGCAAGTTCCTTTTTAACGTCTATCCTCGGGAACAGCGGCGTGGCTTTTTCAATTGCCGTGCCGGCTTTAAGGTAGCCGAAACTCTTTACGGTTTCGAAGTCCGTAACGGACTTGCTGTCGATTCCCAAAAAGCCGAGAATCTTATTCGGGCAAACGGTGAGATACGGTTTAAGCATTACGGCGGCGATCCTGATGCTCTCCGCCAAGTTGTACATAACCGTGCCCAGCCGTTCTTTTGCGGCGGGATCGGCGGAATTTTTTGCGAGTATCCACGGGGTGGTCTCGTCAATGTATTTATTTGCCCTGTCTATCAGTTTGAAAATTTCAGCCAAAGCCTCCGGCGCATTGAGCGCGTCCATTGCGGTTTTAACTCCGCCGTAAACGCCTTCCGCAACGGAAATAAGGTCTTTATCCACGTCTTCGAGTTTGCCCTGCGCGGGGAGTATCCCGCCGAAGTATTGGTTTATCATTGCGGTCGTGCGAGAAACGAGGTTGCCCAGATCGTTTGCCAAGTCGCTGTTTATGCGGTTGAGCAAGCTCTCGTTAGTATATACGCCGTCGCTGCCGAAGGGTATTTCTCTTAAAAGGAAGTACCTTATGCAGTCGCAGCCGTAGCGCTCTACCATATCATCGGGAGATACCACATTGCCCATAGACTTGCTCATTTTGTATAACTTGCCGTCATATTCACTCTTTTTGCATATCATACCCTGATTGAAAAGTCTCTTGAACGGCTCTTCAAAGCTTACGGCACCGATATCATAGAGGAATTTTGTATAGAAACGTGCATAAAGAAGATGAAGAACAGCGTGTTCTATACCGCCGACATAAAGATCGACGGGAAGCCATTTTTCAAGTGCTTCTTTGCTTGCAAGTTCGTTGTCGTTGTGATTGTCGCAGTAAC
>CAJOMS010000051.1 GCA_905235795.1 uncultured Clostridia bacterium | reverse complement strand
CACGATTGCGAACCTCGGCTGAAACAATTGCCTGAAAACCATGAAAACTGCATGCCGATTGGTATTGATACTGCAACCAAATCTCAAACGGCAGACCACTTGGACCATAACGCTCCGGCAAACCGATTCGATTTGTATGAACCGGTTGATTGGATGCTATATTATTGACGTCACCATCACGGCTGTCAAGCCAATACCAGCCTTCTTTCGGATGAAGAAGCAGCAAACCGCCAAGGCGAAAAGTATGCGTCTGGGCATAACGGTCTTCCGGCTCATTCAGCGTCAGATTAAGTTCGGCATAGTTATAGCTCACGTTCACCCGGAGTACGATATATCGTCGCTCGTCGAAATCGAGCACGGCTACGCGGAGGATCTCCGCAAAAAATTCGTGCCCGGTCCGCTTACTATGGTCTATAAAAGCAAGGGCATGGTGTCTCCGCTCGTCAGTTGCGGGCTCGAAACGCTTGCCGTAAGGGTGCCCGTCGACGAGGGTGCGCAAAAATTTTTATATGCTGTAAACGCGCCTATCGCCGCGCCGTCCGCAAACGTTTCCAAACACATAAGCCCCGTAACTGCTCAACACGTTTTTGATGATATGAACGGCAGAATACCGTTGATACTCGACGGGGGCAAGTGCCGCGGTGGAATAGAGAGCACGGTGTTAGACGTAACTACCCCTACTCCCATAATCCTTCGCAGCGGGCTTATTACTTACGATATGATAAAATCGGTCGTGGGCAAGTGCGAGTACGCTCAACATAAAGAGGGCGACAAGGTGCGCTCTCCGGGCGTAAAATACAAGCATTATTCGCCTAATTGCGAAACGGCTTTTTTTGAGCGAAGTGATTGGCAAAATGCCGTTGAGGAATATAAAAGTGCCCTAAAACGCGGAAAAACGCCCATTATTATATGTGATGACGAAACGGAAAAACTCGTTTTGCCTTGCCGCGCAATGGGGCTCGGTAAAACTTCGGCGGAGTTTGCCGCCAACGTTTACGACGTCCTGCACGTCGCCGAAAGTTGCGCGGATTTCATTATCGGCATCGGCGTCGAGGGCGACAGCCAGATAGACGTAGGCGTAATGAACAGGTTTTCAAAGGCTTGTAACAGTAAATGATATGAACGTTTTATTCGTTTGCATAGGCAACACGTGCAGAAGCCCTATGGCTGAGGCGTTGCTTATTAAAAAATTAAAGGCTTTAAAGATAAAAAACGTTTCCGTGCGCTCGTGCGGAACTCGCGCTACCGAGGGCAAGCATGCAAACCCTCTCGCGGTGCAGGTCTTAAAGGAAAACGGCTTGAAACCGACGGGTTACGGCGCGTCGAGGCTCAGTTCCATCAATTACAATTGGGCGGATAAAGCGTACTTTTTTACCGACGTACCCGAGTGGTGCAACGACGGCAAATCATGCGAATTTCCTGCGATTTACGGGCTTTCTGCTGTGGCGGATCCCTACGGCGGCACAATAGAAGATTACCGCGTTGCCTTTAAGGCGATCGACGCGGCTTGCGATATTTTGGCAAGCGAAATTAAAAAAGAATTGAGCCTATAAACGGCGAAAGGGAGGATTTATATGAAAATTTCAATTTGCAGCGATCACGGCGGCTACAATTATAAACAGGCGCTCGTTGAGCATTTAAAGGAAAACGGGCATGAAATAGTGGATTTCGGTTGTTACGATACCGTTTCGTGCGATTATCCGGATTACGCCCTACCTGCTGCGGAGTCCGTAAAGGACGGGAAAGTGCAATTAGGTATTCTTATTTGCACGACGGGTATAGGCATGAGTATTGCGGCAAACAAGGTCAAGGGCATTCGCTGTGCGCATTGTTGCGACGTTGAAACCGCTCGTCTTACCAGAAACCACAACGACGCGAATATGTTGGCTATCGGGGCGATGACCGTTTCCGTCGAACAGATGTACGATATAGCCGACACCTTCATCAGCTCCGTGTTTGACGGAGGAAGGCATAAACGCCGCGTCGATAAAATTATGGCTATTGAGGCTAAATATTTTAAATAGTCCCTTATTTCTCACATTAAATGAACTTGGAGGTAAAACAAATGGGAAAATTAGTTGTGGTAGATCATCCACTTATTCAGCACAAAATTACTATGATGCGCGACAAGAACACCAACAGCAAAGATTTTAAGCAACTGTTGGATGAAATTTCGCTGTTGCTCGCTTACGAGGCAACAAAAGACCTGCCCCTTGAGGAAGTCGAAGTCGAAACGCCTATATGCAAGACTAAGGCTAAAATGGTTGCGGGCAGAAGTATAGGCGTAATTCCTATTCTGCGCGCCGGCCTCGGAATGGTAAACGGCATAACCACGCTCGTACCTAACGCAAAAGTAGGTCACATCGGTCTTTATCGCAATCCGAGAACTCACTTGCCGGTAGAATATTACTGCAAGTTGCCTGCCGACGCAAACCAGCGTACACTTATCGTAGTAGATCCGATGCTCGCTACCGGCGGCAGTGCTATTGCAGCTATCCAGTTCATTAAGGACAGGGGCTGTTCGGATATCAAGATGATGAATTTGATAGCCGCACCCGAAGGCATACAAGCCGTACAGGCCGCTCATCCGGACGTAGATATCTACGTCGCCGCAGTGGACGATCATCTTAACGAAAACGCATATATCGTTCCCGGTCTCGGCGACGCGGGCGACAGAATATTCGGCACCAAATAATCTGCATAAACGGCGTTTTTACCAAATAAAATATATAAGAGGCATTGATGAAGAAAATAAAAAAAGCGGTCATACCGGTAGCCGGTTTCGGCACTCGGTTTTTACCGTTTACAAAATCAGTACCGAAGATGATGTTGCCGATTATCGACAAGCCTGTTTTGCACATTATCGTGCAGGAAGCTGTAGATAGCGGAATTGAGGAAGTTTTGTTTATAGTTGGGCAGCATTCAGATATAATCAGCGATTATTTCACCGAAAACGAACGACTGAACGAAATGCTTTCAAACAACGGCAAAGAGGAGTATTTCGCTGAAGTCGAATCGGTAACCAAGCTTGCTGAATTTTCCTTCATAACGCAACGAGAGCAAAAGGGTACAGCACACGCGGTTTCGCTCGCAAAGGATTTTACTGCGGGCGAACCCTTCCTTTTGATGTTCGGCGACGATTTGATGTACAGTGAAAATAAGCCCGTTTCGGCGCAGCTTATAGACGCGTACTTCAAGACGGGCAAAACCGTTTTGGGCTGCAAAAAAGTGCCGATTGCGGATATCCCGAAATATGCTTCGGTAGAGTACGACAAGGTTGACAGCAGAATATATAATATGACGCGTATAACGGAAAAGCCTTCGCCCGAAAATATTAAAAGCGACCTTGCCCCGCTCGGCAGATACGTTTGCGATCCCGATATTTTTAAGTACATAGAAAGGATAGGCATAGGCGCAAACGGCGAATATCAGATCACCGACGCTTTCGACCTTCAGGCGCACGACGGTCGCGCAGTGGCTTACGAGTTCGATGGAACCCGTTACGACACCGGCGATAAACTCGGCTACCTAAAGGCGGTCGTCGATTTCGCTTTGAGAGACGAAACCTTCGGCAAAGATTTTAAAGATTATATCGCAGAAAAAGTAAAATAAATGAAACGCTAAAAGAAACGCGGTTATAGGCGTAGCGAAAATTTCCTTCGCTACGCCGTTTGATTCGCGTTTTTTCTTGCAAAATTTTCAGATTCTGTATGCAAAAAAGTTGACACGGCATTTTTAAAATGCTATTATATTTGCAAAACGTTTAACAATGTTAAATATTTTAGCGGCGGACAAAACAAGTGGAAAAAGAGGAACTGATAAGGCGTATAATAGAGTGTGACTTCAGAAAGCACAAGCTTAATTTGCTTAAAGAGTTGGGGCTATGCGGTGCTCTCGAAATGCGAGTTTTGCGCGAAGTAAGCAGTAACGGAGGAGAATTGAGTATATCGGTTTTGACCGACGGACTTCAAATTTCGCGGCCGAATTTGTCCCGCACGTTAAAAAACATGGAAGAGGCGGGCAAGATCGTGCGCAAGGCGGACAAAAGGGACCGTAGAAACACGATAGTTTGCATAACCGAGAACGGCAGCAATTGTCTGGAAGGCGCGACCGAAAAGTTGAGGGAGTTTTTTTATAATGCTCTCGACCGCATTTCGTCGGAGGAGCTAACTCGCTATTATAACGTATCGGAAACGATTTACGCGGCTTATCTTGCTGAACTTGCCGAATATAAACGTAATAAAAATTGATAAAATTAATTCCGCTATGGAGGTAAAATGTTTAAACTTTTAAAGAAACTGAGAGCTATCGACTGGGTTCTCGTTTTCGTTTTGGCGTGCTTCGTGGTCTTGCAGGTGTTTTTTGATATACGCCTTGCAACTTACACGAGGACTATAATGAACGAAATGATGAATCCCGCTTCGACTACGGCGTCGATATTGAGCATAGGCGGCGTAATGTTGCTTTTTGCTTTGGGCAGCGCCGCTTGCACGATAATCGTAGGCTATATCGCCGCGTACATTTCGTCTTTTCTGTCCTATGAGTTAAGGGGTGAACTTTATGAAAAAGTTCAGGGCTTTTCGCTGGCGGAGATAGATAAATTTTCAACGGCAGGTCTTATTACCCGTTCGACCAACGACGTTCAGCAAGTTCAGATGGGCGTGCTCATTTTCTTGCGCGTAGCGATTTCCGCACCGGTAACCGCTATTTGGGCGATTTTGGAAATACAGAGCGTCAACCTCAACCTTACGTTTGCGTCCGGCGGTTGGCTTGTGTTTATGGCGGCGGCGATAGGCGTTATCTTCGGGTTGGTGTTTCCTAAATTTAAAGTAATACAGAAGCTTACCGATAAACTCAACGGCGTAACGAGGGAGAACCTCACGGGCCTCAGAGTAGTGCGTGCGTACAATGCGGAGCAGTATCAGCAGGATAAATTCGAAAAAGTGAATAATGATATAACCTCTACGCACCTTTTCATTACACGCGTCATGGGGCTTATGTTTCCGCTGTTGATGCTCGTCATGAACGGAATAACGCTCACGATATATTGGTACGGCGCCGATCTTATAAACCAAAACGCAGGCATAACGTTTGCGGATATCACGACGTTTTCAAATCTTGCGATGCAGGTGCTTGCGGCGTTCATGATGCTCACCATGCTTTTAGTTATATTGCCGCGCTCGTCCGTTTCGGCAAACCGTATCAACGAGGTTTTGGATACTCCTTACACTATCGTCGATAAATCCGAAACGACGCCCATTCCGCGCGAGAAATTCGGAGAAATAGAGTTCGATCACGTCTATTTCAAATATCCCGGTGCGGACGGATACGTTTTGGAAGATATCAACTTTACGGCAGGCGGAGGGGAAACCGTTGCCATCATAGGTTCCACCGGCAGCGGAAAGACCACGCTTATAAACCTGATTCCTCGCCTTTTCGACGCCACGTCCGGAACGGTACGCGTCGGAGGGGTGGACGTTAAGGACGCGTCTCAGCGAGAATTGCACGCTTCTATAGGCTACGTTCCGCAAAAGGGCGTTTTGTTCAGCGGAACTATCGAAGAAAACATAAAATTCGGCGGAAATGAAAGCAATACCGATATGTACAACGCCGCTAAAATCGCCTGCGCGGACGGGTTCATCGAGGAGCGCGAAGGCGGATACGGTTCCGCCGTTTCGCAGGGAGGCAAAAACGTTTCCGGCGGGCAAAAACAAAGGCTTTCCATAGCCCGCGCGGTGGACGTTAAACCTGAGATACTTATTTTTGACGACAGCTTTTCCGCTCTCGATTACAGAACGGATAAAGAGGTCCGCGCTAATTTAAGGAAAAACGCCGACGGAGCGACCAAAATAATAGTAGCCCAACGCATAGGCACGATAAAAGACGCAGATAAGATCGTCGTTCTCGATAAGGGCAAAGTGGTCGGAATAGGACAGCACGAACAGTTGCTTGCGTCTTGCGATACTTACAGAGAGATAGCGCTCTCGCAACTTTCAAAGGAGGAATTGGATTTATGAGCGATACGGAAAATAGACCTCAACGCCGCCCGCACGGACCGGGTGCGCACGCGCCTATGGAAAAACCAAACGATTTCGGCGCAGCAATGTCAAAACTTGTAAAATTCATGAAGCCGTATTATCCCGTTATTATCGTATCCTTTATATTTGCGATAGTCGCGGCGGTTTGCAATATAATTGCTCCTACGTTCCTCAGTAAGTTGACAAACGAGATAACGGTTTCAGTTATGGGCATGCCCATAAACATGCAGAACGTGGCAAAATTCGGCGTTATCCTTATATGTCTTTACGCGTGTAACGTTACTTTGAATTACGTTCAATCCTTTATGATGGCGGGGGCAACGCAGGGTGCGTCGAAAAAATTCCGCACGAGCATCTCTTTGAAGATAAATAAGGTTCCGCTATCATATTTCGACCGCAGAGCTTACGGCGATACCCTTTCGCGCGTTACCAACGACGTAGATACGATCAGCCAAACGCTCAACAATTCTATAACCACGCTTATACAATCCGTCGTTTTGCTCGTCGGCGTGCTTATAGCTATGTTCGTAACCAAATGGCAAATGGCGCTCGTAGCCGTGGCTACGATTCCGATAAGCGCGATACTTATGGTTATTATCATAAAAAATTCCCAACCGCTGTTCGTCGCTCAGCAACGCCACCTAGGCGAACTTAACGGGCAAATAGAGGAAAGTTTTTCCGGTCAGCAGATAATTAAGATATTTAATGCGGACGGGACCAAAAAGGCGGAATTCAACGAGATAAACCAAAAACTGTTCAACGCCAACAAAAAGGCGCAGTTTATATCCGGTTTGATGATGCCTATGATGTCCTTTGTGTCCAACTTAGGCTACGTGGCAATATGCGTCGTCGGGGCAATACTTTTCAAGGAAGATCCTGTCAACATGGCAGGCATAATCATATCCTTCTTCGTATACGTAAGACTTTTCCAAAACCCCATAAATCAGCTGGGGCAAGTGTTCAATCAACTGCAATCGGCTGCCGCTGCTGCGGAAAGGGTATTTGAATTCCTTGAAGAAGATGAGCAGCCCGACGAAAGCGACAAGACCTACGTGCCAAAAAAGGTAAAGGGCGAGGTGGAGTTCAGAAACGTACGTTTCGGCTATACTCCCGACAGAACTATTATAAAGAACTTTTCCGCAAAAGTGCGTCCGGGTATGAAGGTCGCCATAGTCGGCCCGACGGGTGCCGGCAAGACCACCTTGGTAAATTTAATAATGCGCTTTTACGAAGTGGGCGAAGGGGATATACTGATCGACGGCGTTTCCGTAAAAGATATGAAAAGAGAAACCGTCCGCTCGATGTTCTCCATGGTCCTTCAGGACACCTGGCTGTTCGAGGGAACGATTCGCGAAAATATCGTTTACGATATGCAGGGCGTTACGCAGGAGGAATTAGATAAAGCCGCATCCGCAGCTAACATAGATTATTTCATCAACGGACTTCCCGACGGGTACGAAACGGTTTTGGATGAGGACAGCAACGTTTCTGGCGGGCAAAAACAGCTTTTGACAATTGCCCGCGCAATGATTCAAAATTCGCCCATGATGATACTCGACGAGGCGACTTCAAACGTCGATACCCGTACCGAAGAATTGATTCAGCAAGCTATGGATAGGCTGACGGGCGGCAGAACGTCTTTCGTTATAGCGCACAGACTCTCCACGATAAAAAATGCCGACCTGATTTTGGTTATGCGCGACGGCGATATCGTAGAACAGGGCGACCACGAACAGTTGCTTGCTCAAAACGGATTTTACGCGTCGCTGTACAACAGCCAATTCGAAAGTTTGGAATAAGACGTCTACGTTTCGTCAAGGCTCTGCGGTCCTTTTGGCTCGCAGGGCCTTTTTGCTATTATGCCCTTACTGCCGCTGTAGTTGTCCGTTCTTAAAATTATGGTTTTTATCAGCCTTCCCCCGCTGTAATACTCGATTTTTGCTCGGCTTTTTACCGCCTGCTTTTGAGCAACTACTATTTTTTCGTCCAGATCGCCGCAAATTTCGCCCGTTTCGTCTGTAATTTCGTCGTAGCCGACGTCCGTTTTCGAAATTACTTCGCTTTTAAGTTTTACGTCAAAATTTTTCTTCAATCCGTAAATGGTAAAAGTTAATGCGGTGCCGTTTGCGTGCGCCTCGATAAATATAGGCGCGCCCGTGTCGTTTATAAATTTGAGA
>CAJOMS010000050.1 GCA_905235795.1 uncultured Clostridia bacterium | reverse complement strand
AAGCTCGAGCGTGCACTCGTCCGCAAGCCCTGCCGCAACTACGTTTTTGCAAATATAACGCGCCATGTACGCGGCGCTCCTGTCCACTTTGGTCGGGTCCTTTCCGCTGAAAGCACCGCCGCCGTGAGGGCAAGCCCCGCCGTAAGTATCCACTATTATCTTTCTGCCGGTAAGTCCACTGTCTCCGTGCGGGCCGCCTATCTCAAACCTACCCGTGGGGTTGATGAAATATTTGGTGTTTTCGTCAAGATATTCTTCGGGCAGAATTTCCTTGATGACGTACTTTAAAACGTCCTCTCTCAGCTTTTCGGTGGAAACGTCCTCCGAGTGTTGCGTGGAAACGACCACCGCCTCTATGCGGGTTATCTTTCCGTCGTCGTACTCGACGGTTACCTGACTCTTACCGTCCGGGCGCAAATAGGGCAAAAGTCCCGTTTTTCTCACGTTTGCGAGGCGTTGCGTCAACTTGTGCGCAAGCGTAAGGGCAAGGGGCATAAACTCCTCCGTCTCGTTGCAGGCGTAGCCGAACATCATGCCTTGATCGCCCGCGCCTAAAAGGTCGAAAGCCTCTCCGCTCTTGCGGTGTTCAAACGAATCGTTTACGCCGAGCGCGATATCCGGACTTTGCGAATTGATGCTGGTAATTACGGCGCAGGTGTTTGCGTCGAAGCCCAAGCTCGAATTATCATAGCCGATTTCTTTTATCGTCTGCTTAGCTATGGCGGGGATATCAACGTAACTTTCGGTGGTAATCTCGCCCATAATAAGCACGAGACCGGTAGTGGTGCAGCACTCGCATGCTACGCGCGCGTCGGGGTCTTCGGCGATTATCGCGTCGAGAACGGCGTCGGAAATCTGGTCGCAGATCTTATCCGGATGCCCTTCGGTAACGCTTTCGCTGGTAAAAAATTTTTTCATAATAAAAACCTCCGTTCGGCCCTCTCACAGCCTCTTTAGTAAAACTAAATAAATTATAAACTCGTAAAATAAAAATGTCAATTCTTTTCAACGAGTTTGACAAGTTTGCAAAATTTGATATAATGTGTTTATGACCAATTTTGATATGCGGCGTTGCGCGGTTTGCCCGAACGCCTGCGGGGCGGACAGAACGCGCTTCCGCGGGGCTTGCAAGAGCACGCAAACGCTTAAAATCGCAAAATATTACCTGCACCCGTACGAGGAGCCGTGCATTTCTTTGGGCAAAGGCTCGGGCACGGTGTTTTTTTGCGGCTGTTCGCTCGGCTGCGTGTTTTGCCAGAATTACGAGGTGTCCAACGACGCCGTAGGCAAGGAAATAACGCCCGCCCAACTTGCGGATATCTTCCGCGAGCTTGAAGATATGGGCGCCGAAAATATCAACCTCGTAAACCCCACGCATTACGTTCCGCAGATAGCGGAGGCGTTTTCCATATACAAGCCGAATTTGCCCGTCGTTTACAACACTCACGGCTACGAAACTCTGCCTACCTTGGAGCTTGCCGACACGTTTACCGACGTGTACCTGCCGGACGTAAAGTATTTTTCGCCTAAGATCTCCGAGCGCTACACGGGCAAGTCAAACTACTTCGACGTGGCGCACGAGGCGGTGGAATTTATGATAAAGTGCCGTAAAACGCAGTTTATCGGGCAAAAAATGGTAAGCGGCGTGATAGTTCGGCACCTGATTTTGCCCCTCTGCACAGACGACTCCAAACGGATAGTCGAGTGGTTTGCCACGATAAAAAACGACGCGTACTTTTCCCTTATGGGGCAATACACGCCGTACGGCAATATTCAAAACTTCCCCGAACTGCAAAGAAAAATTACCCGCCGCGAATATGACAAGGTGTTCAACTGCCTTATGGATAACGGCGTGGAAAACCTTTTCGTGCAGGAGCTTTCCTCTGCGGACTCGTCTTTTATCCCAAAGTGGGACTTTTGATATATTTTAAAAGTGGGACTTTTGATATAATTTAAATTTACCCTAACGCGGCGCCGTTTTACCTATAAACGGGCGCGTTTACTGCATTTCCGTTAGGAATTTTTCGGTAAGGCTGTCCTTTGAGAATCAGGCGTGGCATAATGCCACGCCTTTTCTCTTGCTCTTTTTTAATCGTAGTCGGGGCTTTCAACGGCTGACGAAGTTATACATGATTTTCGATGCTTCCATCTCTGAAATTGCCTTTATTCAACGTGCCGTCTTGCGCTTGCGTAAAGCCAAGCAGGACGCCGAAATCACGATAGCAAACAGCGCGAGGACAGAGTCCTGTAGCGCGCCGCCGCAACCGCCGCCCGTTTTTTGCGCTTGTTTTTTCGGAATGACTTCTTCAACCAAAACGTCGCCGCAGATCAAGCACTTTTTATATCTATGCCCCTCTTCGGTTTCGGTAGCCTCTTTATCGACTATCCAATCGCCGAGAACGTGTTCGTGAGAAACGGGCTCGTCTGAATTCTTCGTGACCTTTGCAATAAGATACTTGCTGAAATGGTCGGTTTCAAACGTAACCGTTCTCTTTGTCCGGTCAAATACAACCGATTGCATCTCCGTTACCGAATAATCGTCAAAATAGAGTACCGTCAAATCGTCTGATTCTTCTACGTCTTCCCCGAGAGGAATAGTAACCGTTACCGCCGCGTTGGGCTGAATTCCCGCGCCTTTATAATACAACGTAATATCGTAGCCGCCGATAACGTCTACTTTACCTTTCAGCGATTTTTCCATCATTTCTTTTGCGCCGTCGGAGATATTATCCGTATTCACCGGTTCCGCCGTTACGGTAGTTCCTTGCGGTAAAATAACTCCGCTATTCGTAAGCGTGCTGACGGTAACGTTCGTCGTTTCATCCGTTAAGCTTTCTTCCGTAATGGTCTCGCCTTCTATCGGCTCAAAGTACTTGCTGCCACACTTTTTGCAAGAATATAAATATACGTCGCGCATATCAGAATATTCGGAGGGCGCTTTTACGATGGTGATTGCATAATCGCAATCGGCTTCTTCGTAAACCTTGTGACATTCGCAAGTGCGGTAATGTTTGCCGCCCGTTCTGCCGGTTTCTTGCCATTCTCCAAGGATATGTTCGCAGCTCGATTCGTCTACGTAAAACGCGCCTTCGTTGCCGCAAAGCTCGCACGCAAACAGCGTACCGTTATATTTGCTGTATTTGGAAGGCCCTTTTACAAATACGGCTGTAAATTCGCAATCGGCTTCTTCCGTTTCGCCGCAGTTTTCGCATACGCCTACGTGGCGGTTGTTATATTCTTCGTGCGGCGTCCAATTGCCGAAATTGTGACCTGTCGCCCAAAGGATATACTCCTCGTCGCCGTCATCCAACAATTCTTTGCCGTTTGCGTCCTTGTACATAGTGCCGCAGTTTTCGCAAACGTAATGCGCTTTCATACCGTTCAAGGTACAGGTAGCAGGCACTTCCGCTACGGATACGATCGAACAATCACATTCCGTTTTTGGGAAGATATAAAATATAAGAATATATGCGGGTTCGGTTGAAAATACCATAGCGGTGGAGATTCGCAAGCCGTTGAGATATACTTCAAACGTATCCGCATCCTCAATGATATAGCCTTCTTTCAAAGTAATGTAAATATATACCTCGTATTCGGTGTTTTCTTCAAATTTATAGTCGCCGTTCGGGGTAAAAACGTAGTCATGCCCGTAGATAGTCCAAGCAATACCGTTAAGCATACCCGTATCTTCACCGTCCATTCCGGAATTGGTGCTGAAATATTTAGAATCGATCTTCGTCCAGTCGGGCTTTCCGCCGATAACGGGTTCGGCGATTTCAACGTTGATCTCATCCACCGCCATCTTATCACAGGTGAAAGCATACCTCATAAGCAAATAGTTTTGTTGACTACCCACTGTAGGCGCTACGATTGCTTCATATCCGTTCAGGAAACCCTCGACCGTCGTTGCATAATATTTATCGACCGCAAACGTGTTGCTATCCGTCGTTTGAAGATAAATCCAAACTTCGTAAGTATGACCGCCGATAAAGTATTGATTTTCATAAACGTAGTCCATACCGCCGTCCGTCACGTCGTACCAGGCAACGCCGTTTCTCATTCTATATACGTCTTGTTTGCCATTCCAGTCTTTTCCCGTGCCAACCGCATTGTAGCCCGTGCCGAGGATCGTTCTGTCATAGCAAGGATTTTCGCCCGCAACGGGGGCAACGATACCGCTTACGTCCACGGTGTCGATAATTTCGCCGTTACACTTAAACCAGCACGCAAGTTTTGCATATTTATAAGGATCCGCTTCGGTGCCGTCGTCTAATTTCTTTACGGCGTAAACGTCAACCTTTTTGCCGTTGACCATTCCGCTCATTCCGCAGCCGTTCGTTTCGGGGTTGTAAGGAATTTTGCGGTTTCCCTTTACTTTGACAGTGATGAAAGCACAATAAGTGACACCTCTGTCAAACGCCGTATCGGAGGTGATCTTCTCCAACGCGTAATCATTAATGCTATCATTCCACGTATATTTCGTCCAGTATACCGATTCAACCGTCAATTCGTCGCCGGCAATAGATACGTTGTAACTCGGCGTTTTGCGTGCGATAGGCGCTTCAATCCAAGCCACTGCTTGCGTTACCGTTTCGCTTTCGCATGTGTACCAACAGTAGAACCACATATAGTTATACGCGTCTCTCTCGCCTTCTTCGTTTGTCCAAACTTCGGGATATATTTTCTCGCCGTTAAGCGTAACGGAAGACGCTATGCCTCTCTCACCCTTAGCGTTCAATTTCGTAGCAAATACCTTGTCGGCATTGTTATTTTTCATATAAACGTTCATCCGATAGGTCTTTCCGTCCACAAAGGTTTCGTTTTCACCCATCGAGCTTACGGAACCGTCTCTGTCATTATAAATTTCCCACTCAACCGATTGGATGGTAACGCCTTCCGCGTCAACGTCCAACCAATAGTCGGGCGTATTGCCTTCAACGGGCTTTAAAAGATTCGTAACGTTTACGCTTGCAATCTCTTTAGGGGTACGAACGTAGATCTCGAAAACGCGCACGCGCGGATCGGTGGAAGGCTGCTCGAGGCACATTTTATCATTGAAATAAACGTATTTTCTCGCAGAGGTATATTCATGGTCTTCATCCGCTTCGATCATAACGGTTAGCATATACTCTCTATCCGCAAGGAACGTATCGTCTTCCTTTAAGATCAACCCCGCATATCTGTCAATCCAACGAACGCCGTGGATATAGCCGTTTTCGTTGTAATCTTTAACAAAGCCGTCGCCGACGGTTTCCGCGACAAAATCGGGCGTAGAACCGGGCATGGGCTTATCCAACTTAACTTTCACGTCCTGCATGGGCGCGAAACCCAAGTCGTAATATTGATACATTATAAATTCTTTATTGGTGGCTAAATATGTAGATTCACACTCCTCGCCGTTGACAAATCCTGTCGCTTTATCTATTACGCTGAATACGTAACCATCGTTGGCTGTAATATGAATTTCGGCACGATAAGAAGTATTTGCGCGGAAAGTTTCGCCTTCTTTCATTGTTCGGCCTAAAATAGGCCTATACCAAACGACGTTCGCCGTGTACGCGTCGCTTGCGCATATCACTTCCGTATCCGGTTCACGGCCTATATAGGGCGCTTTCAAACCGGCGACGCTTACCGACGTTATGTAAGAGTCCATCGTGAAGTCCTTAGTGAGCACGATTGCTTTTTCGTCGACCACTCTGTAATCCACAGCCTCTCCGTTGATTGCGGCGTTATGAGTTGATTTCGAATCATAATAGTAGCCGTCGTTGGCTGTCAAAACAATACCCACGCGGTAGGTCGTGCCTTGCTCAAACCGTTTTTTTACGTTCCATTCGCTGAAATAATTACCTGTTTTGTACATCCAAATCACTTCGGTAACTTCATAACAAAAATGAACGGGATGCACTTCCGTATCGGGCAACGCACCGATTCTTGGCAAATCGAATTCATCAACGTCTGCATATTGAAGGTTGACGTGCGTATCTGCCGAAGCAACGGCAACGCTTTGAGCGCCCTTATCGCCGAACGCAGCCCCCAGTCCGAACGCAAGCCCGAGCGCCATGACGAGCGCGAGCATATAGCTCATAATTAAATTTCTTGTTTTCATTTTATTTCCTCCTTTTGGCAGATTTTAATATCTATATGATTTTATCAGACCTTTTTCAAAACGTACGTCTTGCCTGCCGATATTTCTATATGAAGGGAATCTTCGACGATAGTCAACGTTCTAGTATTCCCGTTAGCGGTGGTCACGATATATGGATCGTTCTTTACCCAAGTGCCGGTTGATGACTCGCCGAATACCGTAGCCGCAAAGGTTCCGTCATTTTTAAGCGTAATAACCATATCGTTTGCGGTGAAATTGCTTCCGCGGTCGACGTCGTGTATGCGGGTATAAACGTCGCCCGAGGTGTCGATCACTTCGTCAAGCTTGTAAATTCCGACGACGTTGCCGATCGTAAGGGTTACGCCTTTGCGAGTAAAGCGGAGGCCCATGCCATCCCCCGTCAGAACGATGGTATTTTTGTCTTCCATCGTAACGTCATAAACGATGTTTGCAGTCTCTTTGTTAACCGAAACGGTGTAATCGGGGTAATCCCCGTTTGCGTACTGCCAGGTGCCTTCGGCGGCGCTTTCCTCTCCGGCTTCGTTCGACGTGAGTTTAAAGGTTTTGTCCGATTTGAATTCAACCGTCCGGCTGTCCTCGGTTATATCCACGCCACGATCGCCGACGTGGTATCTCACGACGGGCAAGTTTTCGTCCATAGGCGTAAAAATCTGTTCGTGTAAGACGTATTCGCCGACGATTTCGTTTGCCTTTTCGTTTTCGATGGCGCTGTTAATTTCGTCTACGGCGCTGTCAAAAAATTTTTTCACGCCTTTGCACGAGCTGAGCGTAAATAAACTCATCGCTGCTATGCACGCAAATACCAATGCCAATAATTTTTTCATAACGCTTTACTCCTTAAAAATTTTTTATACAAATTCCGCTTATGCGGTTTTTGACTTTGTTTTTGACGATTATTCGTCGGATTTATCTTTAAGCTCGTCAGCCGCGGCGGCGGTCGCACAGACTTTCTTGCCACTGCCTGCATTTGCGCCGTTTCCGCACTCCGTGCGCTACCTATACGGATACATTATAAATTTTACAGAAAGTAAAAAGGTTTGTAACTACAAAAGTGCTAGTTTTGAGACAATTTTTCAAAAAAAATTTTTATTTTTTTCTAAAAGAAAAACCCGACCGAAGTCGGGTTTATAACAATGCGTTTTCGGTGAAAACGTCATCGATAGACGCGGCAGGTTCTTCCTTTACGTTTTTGGAAAAACCTATTTCATAAAGAGTGCTTGCTATGTTAAGGTTTTTTATCTCCTTAAAAACGTCTATGGCAAAATGGTTTTCGGGCAGCGCAAGGCACAAATAACCGTAGTCTTTCGATACGACCTTGTTTATTTCGTTCAAGAAAATTTTATAATTGATTAAATCGTCGTTCTTGCTTATAAAGAAAGATAAAAACGGGAAGTCGATCGATTCGTTTTCTTTTGGAAGTTTCACGTATTTCAGCGCTTGAAAGAGCGGATTGGCGATTCTTAAAAATTTCATAAGCGCACCGTATTTCAAAACCGTATATTGCTTGTAGGATGAAACGTTCCATAGGCAGGCGGTCGCCAGCAGATCGTTCCCGTCCGTCAGCAGATAGAAATCTTCAATTTTCAGATTATAAAACTGATCCAAAGAGTTTATTACGGGGAAGAAATCTTTCTTCCTCCCTTCTTCGTTCAAAAATGCTAACAAGGTTTGCGTATCCCCCGCGTTTGCCTGTCTGAACGTATACGAATGCTTTGGAACTTTTATTTTCTGTTTCGGATTAAACATAAACGTTTTTAAGTCGGTAATCTTTCCGGAAGATAGTATTTTCCTATCTTTTTCGATCATTTGCTGAAACTTGTTATCCTTTACAACGCAACAGTAGAATAAATCCACGTCTTCCTCTTTGAAGCATTGAAAGAATTGCAAGCCGTTCGCGTGAACGCCGTTATATTCCGGATTCTTTTTCAGCCCGCAAATATAGCCCGTTTTCGTAACCCGTCCGCCAACGTACATATCACGAATCAAAAGAGCGCACGTCAAAACGATTTTATCGCCTTCCCTTTGAACGTATACGTGCGATTCTCCCGATTCTTTCATATACGACTCGTAGGCATCGGGGCGACGCGTATATGCCATAGAAAAAAGGGAGTTGCCAGCTACGCTTTCCAATATCTTGGATATTTGTTCCCCGTCCTCTTTTGTCGCCAAAAATACGTTTTTATCCATCGTTTAATACCATCCTGTAAGTTTCTCTGACTTGATAGCCTATGCGCTGAACTTTTTTATAATTATACATTATATATTTTACAAAAATTAAAATATTTTGTCACCACAAAAGTGCTAGTTTTGAGACGATTTTTCAAAAA